>NZ_CP090974.1:3773341-4092736 GCF_021513195.1 Shewanella sp. OMA3-2 | reverse complement strand
GTGAGTTCTCATTACGCTACATGCAAAAAATCGTTGATGGTTTAACCCGTGAAGCGGAAGGCCGCACAGTACCAGTAACCTTGTTCACTAAAGGTGGCGGGTTATGGCTAGAAGCGATGGCTGAAACCGGTTGTGATGCATTAGGCTTAGACTGGACGGTAGATATTGGTGATGCGCGTCGTCGTGTAGGTCATAAAGTGGCTTTACAAGGCAATATGGACCCATCGGTACTTTACGCCTCTCCTGAGCGTATTCGTCAAGAAGTAGAACAAATCTTAGCTTCTTACGGTGAAGGTACTGGCCATGTATTTAACTTAGGTCATGGTATTCATCAACATGTTGATCCAGAACATGCGGGTGCATTCATTAAGTCAGTCACTGAGTTGTCTGGTAAATACCACAAGTAATTCAGCGGTATTTTAAAAAAAGCGAACCTTAGGGTTCGCTTTTTTGTTTTGAATAGGGTGATGTGACTATACTTGCAAGTGAGTTGATGCAAGTAGCTTTAATATGATTCATCGCTACACTTTTTAGTGAATATAGTTAATGTATAATCCATTAGCATAAGCTTAAGTGAACCAAAATGTTCACTTGTGAGCGTAAGTTTGATGGCCTGTCACACTAACGCTATGATTATTTTTGTATAGTGCCAAATGCACTGGCTGGGCGATGACTAAATTGGCATCCGTCTGAAATCACCTGCAGGTATTTTTTGATATACCTTCTAAGAGTCTGTAAGTATTAATGGTTACAGCTCATTCAGTACAACCCTATAATGTATCGATTCACCTAAATAGGACAGAGATCCCGATGACAACTAAAATTATATTAGATACAGATCCTGGTATTGACGATGTATTTGCTATTCTGTTGGCAGAAGCGCATCCAGAGATTGAGTTAAAGGCCATTACTACAGTTTATGGAAATGTGACTATTGAAAATGCCACTCATAATGCTCTTTATCTTAAGCAAAAATATCAGCTGAGTGCCGATATTGTTACTGGCGCGAGTAAACCTATTATTCGTCCTTCAGTTGGTCCAACTGTAGTGGTACACGGTGAAGGTGGTTTTGGTGATTTCAGCGTGCCATCTGAAGTAGTTGGTAAAGCGGATCCTCGGCCTGCATATCAATATATTATCGATTCTGTGAGGGCTGAGCCAGGTGAAATCACCTTGGTAGCAATTGGTCCATTGACGAATCTTGCGCTGGCGTTACAGGCTGATCCTTCTATCGTTAATTTAGTTAAAGAAGTGGTCATTATGGGTGGCGCTTTTGGTGAAAATGATCATCGCGGTAATGTAACGCCATTTGCTGAAGCGAATATTCATGATGACCCTCATGCTGCTGATATAGTACTTACCGCTGCTTGGCCAGTAGTGGTAATAGGTTTAGATGTGACCGAGCAAAGTTTCTTTACTCGAGATTATCTTGACCAATTACGTGATGATGCAGGCGAAGTTGGGCAGTTTATTTGGGATGTTAGCCGTTACTACTTGAGATTTTATAGTGAAAAAGTAGGCTTAGAAGGTTGTCATGTACATGATCCTTCAGCTATTGCTTATGTCATTAATCCACAGCTATTTACCCTTAGGGAAGGGCCTATAAGAGTGGTTACTGATGGGGTTGCCGAAGGGATGACCATTCAAAAGTTTGATGGCCGTGTATATTTACATGATGAATGGCTAAATAAAACATCGCAAAAGGTCGGTGTTGCGGTAAAAGATACCGAACTATTAGCATTATATCGCAACAGTATTATCGATTATGCAGCGCGTTTAAAATAATTTACTAGGGTCAGTTGCGTTTTACTGGTTGAATTTCGTTTCGTTTGAGTTAAAAACGTTTTAATAGAGGCGAATGAATTGATGCCTAATCATCACGCTGATCAAATAAAGCGCAGTGATAACTGCGCTTTTTGTTGTCTTTTACAGCGGAAGGGATCTGTAATGCTAACCTACAGATTAGGCAATTTTGAGTCTTGCCGCCACTAACGAGGCATCAGGCATGTTAGCTGCACCGAGGCGCTCTACGGCTAATGACGCGTAGGCGTTAGCATATAAAGCGGCTTCATGCAGTGTACTACCCTTAGCCAGCTCAGCCACTAAAGCACCGTTAAAAGCATCTCCTGCACCAGTCGTGTCGACTACCACGCTTTTTAATACATCAATTTGAATAAATTGATCATTTTCATAAAGTAATACTCCATCAGACCCACGGGTAATAACTACTGAAGTGACACCTAGTTTATTTATCGCGATTGCGGCCTGCTTAGCACTGTTCAAGTCGGTGACTTTAATCCCGGTCATTAGTGATGCTTCGGTTTCATTAGGGGTGATCATATCAACCAAATGGAGCAGTTCAGGGGTTCTATCATGGTACGGTGCAGGATTAAGGATTACCTTAGCGCCATTATCTTTCGCGATAGTCATTGCTAGCTTAATGGCATCAAAATTGGTTTCAAGTTGAGTTAAAAATAGTTCTGCTTTAATAATATGTTGTTCTGCGGAGTGCACTTCATCATCGGTCAGCGTCATATTGGCACCTTCATTGACAGCAATCATATTCTCACCAAGCTGTTCACTGACATAAATGAGTGCAGTACCTGTTGGGCTAGTGGATGATTCAACTATGATGGTGTTATCTATGCCGGTACTGCTTAAATGTTGGCGAGCAAACTGGCTAAATTGATCGGTACCAATTTTAGTCATAAAGGTCACATTAGCGCCATTTTTAGCTGCCGCATAAGCTTGGTTTGCTCCTTTGCCCCCAGCGCCAATACTGCTACTGCTTGAATGCAGAGTCTCACCGGGTTGAGGGAAACGCTCTAAATTGGCAACGATATCGACATTGAATGAGCCAAGTACAAATACTTTATGTTTCATTTTTCTTAATCTACCTTGTTTTAAATCGCTTTCTAAGGTGTCAGACATTGCGCTGTGTTGTATCAATTCTGTCAGCATTGCATCCAAGCTGAACTTACTGATATCCACCCCTTCAGACTGACTAACGCCACCATGAATTCTTTTTACAAGACCTGCCTGTTCTAATTGAACGAGATCACAGCGGATTGTTTTAGCTGTCACAGTGAGTAATTTGGATAATTGTTGGTTAGACAGCTGTTTATGCATGCTAAGCAACTTGAAAATAACAGCGTGTCTTTCATTTCGACTGAGTTTGTTCATAATAGAATATAGCGCTTTAGCTAGAAATAAGTTGTGATGAAGATGATATCTTAACATGTAAAACGAACGATTCGGTTCGTTTTGAGAGTGATGATTTGTGTTAATAGACTTGGAGCATTGTTGTGGTTAGGGTGAGCTCAGTAAGATATTGGCGCAACAAAATGAAGCATTAAAGATTAAGTATTTGAAATAAAACAAATGTTAATTTTAAAGTAATTAAGCGGCGAGAGTGATTATCTAGGGCCTATTGATCTTTGCTGGTTGAATTTTGTTCGAGTTAAAAACGTTTTTAGCCGAACCCTTCGGGCAGCGTTTGTTGGTCATTTTTACTGCGCTATCGACTTTTTATGTAGAATAACGACATCACAAAGTCTCTGCCCTGTACAAATGACCAACAATTCGCTGCCAAAACAACCCTGAAAGATCAACAGGCCCTAGCAGTTAATGTCATTGATAAAAAATAACACACTGCAACATGGATCTGCGAAAACACTGCTGGCACTATTACGAACTTAGCCAAACCCAACAGAGGGTTTGACTAAGTATTCGCTTCCTTAAAGCGCAAAATTGCGCCGGATTTTAGGGCTGATCTTTAGCGGTGAGTTTTGCTGTAGCTTGTAACCATTTAATCCCAAATTTAGATATTTTGAACCTTTGCTTTTTTCATTGAAGATAATATTTGTTGTTCATCTTGCCATAAATTCTGCATAGAAGGCCGCGTGTTTATTCGGGTATAAAGTGCAAAAAGATTTGGCCAACGTTCGATATCTATCTGTTCACCGGCGTGTGCCATATTAACTATTTGAGAAGCGAACGCCAAATCGGCAAGACTTAGAGTGTCGCCGACAAAAAATTGATTGTTGCCTAAGAGCTGCTCTAAGTAATCGAAGTGGACAGGAAGCTTTTCGTTTAAGGCTGTCATGATGATTTGTTCATCACAATCATTACCCATGCTTGGATTGATTACGCGCTGCTGAAATAGGGTAAAGGTGGTAATCGGCGCTAGCTCATAATCGGCATACTTTTCTAACCAGCGGACCTTGGCATGTTGTTCTGCGGTTTGGCCTAATAATGGCGTGAGGTGATGATATTTGTCTTCAAGATATTGGCATATCACGCTGGAATCAGCCAAGGTTAAATCACCGTCTTTTATTGCTGGAATACGCCCCAAAGGATTAAGATCTTTAAACCAAGTTGGTTGATCAAAAGGCAATACAATCACCAGTTGATAATCGAGGTTTTTTTCTGCCAAACATAAACGCAGTTTACGCACATAAGGCGAAAGTGGTACACCATAAACAATTAGGCTCATTATAGTCTCTTGTATGATAGAAAATGGATTAGATAGGTCAACTCGATTATCAGCTATTTTACTGTTTAGTTTTAATAGTTAAAGATGACTGATTAGTCATCATCGAGTACTAATCTAACTTAAATAATGGAACAATTACTCAGATAAACCTCACCGTATGACCCAATCCTTGAGGTGATGGATCATACTGTGTAAATGCGCGGGTTTTACTGACGTCTAATAAAAGATTCAATGTAAGCAGGTGTGCGAGCATTTAAAATCGGGTCAGCTGACGGTGTAATTCCCTTTGGCAATAACACTGGATTAAAAATAGTTTTACCACATTCTTGAATATTCAATTCAGTATCTCTTTCACCGTTAATGATCACTTGGCCAACTAATAAACGCTGTCTAGTCTCTGGCCATAGCACCGTAGGATCATTAATTTTATCGCCTTTTTCTGCAAGCTTGATAAATAAATTCCATACCGCGGGTTTATCTTTAATTCGGGTTAATAATTCATCTTTTAAAAAGTCATCAGCAAGTTCTGTCAGTTGAGTCTGAGTTAAATTAACGACACCGTCGACGGGTTCAAAAATCCAACGTCCAGGTACTACATCGTTATTCTTGCTGGTGAAGAGGAAGCTGTTAACACCAAAATAGCGACTATTGGCAAAGCTGGCACTGGGAGGCAGCTGTTTTATAAAGTCAAAAAACGCTTTGGCATCGGGTTTGTTATCGATTAACCATTGCTTGCCTTCAGGTCCTTGTTTTACTTTGACTTGAAAAGTGAAAAAGTCTTCAAGGTTACCTGCAAAAAATACTGGTGAGTTGGTGGTGACAAAATTGAGATTCTCTTTATCCCCCTCAATTTTTAGCGACATAAAGCGGCCGGCCGTCTTATCAGAAGCATGTGGATTTGTGCCACCCATTGAAAAACGTGCCGTGACATCAATCTTTGACTGATTGAAGAAAGGAATAGCCAATTGTTCATTTAATTGAGGATTAGGTGTGAAGTAGCCCGAGGTACAAAATCCTTTGGCGTGATTGCGAAGTTTTACTTTTTTACCCGCTTCTCGACTCGCCAAATCAGGTGTGCCATTTACAGCATCAACTATTTCTTGCATCGTTTTATCTGATGCATAAAGTGAAGTTGATAAAATTGAAAGACTAGAAAGTAAACAGATTTTTGACAGTGTTTGATATCGACGAGTAGCCATTTGTATTATTCCTAATGTGGTTATCTGATCAGTATAGACAGGTTGAAAGGATAAAATCTTTCATCAATAACAGATTTTTATACTGACTAATGCGTTGTCCTAAAAGTCGGGCGGGGTAAGCGCTATGTGTGGTAAGTAAATCAATCGATATATCACAGAGCCATGTTCGCTTGTTTAGTGCTCAACAACTTTAGCACTCAATAATTATCTGTTGTATAAGCAAATATATATCGGCAAAGTGGAATCTCACCCTGCTTATTGCATAGACTAAATGCGATTCATTGTGTGCGATTAGATCCTAGCTAACAGATGGTTATTTTATAATCGAGCGTGTAATTGCAATCATTATGACAAAGGGATTTCACCAGTTTATGGCTTAATGGTCACAACAGATGAACATCGTTGGCTTTGTGCGTTTTTGATGTGCTAAATTGAGCTTAGGTGTGTCATTTCAATGTTGAAAACAATAACAATAACAATAACAATAAAAGCATCAATAATATGATAAGAGAATTACAACAAGATGATTTTAAAGCAGTACTAGAATTAGGTGAACAAGTTCATGGTCAGGGCTATATGGATATTGATGAGCTGACAGCCATTTATCACCAAGGCATAAAAAATGGCATTAATGCCAATTTTGTTGCCATTGAAGATGATGAATTGGTCGGTTTTCGATTAACCTATGCAGCGGGTAAGTGGCAACAAGATCAATGGTGCAGTGTTAAAAAGTGGGGCTTTGACTTTAATGATGTGTGTTACTTTAAATCTAATACCATTGCTGAGCATGGCAGAGGTAAAGGATTAGGGGGACTGCTTTTACAGGTTTCTAAGCAAGCGGTTATAGCACAAGGTGCTAAAGCGGGTGTAAGCCACTTATGGCAACAAAGCCCTAATAATGCCGCGGTGCGCTATTTTACCAAGGCGGGCGGTAAGCTGATTAAGTTACATCCACAGCGTTGGCATCAAAGGCATATGGGTGAAGAATATATGTGTGTGTTATGCGGTGAGGATTGTCATTGTGTTGCCTGTGAAATGCTATTGGTTTTTTAGCGTTTTCAAGAGCCTGTAAATAATTATATTCACTTTTTCATTATCTCTAATAATAAGACGCTACCACTATGTATGATCCTCTGATTAATACCCATGCTGCAAACCAACCTTTACCCAATAGTTATTGGGCTAGCACCATTGCATTACCCACAACCAATGCGCCTTTAAAAGGGACTCATCAAACCGATGTAGCTATTATTGGTGGCGGTTATACAGGATTGCTCACCGCTTACTATCTGGCGACTGAATTTAATATTGATTGTCATGTGCTAGAGGCTAATCAAGTTGGCTTTGGTGCCAGTGCGCGTAATGCAGGATTTGTCTTAAAAGGCTCTGGTCGATTAGGTTACAGCGCAATGGCGCAACGATGGGATTTGGACACGGCTAAGGGTATTTATGGTGAGTTTACCGAGGCGGTTGAGCGCGTTGCAGGATTAATTAAGCAGCATCAGATTAACTGTGATGTGCAGGATACGGGTTACTTAAAAGTCGCTCACAACCCAAAAGCATTAGCGCAACTGCAAGCAACAGCGGGATTCATTCAACAGCACTTTGGTGACGGCGCAGAGTTCATTGACCGTAACACTTTTTGCCAGCAATACATGAATCACCAGCAAGCCTATGGTGCGCTGCGACTTAATGATGGTTTTGGGATTAACCCACTAAAATTACTACTGGGTTATAAAGGAATAGTTGAGCAAGCCAAAGTGCCAATATCTGAACAGTCTTGCGTACTTGACTGGCAGCAAGAAGGCAGCAAGCATCGCTTAATAACCGAGTCTGGTGAGTTACTTGCCAACAAGGTGATTTGTGCCGGTAATGCTTATACACCCAAGCAATTCTCACCGGTTATCGATAATAAATATTTGCCAATACTCAGTAATGTTATTGTGACTGAGCCACTTACCGCCGATGAGTTACAACAAGCAGGTATTTATACCTCTCAAGTGACTATGGATACGCGGATTTTAAAATATTACTATCGATTATTACCTGACAACAGGCTGTTGTTTGGTGGTCGTGGTGCCGTTTGGGGTAAAGATGGCGCTAAGCCGATTTATGGTCAGCGCTTGAAAATGGCACTTGATAAGTGCTTCCCTAGTTTGAGTAATAAAAAGGTCGCTTACAATTGGACTGGTTGGATAGCGGCATCATTTGATGACATGCCGCATGTGTTCACTGAAAATGGTGTGGGTTATAGTTTAGGTTATTGTGGTGCGGGGGTGTCTTTTAGTAGCCAAGCTGCCTATCGATTAGCCCAAAGTATTGCTGGGCAGCAAACACCCAATTTACCTTTATATCGTCAACCGTTACCGCCGCAACCTGCGTCTATTTTACCTTTTGCCCAAATCAAACGACTTGGGCAATGGGGCTATTATCATTATGGTTGGTTAAAAGACCGTTTTGGTTAACGCGGTTTTTATTGTTAAATCGAATTAGCCTACCACGGTACCGTCACTGACCAAACGCTCATCTAGCGGTTCAATTTTGAAATTGAAATAAGCATATGATGCGCTAATTAATGGGCAAACTAAGTTAAAGAATGCATAAGGTAAATAAGCCACGGTTGTCACGCCTAAGGTACTCGCCATAAAGGCACCACAGGTATTCCAGGGAACAAGTGGGCTAGTGACAGTTGCAGAATCTTCAAGGGCACGGCTTAAATTCACCGCGGCTAATTTTCGATTAGTGTATTCCACTTTAAGCATTCTGCCCGGTAATACGATAGCAATATATTGATCGGCGGTGATCACATTGGCACCAATACATACCCCTAGCGTGGTAATAATAAGGCTAGAAGTACCTGTCACTAAAGTTAATATGCTTTGTAAAATACGTCCCAGTAGACCAGTCACCTCCATCACGCCGCCAAACGCCATGGCGCACAGAATTAACCAGACGGTGGTTACCATGCTGCTCATGCCGCCACGGCTTAATAAGTTATCTAATACCGCATCACCCGTATTGGCCACATAGCCATCAAACATAGCAATCCAGATGCCTTTTACTAATGCCAGTAACGGTGGTATGGCGTCATCATGTACGTAGGCTATTACATTATCAAATTGAAATATTGCCGCACATATTGCGCCGGCAAGGGTACCTAAAATAACGGTTGGGAAGGCAGGCATTTTACGATTAGCCAAGTACAACACCACTAAAAGTGGGATTAATAAGTGAACTCCAGGATTAAAGGTGCGCTCTAGTAAGGCTAAACTATTAGTTAATTGATTTTCAACAGGTGTGGCTTCAGCGGTTAAGCCTAAAAAAGTAAAGCCTATTAAGGCAATAACAATGCTAGGAACCGTGGTCCAGGTCATATGTTTTATGTGGCTAAAAATATCGGTTCCGGCAACGGCTGGAGCAAGGTTGGTGGTGTCAGACATTGGCGACATTTTATCGCCAAAATAGGCGCCACTGATAATAGCGCCAGCGGTGATATTTACATCTAGCCCCATAGCTGAGGATATACCAATAAGTGCAATACCTAATGTCCCCGCCACTGTCCACGAGCTGCCAATGCTAATGGCAACGATTGCACATAATACACAACAGGCACTGTAGAAATACTGTGGATTAAGAATTTGCATACCGTAATAAATCATTGTCGGGACAGTACCGGCTAAAATCCAGGTGCCGATAAGGGAACCTACACTAAACAGAATTAATAATGCTCCTGTTGCCACACCGATACTTTTTACAATACCGCGCTCCATTTGGTTCCAGCTATAACCATTTTTATAGCCAATCACCATGGCAATACAAGCCGCTAATACCAAGGCTATTTGGTTGGCACCCGATGAACTATCTGATGAAAAAAGATATACCGCAGCGGCCAGCATCAAAATTAATGCCACGATCGGAATAAGCGCATCAAGCAAACTAGGCTGCTTATGTTGTGAAGGTGTCGTTTGAGACATGGTGATCCTTGTTATTATTTTTATTCTAGTATCGTTATTATTATGTCGTTAGTCGTTATCGTAGCTATCACAACAGTCAATAAAAGTAGACGTAATAGTCCCTAATTTGGGTTGTTATTAATTTGTAACGGCTGGCTATCGTTACATAGAAATGATAGGTAAGTCGAGTCTTGGTTTGTTTCAAAGCCTTGCCACAGAAGGTGTTGCTACATCCAAGATGACTAAATGGTTAGCTTGATTAACTCAATATGCGCAATAGTCGCTTTTTGATTGCTTAACTATGCATTGTGGACAAGCTTTTAGATTGGGATAAAATCTTAGATTGGATTAATGTCGCTTCAAAAGCGGCGTGGGCTAAATGTTTAATCAGCTTGTGAAGTTCTAGAAGCGAGAATTCTGCCTTTGTTCAAATAGTGTAGCTAAGCAGATAAATGTTTGTTTCCCTAGGTGCGATATGTCGTTATGCTTTGATGTTAAAAACGTGTCGCCCCATAGGGGAGCAAAGGAATGTCGATGAAGTCTAAAATATGCCTTTTTGTGCTAGCAATGGTTTTTCTATCAGCCTGTAGTGCATTCATTAGTCAAAATACTGGTAAGCAAACGCAATCTAGCAGCCTGATGGATTTTTTGTATCCGGATGAAAAAAGTCGTGCTGAACATCAGCCAGAAATCCCGATTCTAAAATTACCGGTAAAAGTGGGTATCGCGTTTGTGCCATCTAAAAGTTGGGGTACTGGCGGTATTCACAGCAAAGATCAAGTTGAGTTACTTGAAAAAGTGAAGCAGGCATTTTTGCAATATGACTATATTGGTCACATTGAAGTTATTCCTAGTACCTATTTACAACAAGGCCAAGGGTTTGACACTTTAGAGCAGATATCAAGGTTATATGATGTTGAAGTGATGGCACTGGTGTCTTACGACCAAGTTACTCAATCAATTGAAAATAATGCCTCTCTTTTATATTGGACTATAGTAGGCATGTACGTTATTCCGGGTAACGAAAATTCGGTGCAAACATTTGTGGATACCGCTGTTTTTGACATTAAAAGTAAAAAAATGTTGTTCAGAGCACCGGGGTAAGCAAGCTTGAAAAAAGAACCACTGCAATTGGTATTGACGACACTCTAGCTGAAAAATCCCTGCAAGGATTTGGCATAGCTGTTGACGACATGACCACTAATCTGGATGCTGAATTAGCTCGATTCAAAACCCGGTCAAAGAAGAAAAAGTGGCTACGATTGAACATAGAGAAGACTACAGCGGCGGTTCAATGGGTTTTTATGGGGTATTGCTAATGGGTATCGCATTACTGAGAAGAGTTAATAGGCCATAGTAAAATAAGCCGTTTGTCATGATTAAACAGGTCTTATATTTGCTGATTACCTCCGCCGAATAAAAAATCCCTGTGATACCGGAATTAACCCACATCACAGGGATTTTTTTATACAGCTTAAAAACTAACTTATTATGCTTTACCTTGCTCGCGTGCGATTGCACGATAAGCAATATCAGTGCGGAAGTAGACGTCATCCCAATGGAGGGTGTCGACTAATGCATAAGCGGCTTTTTGTGCTTCAGTCACTGTATTACCTAATGCCGTAGCACATAATACTCGGCCACCATTGGTGACCACATGACCGTCTTTCATTTCTGTGCCCGCGTGGAACACCTTGGCATTGTTATCGCCAAGTGATAAACCCTCAATTACATCATGTTTACGATAAGCATCTGGATAACCACCAGCGGCTAACACCACACCTACCGCAGGGCGTGAATCGAACTCAGCCGTAACAGTATTTAACTCGCCACGGGTGGCGGCTAAACATAGCTCTACTATGTCTGATTGCAGGCGCATCATAATGGGTTGTGTTTCTGGGTCACCAAAGCGGCAGTTGTACTCAAGTACCTTTGCACTGCCATCGGGTGAAATCATCAAACCAGCATACAAAAAGCCTGTGTAAACATTGCCTTCAGCGGCCATGCCATCAACCGTTGGACGAATAACGTTAGCAATGGTCCAGTCGTGTACCGCCTGGGTAACCACTGGAGCCGGTGAGTATGCACCCATGCCGCCGGTGTTCGGGCCGTAATCGCCGTTATCACGGGCTTTATGGTCTTGGCTGGTGGCCATGGCTAAGATGTTTTTGCCATCGACCATAACGATAAAGCTGGCTTCTTCGCCTTTTAAAAACTCTTCGATAACCACGCGTGAACCGGCATCGCCAAACTTATTACCTGCTAGCATATCGTCAATAGCGGCATCCGCTTCAACTTGGTTGGCAGCAATAATTACCCCTTTACCAGCAGCTAAACCGTCGGCTTTAATCACTACTGGAAAACCTGTTTTAGCGGTTAACTCTGCTGCATAAGCTTTGGCTGGGTCAATGGCAGTGAAGTTTGAATAATCAGCTGTTGGAATGTGATGACGGGCTAAAAAGTCTTTAGTGAAAGCTTTAGAAGATTCAAGTTGTGCAGCGCCTTGGGTCGGGCCAAATATTGGCAGACCAGCTTGGTTAAACGCATCAACCACACCTAATGATAGCGGCACTTCTGGGCCGACAATGGTGAGTTCAATCTTGTTTGTTTGAGCAAACTCAACTAATGCACCGATTTCCTCAACCTTAATTGGCACGTTTTCTAATTTAGGCTCTAACGATGTACCCGCATTACCTGGAGCAACAAATACAGTTTCAACGTGTGCTGATTGAGCAGCCTTCCAAGCTAACGCGTGCTCGCGTCCGCCGCCACCAATAATAAGGACTCTCATTAATTCATTCCTCAAATAGTAAAAAAATTCTGTGCTTAAACGAAAAAAAGCAGCCAAAGATGGCTGCTCTATTCTAACGGTTATTAATGGCGGAAGTGACGCATGCCAGTAAATACCATGGCGATGTTATGTTCATCAGCTGCGGCGATGATTTCTTCATCACGAATTGAACCACCTGGCTGAATAATACAACTGATACCAGCAGCAGCTGCTGCATCAATGCCGTCACGGAATGGGAAGAAGGCATCTGATGCCATGACCGAACCTTCAACCACTAAACCTTCATCGGCGGCTTTAATACCCGCGACTTTAGCTGAGTAAACGCGGCTCATTTGACCTGCGCCAACGCCGATTGTCATGCCATCTTTGGCGTAAACAATGGCGTTTGATTTAACAAACTTAGCCACTTTCCAGCAGAACATTAAGTCAGTTAGCTGCTCAGCCGTAGGTTGACGTTTTGAAACCACTTTAACGTCTTCAACGTTAACCATGCCCTGGTCGCGGTCTTGCACTAACAAGCCACCGTTAACGCGTTTAAAGTCTTGGGTGGTGGTTTTAGTATTCCACTCGCCACATTCTAATAAACGTACGTTGGCTTTGGCGGCAACAATATCACGTGCTGCTTGGCTGACTTTAGGGGCGATAATCACTTCAACGAACTGACGGTCTACAATCGCTTTGGCAGTATCTGCGTCTAACTCTTGGTTAAAGGCGATGATGCCACCAAATGCTGATGTAGGATCTGTTTTGAATGCACGTTCGTAAGCTTCTAAAATCGTACTGCCTAACGCCACACCACAAGGGTTTGCATGCTTAACGATGACACAAGCAGGGCCTGCAAATTCTTTCACACACTCAAGTGCTGAATCAGTATCGGCGATGTTGTTGTAAGACAAGGCTTTGCCTTGAAGCTGAGTTGCGCTGGCAACTGATGCTTCATCAATGTGTGCATCAACATAGAATGCGGCTTTTTGATGGCTATTTTCGCCGTAGCGTAAATCTTGCTTTTTAATCAGCTGAGTGTTGAATGTACGTGGGAAGCTTGAATCTTCATGGCACTCATCTTTGCTGTGCGCTGGCACCATAGTGCCGAAGTAGTTGGCTATCATGCCATCGTATGCGGCAGTGTGTTCAAATGCGGCAATGGCTAAATCAAAACGGGTTGCAAGCGTGGTGCTGCCGTTGTTGGCTTGCATTTCAGCAATAACACGGTCGTAATCGCTAGCATTGACCACGATTGTGGTGTCTTTATGGTTTTTAGCGGTTGAGCGAACCATAGTTGGGCCGCCAATATCAATATTTTCCACCGCATCAGCCAAAGTACAACCTGCTTTTGCTACTGTTTCAGCAAATGGGTACAGGTTTACAGCGACTAAATCGATAGGCTTGATACCGTTTTGTTCCATTACGATTTCATCAATACCGCGACGAGCTAGAATGCCGCCATGCACTTTAGGATGCAATGTTTTAACACGACCATCCATAATTTCAGGATGACCTGTGTAATCAGAAACTTCCATGACAGGGATATTGTTATCGGCAAGCAATTTTGCGGTGCCACCGGTAGATAACAGTTCAACACCTTGAGCATGCAAAGCTTGTGCAAATTCAAGGATTCCAGTTTTATCTGAAACGCTTAGTAGCGCGCGACGAATTGGTCTGACAGTATTCATGTAGGTACAGGGTCCACTATTAAATTTCAAGGATCTTTCGCAAAGCAGATTCGAGTTGTTTGATGATTTTTACAACTCAAAAGTGAATCTGTTTTGCCAAAGTGCCTCGGGGTTATTATTTGAACAAAATGTGCTGCTGTTTATTGTGATTATTATGAGTGCTGTTAGAGCGCGCGTATTTTACCGTAAACATCGAGGTTTGAGTGTTTTTTCTGCGTGATTTCACAATATTGAAATCCGAACAACACACAGGAAAATAAATGACCAGAAAACCCTTGACCTTGGATTAAACTCTAAGGTTTATACTTGGGCCATATGCAAAGTTTGCTTAGGGTAAAACGGGACGATTATGTATCGAATAGGCGAGTTAGCAAGTCAATGTGATATTAAGGCCGACACCTTACGTTTTTATGAAAAACACGGCTTGTTAGCACCATCAAGCCGTTCTGAGTCTGGCTATCGTTTATATAATAATGATGATGCCGCAAGATTACGGTTTATTCTACGCGCAAAAGCGGTGGGTTTTACCTTAAATGAGATTACTGAATTGTTATCAATTGAGCTAGATAAAGCCAATTGGGCCTGTGCGGATGTTAAGGGCATGGTAGATAATAAACTTGAACAGGTTGAAGCTAAAATTGCAGAGTTAACGCAATTTGCTAACTCATTACAAAGTTTATCAAATGCTTGCTGCGGTGGCCCTGATAGTGCGGAACATTGCAGCATTTTAGAAGCGTTAGAATCTGAAGATAAACAACTAAATGCCAGAAATGAAACTGCACATAAAGCGCATCAACATGGTTAAGCCTTCTTCGTTAGGATTGATCGCTGTTGTAAATAAGTTGACCGAAGTTTTTTAGTTGTACCTTGCTATATGCGGCTTTAATCAATTGCCGCTGGAGAAATCACTATGTTATTTGATAATTTTATTCAGTTATTCTTAGAGTCGGCCCCCTGGTTGCTGTTGGGGTTCGTGTTAGCTGGTTTGTTAAAAGTATTTGTCCCAATGGAGTGGATGCAAAAGCAGTTAGGGGGGCATGGTTTTAAAACCGTATTGAAAGCAGCTTTGTTAGGGGCGCCATTACCTTTATGTTCGTGTGGGGTTATTCCTGCCGCTGTTGGCTTGCGCCGTTCTGGTGCATCAAAAGCCGCCACAACATCATTTTTAGTTTCAACGCCTGAAACCGGTGTCGATTCTGTGACTGTATCTTACGTACTATTGGGCCCTTTTATGGCAATAGTGCGGCCGATAGCTGCAATAATCAGTGCGGTAGTGGCGGGTTTATTGGTGGGACGTGATGAAGTCGTTAACAAGCCAAGCTGTTGCTCATCGTCTTCACAAGCAACTCAAGCAAAAGATGTACATGCTGAGTCTGTGGCATCAGCTGTGTCAACTGAGCCAGCTAAAAGTTGTTGCAGTACGCAAGCTAGCGCTAAAGCAGACGTTGTTGAGACAGCAGAGAGCTGCTGCGCATCAACAAAAGACATGGCAACAGAGTTAAAGCAGCAATCTATATTGAGTCGTGTTGGTTCAGGGCTTCATTATGCTGCTACTGATCTTGTGCGCGACACCACCCTATGGTTATTAGTGGGGTTATTTTTTGCTGCTTTAGTGCAAACTTATGTTCCTGGTGATTTTTTAGCAAAATGGGGCGATGGTATATTAGCTATGCTAGTGATGGTACTGGTGTCTGTACCTATGTATATATGTGCGACGGCTTCAACGCCGATAGCCGCAGGGTTATTGTTAGCTGGTGTATCACCCGGTGCGGTTCTGGTGTTTATGATGGCAGGCCCTGCAACCAATATTGCCACATTAGGTGTCGTGAGTAAGGAGTTAGGTAAGCGTGCATTACTGGGCTACCTTGGTGGAGTAATCGGTGTGGCATTAGTTTCTGGCATGGTTGTTAACTATTTAGTGGCCACTTTTGGATTTGAAGTTATGCCACAAATTGGGCATGAACACGAGTTATTACCACAAGGTGTAGTCGCGATATCTGGCATAGTACTGGCCATTTTAATGGCAAAAGTATTATGGGATAAGCTGCCTAAAAAACAGAAAGATCAAAGCTGCTGCTCTTAAGTTCACACAAGTTAAATGAAGCTGATATTAAGCTAAGTTGAGCAGGTTAACTTAGCTTTTATTGGCTATTTATTGAGTTAATAAGCGGTATTGATGGCACAAGATGTAATACCGCAAATATATCTCATTAGGCCGATAGCGCATTGAAATAGATGTTATCAGCCTACTTTTGTCTTAGTTTACGCTAAGGCCTCTCTTTCCTGCTCTTACTAGTGGCTATGTTGCGTTTAATACTGACGGTAAAGTCGATTTTGTAGCGGGTTGTATGGTGTGTCGTAACAATGTGGCACGCGATGTTGCTCCTGATGTTATTCTACATAAAGCGTCGATAACGCAGTAAAAATGGCCAGCAAACGCTGCCCGAAGGGTTCGGCTAAAAACGTTTTACTCTTTGTTGAATGCATCTTTGTGAATAAAGAGTTGCTTAGATGACTAGGCGTCAATCCATTCGCCTCAATTAAAACGTTGTTAACTCGAACAAAATTCAACCAGCAAAGATCAACAGCCCCTCACCTAGACTCCCATATTTTATGTTTAAAGTTTATTGAATGAATATCAAATTTAACCGTTCTGCTAACCGAATACCTGCTTGCTGTAATCTCAGCTCAATAAGAGGCAAATTAGTGGCTTCATAATCAGCCCCTAACTCTAATTCCGCAGCAGGATTTATCGCTAATAGATAAGCATTTGTGCGTAACACTTTAGATTCGTCTGCCCATTGATAATAATTTTTACCTGTCCAAGCACGTTTTTGCTCTGGGGTAATATTAGCCAATAAGCGAGTATATTCAGCAAGATTAAGTTGCTGGTGGGCTAACAGTTTACTGTCCCATACAGAATGTAAATTGCTGTCTTTACCAAACCAGGTCAATTTAACCCTATTACCACCCTGGTCGTGACGATAACCCACATGCAAAGGTTGATGTATGTCACCGATAAAATGCACGTAAAAGGCGAGTGCTTGCCATTTCTTTGTCGGTGTTGTGTGCGGGTCTGACAATACTTTTTCAAAATGCGCTAGACTGCTTAGAATGTCGCCGTTTGGCATCCGCTTCACAGTGCTCCAATTTTCATGGTCAGCAATAGAAATGTAATGCCAAGGGGCAGTATATCGCCATTTAGGCTTTGACCGTATTTCATCAGCCCAAGTGGACATTTGTGCCAAGGATTTACCCTGAGTGAATTTATGTACATTTTTAGCTGCGTTTTCAGATAGATTATCTTCGGCTATTTGGCCAATAATTTGATGGCCTAATCTGCCAAACGCCGCAGCAGTTTGGCTATTGAATATAGACAAAACTAAACCTATACAGAGCAAGGGGGCTATCAAGTTCATTGAATTCTTTTTCATCTGGTTATGACCATATTCAATGGCGTGCACTCATCGTGAGTTCCTGGGGATATCACAACAGTCATCATTAGCGTCATTAGCGACATTATGTAATGTGTTAATAATATATTGGTTTATGGAATGGCATTATGCAAAGTTACAGCGGAAATGGCGTGTTACAGAGGCTTGCTTGGGTAGTGTTTGTGAATTTGAGATAGAAAGGTTTAAAGTGACACAAACAAAAATACCGAGCGATGCTCGGTATTTCTTATGGTAGGCATTTATAACAAGATTTATTTTGCTTTAGAAACGATACCTGATGATGGCGCATTTTTTGATTGCTTAACTGCACGTTTTTCTTTTAACGACAGTAGTGGCTGCTTTTTGGATTCTTTAGAATTATTGCGTTCTTTGCTCATGTTGCACTCCAAAAAAAGTAGAATATACAAATACGAAACCATTTAATTAGGATTAAGAAACCGTTGTGCTTAACCCAGTTCGTAAAAGTAGCGTAGCACTAATTCGGTTAGTTTCAACTAGGGACCTTATATAATATTTTCATCTAGCATTAGCGTTATTTGTGCTATCAATTTGGCATAGAAACTGCCAAGTTGGTACCTGAGATAAGAATGTGTAAGTAATGCTACAATATGGCCAAATTATAGAGCATAAAGGAGTATAAAGTGATTTCGCGCAGCCTAAGATTTGAACAATTAACCCGAGATGAGCTCTACGAAATACTTAAGTTGCGAGTTGATGTTTTTGTGGTTGAGCAAAACTGCCCATATCCTGAATTGGACGAGAAAGATCGACACCCACAAACCCAGCACATGGTTATAGAGGATAGAGACGGACACTTAGTCGCGTATTGTCGTATTTTGCCACCGGGATTAAGTTACCCGCAAGCCAGTATTGGTCGCGTTGTTGTCGCCGTTAGTCATCGCAAACAGGGGGTGGCTGAGTCATTAATGCTACAGGCATTGCCAAAAGCATTGGCGTATTGGCCTAATGCCGGGGTGCAAATTGGCGCACAAGAACACCTACAAAATTTTTATCAACGCCTTGGTTTTATTCGTCACTCTAAGGTTTATTTAGAAGATGGGATCCCACATGTCGATATGCTCTATCAATCTTAAAGGAAATGTTAATGTCTGATTATGTAATCAATAACACTCAGTTAGTATGTGTCGCACAATTTGTTGCCAAAACAGGGAAGCGAGATGCATTGGTGGCGGCGTTAGCAGCGTTGATACCTGATACGCGTAAAGAGCTAGGCTGTATTCGTTATGAATTAAACATTAGTGTAGATGATGATAATAAAGTGGCTTTTGTGGAAAAGTTTGTTGATCGTGCCGCATTTGACAAACACTGTGAAAAACAGGCTATTCAACATTACTTTCATAATGTAATGCCAGAGTTAGTCGAATCTCATCATGTTGAAGTCTTTAATCAGGTTATTGTGTGATTTTCTGTAAATAAAAGAGTGGCTGGCCACTCTTTTTAAAATCCATTAATGGATTGCTCGCAAGGAGATTTTTGGGGAGGTAAGTGGTAAAGGCGAGTGTTGCTCAGCAATTGTGTGACCCCAAGGTTCATTCTTTGCTAAGGGGCTTATCGGTGCTCACTGATCTCTAACGCGGTTTGATCCATCTTGTACCTCATATATTTACATTTCTTTGTGAGATAAAATAATCAACTAACCAATTGATTAAATAAGTATAAAAACAAAAAATTAATAATAGTACTTTTTATGACAAATTATGATGTATGTCATAAATCAAGTGTAATAAAGTGCACTTTAAATCAATATTAAGGGGTGTGATCTTGTTAAATTATATCGAACCTGTGTTTAGGCCACCGTCCGAATGGAAGTCATTAATTTTACAGGTGACTAATGGATGTAGTTGGAATAACTGCACTTTTTGCGACATGTATACTCAGCCGCAAAAGCAGTTTAGGGCGCAGAAATTAGATAAAATAGAGCAAGACATTTTACTTGCTGCTGAATCTGGTTATCCAATCAGTCGGGTGTTTTTGGCTGATGGTGATGCGATGAGCTTACCATTTAATCGCTTAAAAGCCATGTGTGAATTAATTAATACCCATCTTCCATCTGTAACTCGTATTAGCAGTTATTGTTTACCGCGTAATTTAAAAAATAAAACGGTTGAACAGTTAGCTGAGTTGCGTCGAATGGGTTTATCTTTACTTTATGTCGGTTGTGAAAGTGGTGATGATGAAGTGCTGACCCGTATTGAGAAGGGCGAGGATTACCAGTCTTCACTTGAAGCTCTTCACAAAATCAAGCAAGCGGGAATGAAATCGTCAGTAATGATTTTAATGGGATTGGGTGGGGTAAAACTATCGCAACAACATGCCATTGCCTCGGCTAAGCTAATGAATGAAACCCAACCAGATTATCTGTCTACTTTAGTGGTCACTTTACCATTAGGTACTGAGCGAATGGATGCGGCATTTGATGGTAAATTCGAGTTACCTAATCAACATGGTTTATTGACTGAAATGCATACTTTGCTAAGCCATCTTGAGTTAACTAAAACGATTTTTAGATCTGATCATGCATCAAATTATTTAGTGCTTAAAGGCGTGTTAGGTAAAGACAAATCTCAGCTAGTCACCCAAGTTACTCAAGCATTACAAGGTATGGTGCCATTAAGACAAGAATGGCAACGAGGCTTGTAAAATGATTGCGATGCAGCTTAGATAAAAGGAATTGTGATTTATATGGATATTCGGATTGATGACTTATCAGGCATAGAAATAGCTGCACTGTTAGAAGAGCATTTGCAGGATATGTACGCAACCTCTCCAGCAGAATCCGTTCATGCATTAGACCTATCAAAACTGCGTCAGCCTAATATTATTTTTTGGACTATTTGGCACAATGGCCAACTTGCAGGATGTGGCGCATTAAAGCAGCTTAGTTCATTGCATGCGGAGGTTAAATCGATGCGCGTGGCTCATGCCCATAGACGCAAAGGCGTTGCAGCAAAGTTGCTGCAACATATGTTAGATTTCGCAAAAGTGAACGGATATCAACAGTTGAGTTTAGAAACCGGTACAATGGCGTTTTTTGAACCCGCCAGACAATTGTACGCAGGTTTTGGATTTACGCTGGGCGAAAATTTTGCCGATTACCCGTTAGACCACCACAGCCTGTTTATGCATAAATACCTTTAATTGAATCTAAGCTAAGACGTCATTAGTTTGGTTCATCGATAAAAATATCTTCTATTCTTAAGTCAAACAATCGAGCGGCTTTGAATGCTAATGGTAAGCTGGGATCAAACTTACCTTTTTCAATCGCATTAATGGTTTGTCGCGACACATTCAATAAATCAGCTAACTGAGCTTGGGTTAAGTTCCGTTCAGCACGTAGCACTTTTAAACGATTGTTCATCGGTATTTTCTATTCCCCAATATTATGCCAATTAAGTAAGTCAGTCCCATCACAATAACAAGATGGGATATTTCAGCGTGAGTCTTAATCAGATTTGTCGTATATAAGGTTGAATAGCTAATCCCTATGATAAGACCTATGCCTAAGCTTAACCCCATAGCATTGAGTTGAATCTTTTGCTGAAGCTCATCTAAGTCGGTTAAATGTTGTTTATTAGCTATTATCATCCCTATACCAATCAGGAAGTTAAGACTTATTGTGATAACAGTTATCCATTGGTTTTGTTGCCAAATAAATTGAGCACCAAAAGAGGCTAATGCTAAAGATAGTACCCATGCAGCCGTCCATTTAGCGAGTCGTTTAGTGTTGATGTGGTTACGTTGTTTCCAATCTGTATTAGTTGAATCAAGTACTTTCATCTTAATTTCCTTTTCACGTTAGCTTATCTTAATGTAAAGCAAGCTTTACCTTAATATGGGCAAATAAATGGCAAGTGTCAAGTCTAGTTTACTTTTTGTCATCAACTTAAGTCTTTCTACTATGAATCATAAAAAGCACAATATAAAGTAACTCGTTGTAGTGGCAGTCATATTGGAGGTTAACCGCTGTGATGCTGTATTGCAGAATGTGAAACCTTTTGCTGGGCATCAAGTCGTGATGTTGGTCTGTTTTAATCTCAGCCGACGTTTGAGCTGTTTTGAGCCATGTCACAGCTTGTTGACGAGTTTTATAAACACTCTCTTGATTAGGATAGAATGAATATTTTCTTAGTAATGTAACTAACCTGAACTCGGGATAATAAAAGGTTTTCAAACAGCCCTTTGTCTCGCTAACTGCGTTGAATGAACTTGCAATAGGCTAGTTATTGACGCGTTAATTCGCCTTATTTAGCAAAACAAATGATAAGTTTGAAATATTTTAACCCTAATGCTTTGACGTGGTTTAATTGATACGACTAACCCAGTTAAGACATAATTGATTTAACTGGAGATTCAAATGAAAACACGTAAATCCTATTCAAAAGAATTCAAGCTTGATGCCATTACACTGGTAAGAGAGCAAAATTACAGTATTGCTGAAGCCGCTAGAAATTTAGAGGTGACTCCTCAACTGCTCGGCCGCTGGATAAAAGAAGCAGAAAATGATGATGGTCATGCATTTAGAGGCAACGGCAAGCTGACACCTGAGCAGGAAGAGATCCGCAAGCTAAAGGCACAAGTAAAGCGCTTAGAAATAGAGCGTGAAATATTAAAAAAAGCGACGGTCTTCTTTGCCAAAGAAACGAAGTGAAATACGCGTTTATTACCCAAAATAAGAAGATCTGGTCTGTGATATTAATGTGTCACGTGTTGGGTGTGAAAAACAATAATTACTACAGCTATCAAAAGCGGAAGTCTCAGTCACCTGTTGATACAGAGCATCAAGAGATGTTGCAGTGGGTTAAGGATATTGCCGAGTTTAGCGATAACACCTACGGACAAAGACGCATTCAAAAGGCATTGAATTCCCTTGATTACCCTGTTGGGCGTAGGAAAACATCGCAACTGATGAAAGAAGCAAACGTTTGGGTGCGCTATAAAAAGAAGTACAAAGCAACAACCAACAGCGACCACAAGAAGCCTATATATGAAAATGAGCTTGAACAGGATTTTGATGTTCAATGCGCCAATCAAGCGTGGGTTCAAGATATTACGTACATATGGACTGCTGAAGGATGGCTGTATTTAGCCGTCGTAATCGATCTCTATTCCCGTAAAGTTATTGGTTGGAGTATGGGCAGCAGAATGAAGGCACAACTCGTTTGTGATGCGCTCACAATGGCTATATGGCAACGAAAACCTAAAGCTGGATTGATAATACACTCAGATCAAGGTGTTCAATATGCGAGCCATCAATATAGACGAATACTGAGGCTGCATAAGTTTGTCGGCAGTATGAGTAAAAAAGGATGTTGTTGGGATAATGCAGTAGCTGAAAGCTTTTTCGGAAGCTTGAAGCAGGAACGAGTTCATTGGCGCAATTATCGAACACGCTATGCAGCTCAACAAGATGTCTTGAATTACATCACTATGTGGTACAACAGCCAACGGATGCATTCATACCTTAATTACCAAAGTCCCAATGAATTTGAGCGTACGGATAAGCCGTTAACAGAAGTGGCATAACGAACTTAACTAGGGTGACCGAATTCAGTTGACCAGGTCACTTTGATATTAAGCATTCTGTTTCCATCTCTTATCCCGAGTTCAGGTTAACTATTAATATCTTGCTTAGCTTGGAGCGAACTATGCAACATCGACTGTTAATGATCTGTTTTTTATTATCAACGTCTTTATTATCTACAGCTATAATTGCAGAACAATCACCACTAAAAGTAGGCGATATGCTTGCTGACATAAGCTTGCAAAACCAATTTGAAAAGCCACTTAAAGTGACATCAGAAACACAAGTATTATTGTTTAGTCGAGACATGGATGGTGGCGAGGTAGTGCAGGCTGCATTTGACGCAACACCTGAAAATCAGCGTCCTGCTAAGTTAATCTATGTCGCTGATCTCAGCGGTATGCCATCACTTATTGCACAGTTTATTGCAGTGCCCAAAATGCAAGACTATTCATTTATGTTAGGGTTAGATAGAGAAGGTGACATTACAGCTAGACTACCTGCTGAAAAAGATCAGGCAACTATCATCAAACTCAATCAATTAAAGGTGATATCAATTGAATATGCGCAGGACGCCCAATCACTGATGGCTCAGTGGTAATGACACGGTGAAAATTTAAATTTAGGTTAACCATTTGTTATTTTCGCCAATCTTTGGTTGAATAGGGATAGCAACTGGGATGTTTTAGTTAAAATTGTTTGTGATGTGGATAACTCCACAGCAGGAATGATCAATAGAGCCGCTGTCTGTTGGAATAAAAAGTTGCCTATAACGCATAAAAATTCGTTGCGTCACCACTTAAAATAGCGTCTACTTCGCTTGTTTTATTATATTGCCACAGCATATTTTTATGATGGTTTTTTGTTAAAACGTTGCCCAGTATTATTGCCCAACTATTAAGGAGGCACAGGCCTAATGAGCCAATTTCAATCTATTGATATCGCTGATTATTATGAAAAAGATACTTTCGCCCGTATTAAAGAATTTGCGAAAGATAAGCCGACACCCTTTGTCGTCATAGATACTCAGATCGTTGCTAAACAATTTGATGACATGGTCAACAGTTTTCCTTTTGCCAAAGTATATTATGCGGTGAAGGCTAACCCTGCAAAAGAAATTTTAACCTTGTTGCGTGACAGGGGATCAAGTTTCGATATCGCTTCTATTTATGAATTAGAAATGGTGACATCAATAGGTGTCAGCCCTGACCGTATAAGTTACGGCAACACCATTAAGAAACGTGTTGATGTACGATCTTTTTATGAGCAAGGAATTCGTATGTTTGCTTCTGACTCAGAAGCTGACTTACGCATGATTGCTGAAGAAGCACCAGGTGCAAAAGTGTATGTTCGTATTCTTACGGAAGGAACTCACACAGCAGATTGGCCTTTATCTCGTAAGTTTGGTTGTCAAAATGAAATGGCCTATGACTTATTGGTATTAGCCAAAGAGCTAGGCCTACAGCCCCACGGTATTTCTTTCCACGTTGGTTCTCAGCAACGCGATATTGGCGCATGGGATTCAGCGATTGGTAAAGTGAAGAGCATTTACGATCGTTTGCGTGAAGAGCACGGTATTGTGCTGAAAATGATCAACTTGGGCGGTGGTTTTCCAGCTAATTACATAGACAAAACTAACGAGTTAGCGACATATGCTCAGCAAATTAAGCATTTTTTGCATGAAGATTTTGGTGATGACTTACCCGAAATTATTCTTGAGCCAGGTCGTTCGCTGTTATCTAATGCTGGTGTATTGGTTTCAGAAATCGTGTTGATTTCACGTAAATCAACGACTGCACTTGAACGTTGGGTGTTCACTGATGTGGGTAAGTTTTCAGGTTTGATTGAAACCACTGACGAAGCGATTAAATTCCCTATCTATACCGATCGTACCGGTAAGTTAGATAAATGCGTTATTGCCGGACCAACATGTGACAGTGCTGATATTATGTATGAACATTACAGCTATGGTTTACCTGTTGATTTAGCGATTGGCGATCGCATGTACTGGTTAACTGCG
Source organism: Shewanella sp. OMA3-2 (assembly GCF_021513195.1). Classification (NCBI taxonomy): domain Bacteria; kingdom Pseudomonadati; phylum Pseudomonadota; class Gammaproteobacteria; order Alteromonadales; family Shewanellaceae; genus Shewanella; species Shewanella sp. OMA3-2. Next base: position 4,067,608 of record NZ_CP090974.1, on the reverse strand, counting down.
GGTGCTTACACTACAACCTATTCAGCAGTCTCTTTTAATGGTTTCCCACCACTTAAAGATTACTATTTATAACGATAATTAGTATAAACACAATTAAAGGACGCTTCGGCGTCCTTTATTTTTAGCTTGAAACGAAGTAAATAAAATTTAGTTCCCTCAGTAAACCGCTATTTTACTTGACCACTTGTAGGTGATTCATTCATTACCGTTTAAAGACAATAATATCAGTGATAAATAATAATGTGATCCAGTTAACCTTTTCTGAGACAATACTACGGTACAGTTTATAAAACACAGCGTTTCATTATTAAAATAATATAGGGGTTCAGCATGTCTGACGTATTTCACTTAGGTTTAACCAAAAAAATGTTAGATGGCGCCACATTGGCAATCGTGCCAGGCGATCCAGAACGTGTTAAGCGTATTGCCGAATTAATGGATGGTGCTACTTTTCTTGCCAGTCATCGCGAATATACAAGCTATTTAGCCTATATCGATGGTAAACCTGTGGTTGTTTGTTCAACCGGTATTGGTGGCCCTTCAACATCTATCGCGGTTGAAGAGTTAGCACAATTAGGCGTTACCACATTCTTACGTGTAGGGACTACTGGCGCAATTCAACCGCATGTCAATGTTGGCGATGTTATTGTCACGCAAGCATCTGTGCGCTTAGACGGCGCAAGTTTACATTTTGCACCACTTGAATTTCCAGCAGCATCAAACTTTGACTGTACTACAGCAATGGTTGCCGCTTGCCGTGATGCCGGTGTTGAGCCACATGTTGGCATTACAGCATCATCTGATACTTTTTATCCAGGACAAGAGCGCTACGATACTGTGTCGGGCCGTATTACTCAGCGTTATGTCGGCTCAATGAAAGAATGGCAATCTATGGGGGTGTTGAACTACGAAATGGAATCAGCCACATTATTTACTATGTGTGCAACCCAAGGTTGGCGTGCAGCCTGTGTTGCCGGTGTAATTGTAAACCGCACTCAGCAGGAAATACCTAATGAAGCGACGATGAAGAAAACAGAAGTGAGTGCAATATCTATTGTGGTTGCCGCAGCGAGAAAGTTACTTTAGTACTGATTTTCATATTGAAGACGGATATTGAGATGTAAAAGGGCACTGTAGGTGCCCTTTGTCTTTTAGCGCGATGCAAATCGTGTAACTAAGCTATTTTGATTTTGAAAGTTAACTCGAATCTGAATTAGAAGTGATATTTAGTAATAACAGAGTAGGTATTTTGGTCAATCCCTTCTACGCCGTATTTATTCTGCCAATAGTCATATTCAAAACCGACTAAGAGTTTATTCTTTTTATGTTGGCCGAATAAAATTGCTCCTAAATCATATTTTATTTGTGGATTGAAATGGAAATTTTCTTGATAGCCGCCTTTATCAGCAACAAAAATCCAGTCAATAAAACCATCGACTACAATATTGGAATTGCCGACAGGGAAATCAATTCTAAACACAGGTGTGAATTGCCAGCCATCGCTGTTATTACCATTGCTCATGGCATTACGACGGTAGGTGTTTAGTTGAAAATAGCTAAAATAAGCAATATCAAAGTCAAGCCCGACACCGTAAAGAAAACTGGTTACCGGACCTCTGCCTTCCTCTAATGTCAGTGCCAACGATACATCTTTGATTGGGCCAAGATTAATCTTATTCCCTGAAATTTTTCCATAACTAAAGCGAGGAGAGATTTCACCATAGTTTGTTCTCTGCTGACCATTAGCGTCATGAAAATGGGTAAAATCTTGAAAGGCAAACCAATCGCCGTATTTCCATGCGCCCGCGGTTTCAACTGTGATAGTTGTTTGGGTCTCTGATGGTGCTAAATCATAGTTGTCACCATAAAGTGCAGTTGCACTAAAATCCCACCATTGCAACATGTCATCAGCAATAGCTGGTTGAGCGGCTAGTAGGGCTAAAGCGAGCCAGTTTTTATTCATTTAAATACCTTTATTTATTTTGCTATCAGAACACACATAAAAAAAATACCGATTGTGTGTTTAATTTTATAGGGTTAACGCAATATTTTACCTGAGTATAAATAAATTAGCATCGAAGGATACGTTTTTACTACAGGCTAAAAGTTGAGGTGCTGTTAGTTTGACATAATATGTCGCCATAAGGTAAAAGAGTTGATATAGTCTGATAACGAATACTCTAGGATAAGGAGTGAATATGACTTTTAGTGACCCAATTTCAATATGGGTAATACTGGGCATCGTGTTGATGCTAGCGGAAATTATTATTCCAGGCGGTATAGTAATCTTGCTGGGTACCGCATGCTTGTTAGTTGCTTTGGCACTTGCTGTTGGTATGGTTGAAGGTATTAGCCAAAGTTTAACCCTGTGGTTTATTGCCTCAATGGTAATGTTACTCAGTTTCCGCCATGTCACCCAAAAACTTGTCGGTGGTGACTCACATGTTGATAACACAGATGAAGAATTAGATTTGTACAATCAGATTGCGATTGTCAAGGAGCCGATTGGCCCTGGTCAGCAAACTGGCCGAGTGAGTTGTTTAGGATCAGATTGGACTGCACTTGGTGATGGTACTGAGATACAATCAGGCACTAAAGTTAGAATTATATGTCGGGATAACATTGCGTTAGTGGTTGAGCCTTTGGTGGAGTAGTACCTTCACTCAAATGCAAACGTCACTAGTGTAGAATCAAAAGGAAGAGAGTATGTTCACGTTTACCATAATATTTTTGTTCATCATGTTTATTTTATTTAAACTGATGTTGATAGTACCTATGCGCGAAGTGCATGTGATTGAGCGTTTAGGTAAGTTCCGCACTGTATTACAACCAGGTTTTCATTTTTTAGTCCCCTTTGTTGACCGAGTCGCCTACCGACATGATACCCGTGAGGAAGTACTTGATGTCCCTCCGCAAAGTTGTATTTCAAAAGATAACACTCAGTTAGAAGTTGATGGTTTAGTTTACTTAAAAGTCATGGACGGCAAACTGGCCAGTTACGGTATTGAAAACTATCGTAAAGCTGCGGTAAATCTTGCCCAAACCACCATGCGTTCTGAAATTGGTAAATTGACCTTGTCACAAACGTTTTCCGAGCGTGATAGCTTAAATGAATCAATTGTACGTGAAATCGATAAAGCGTCTGATCCCTGGGGCATTAAAGTGTTGCGCTATGAGATTAAAAATATTACTCCATCGCACCATGTAATCCATACGCTTGAAAAGCAAATGGAAGCCGAGCGCCGTAAACGTGCCGAAATTACCTTAGCTAATGCTGAAAAAGCCGCGATGATTAATATGTCTCAAGGTGAGCGCCAAGAAGCAATTAATTTATCTGAAGGTCAAAAACAAAAACGAATTAACGAAGCGATTGGTACCGGGCAAGAAATATCCATTATTGCCAATGCAAAAGCGGATGGCATGGAAATGATTTGTAAAGCATTAACCGTTAATGGCGGTAATGATGCGATGAACATGCTACTGAAAGAGCAGTTTATTGGCCAAGTTGGTAAGATTTTATCTGAAGCCCAAGTGTCAGTGGTGCCAGCCGAAATGGCAAAACTGGAAGGCTTTTTTGAAGGTATGGAACAGGTTACTCATGCGGTATCGGGTTCACAGTCACTGAATACTAAATCAGCAGCAAAAGGAGCGCGCTAATGATCTTAAATGGAATTGATCCCGATATTGCAGTGATGGCTATTTGGGGCATTATTTTTGTTATCTTCGTAATGAAGTTATTTCAATCTATTCGTTTAGTACCGACTAAGTCAGCTTGTATTGTAGAGCGTTTAGGTAAGTATCATTGTACTTTAGATGCAGGCTTTCACGCGCTAGTGCCATTTATTGATAAAGTGGCTTACGTACACGACTTGAAAGAAGAAACAATTGATGTGCCACCTCAGGAATGTTTTTCTAGCGATGAAGTGAATGTTGAAGTCGATGGGGTGATTTATATTTCTGTGACTGACCCTGTCAAAGCCAGTTACGGTATTACCGACTACCGTTATGCCGCGATTCAACTGGCGCAAACCACTACTCGTTCAGTGATTGGCACTTTAGATTTAGACCGTACGTTTGAAGAGCGTGATTTAATTTCCGCCAAAGTGGTACAAGTATTAGATGAAGCGGGCGCTATTTGGGGCATACGGGTACATCGATATGAAATTAAAAATATTACCCCACCGGAAACCGTGAAAAATGCCATGGAAATGCAAGTTAATGCTGAGCGTGAGCGCCGTGCATTATTAGCAAAAAGTGAAGGTGATAAGCAAAGTAAAATTAACCGTTCTGAAGGTGTGATGGCTGAAACCATTAACCGCTCAGAAGGTGAAATGCAGCGCCGCATCAATGAAGCCGAAGGTAAAGCCCAAGAGATCTTAACGTTAGCTAAAGCCACGTCTGAGTCAATTGAGCGCCTTGCACAAGTGATTTCTTCAGAAGGCGGTCAAAGTGCATTGCGGATGCAGCTAGGTGAGCAATACATGAAGCAGTTAGATGGGCTAACCAAGACTGATACTCGTATCGTATTACCAGGTAACTTAGTCAACTTTGAGTACTGGATGGACACGATAGGTTTGAAAGACGATAAGAAATGATTTTGTTGTTAAATTTTAAATCTTAAATCTAAAGCTAAAGCTAACAGCCTAAATGGGTCAGTATTTACTGGCCCATTTGCATTTTAACTTATGTGTTGTAGTCAGTTATACTGTCGGCAATTGAAGCCATTGATCTAAACTTATGAATCGTTTTTCCTCTTTATCGGTAGCAAACTCTTCCCTTAGTCATCACGTTTTAAAAAACCGCTTAGTTGTCGCGCCTATGGCTTCACAAACTGCTACCCTTGAGGGAATGGTTACTGAAAATACTCTGAAACATTATGCCAATCTTGCTCAATCTCAAGCCGGTTTGGTGATGGTTGAATATAGTTTTGTTGATGTGTCAGGCAAAAGCGAGCCTAATCAGTTGGGCGTGCATGATGATGCTTGTATTGAGGGTATAAAGGCTATTGCTGAGCTGATTCATCAAGCTGGCGCTAAAGCAGGCTTACAATTGACCCATTGTGGTGGTAAAGCACAACTTGATGTTTGCCCTCAATTAATGGCGCCATCGGGTATTACAGTGCCGGCACTTGACCGTGTGTTACCCACCCCTAGGGCAATGACCTTAAATGATATTAATACTTGGAAAAGACACTTTATTGAAGCGGCAATCAGAGTGGAGAAAGCCGGTTTTGATTACGTTGAGCTGCATTGTGCTCATGGCTATGGTTTAAATCAGTTCCTTTCGCCAGTCACTAATCAACGTGATGATCAATACGGTGGTTGTCAGCATAATCGTGCCAGACTGATTATTGAGATTATCGAGCAGATTAAGCAGCAGACTCAGCTAGCGATAATGATAAGAGTACCAGGACAAGATTTATATCCACACGGACTAACCCAAGCACAAATTGTTGAATCCTGTGGCTACTTTATTGATGCTGGAGTGGTTATTTTAGATATATCGTCGGGAATTGGTGGCTGGAACCGTCCCAAAGAACGTCGAGGTGAAGGCTACTTAGTCGAAGAGTCTGCTTATTTAAAACAAGCGGGGCTAAATGCCTGCATTATAGGTGTTGGCGGTATAGAAACAGGTGAATACATCGATCACGCTATCCAACATAGTTGGTTTGATTTAGCTGCGGTAGGCAGGGCTATTCTAAAAGGACCACAAACATTTGCAGAGCAAGTGATGAATCAAGCGATAGATTGACGCGTGGAAGCTTAGACTTAAAGGGTCACTATCTTAATCGTTATGACTAAATAGACGCTTATCAGCTTTTTAGCGGGCGACTCAGGTGTTCTACAAATGCTTTAGCGGCATTAGATAAGTGGGCGTCCTGGGGGTAAATTAATGTCAGATCAGTCAAGCCAGCGCTTAAGTCAGGTAACACATTTACTAGTTGCTTACTGTCTATGGCTTCATTAGCAATAGTTTGCGGTAACAGAGTTATCCCCGCGCCGCCTAAGCATAAATTATATAAAGAATTGTAATCACTGCAAATCACTTTGTGGTTAGCCTCAATGGAGGTTTGCTGAAACGTCCATTTATCTTCAACTAAGCCATTGGTGCTTCTAAACCCAAGCAAGGATTGATATTGTAAATCATCAATAGTCTCTATTACTGATGATTTTTCAAGGTAACTCGGGCTTGCATAAATCTTGCGTTCAAAACTGAGTAATGCCTGACTAATAAACTGGTTATCATGTTGTGGATTGACATCAATAACCATATCTAAATCTAATCTATGTATATCTTTATAACCGCCTGAAACCACCATGATATCTAATTGTACTTGTGGATAGGCGTGCACAAAGCTGGCGATTTTTTTATCTAACATTTTATCGACAAAAGGCAGTAAGCCGATGCGAACACGCCCTTGTATTTCGTTGTAGCGATTTTTGAAAATAAACGAGGCATTTTTTAATTGTTTAAGTAATGGGGCAACTTGCTCTAAATATAATTCACCGGAGGATGTGAGCGTCATCACGCGAGTTGTGCGGGTGAATAAAGGTGCGCCAAGTTGTTTTTCTAATTCAGCAATACGGCGACTGACTAAGGCACGGCGGGTATTCAATGATTCCGCAGCTTTAGCAAAACTGCCTTGTTCAGCTACCAAAATAAATAGCTCTAAATCATTGATGTTCAAATTAATATAACCCGCCTAGATAAATGAGCAATTATAGTAGTTTTAGTGTCCATTGTTGTCAATTTATCGGCTACTCAAGACTTCATAAGTGAGCGTTAGTTAGCCATTTTTGATTGTTTATAGGAAGTGAAGACTATATTGAGGCATAAATCCATGGGCTTTGATCGCATCTGATATCAGTTTGACGCTATAATGCGCGCAGATTTCTGGGAGGAAAAATGGACGTATCATCATTATTAGACGGCCTGAATGACAAGCAACGCGAAGCCGTAGGCGCACCTTTATCTAACATGCTGGTTTTAGCTGGCGCGGGTAGCGGTAAAACACGGGTGTTAACTCACCGTATTGCTTGGTTAATGCAGGTTGAACAGCAAAGTCCATATTCTATTCTAGCGGTGACTTTTACCAATAAAGCCGCAGCAGAAATGCGTGAGCGTGTTGAAAAAGTGGTTGGTAGCAATATGGGCCGTATGTGGATTGGTACTTTCCATGGTTTAGCCCATCGAATTTTACGTACCCATTTTCAAGACGCAAATTTACCGCAAACCTTTCAGATTATTGATTCAGACGATCAGCTAAGGCTATTAAAGCGTATTTTAAAAAGCCTCAACTTAGATGATAAGCAATACCCGCCAAGACAAGCTCAGGCTTATATTAATGGCAAAAAAGATCAAGGGTTAAGACCTAAGCACATTGATGCTGGTGGTTTTCCTATTGAGCAAAATCTGCTTAATATTTACAAAATATATCAAGAGTCCTGTGATCGCGCAGGCCTAGTTGATTTTGCTGAAATTTTATTGCGTGCCCATGAGCTATGGCTGAATAAACCGCATATTTTGGCGCACTATCAAGACAGGTTTCGCCATATTTTAGTGGATGAGTTTCAAGATACCAACGCGATTCAATATGCTTGGATCCGCGTACTCGCAGGCAACACGGCTAATGTGATGATTGTTGGTGATGACGATCAATCTATTTACGGCTGGCGTGGTGCCCAAATTGAAAACTTACATCGCTTCTTAAAAGACTTCCTGGCGCAGAAACTGTCCGCCTAGAGCAAAACTACCGCTCGACCGGCAATATTCTTAAAGCGTCTAACGATTTAATTGCTAATAACCCTGATCGTCTAGGCAAAAAGCTGTGGACCGAAGATAAAGATGGTGAGCCTATTTCAGTTTATTGTGCCTTCAATGAAATGGATGAAGCTAAGTTTATTGTCGGGCGCATTAATGATTGGCAAGAAAAGGGTGGCAGTTTAAGCGACTGCGCTATTTTATATCGCTCTAATGCCCAGTCTCGTGTGCTTGAAGAAGCCTTATTACATCGTGGGGTGGCTTACCGCATTTATGGCGGCTTACGCTTCTTTGATCGCCAAGAAATTAAAGATGCCATGGGTTACATGCGACTCATTAATAACAAAGATGATGATGCCGCCTTTGAACGTGTGGTGAATACGCCTACACGTGGCATAGGTGATCGCACCCTTGAAATTATGCGCTCAACCGCAAGACAGCAGCAATTAACTTTATGGCAGGCAAGTTTACGGTTATTGGAAGAAAAAGTACTGGCTGGTCGCGCCGCTAATGCCGTGCGTGGCTTTATGGACTTAATCATTAATATGCGCACCGATACCGCAGATATGTTGTTATATCGCATGACAGATACCGTGATTAATCAGTCTGGTTTACGGGCCATGTATGAAGCTGAAAAGGGCGAAAAAGCCCAAGCCCGTATAGAAAACTTAAACGAGCTAGTGACCGCAGCAAAAAGCTTTGAAATGCCAGAAGAGCTGGAAGATATGGGCGAATTAAATGCCTTTTTATCCCATGCCGCGTTAGAAGCTGGCGAAGGTCAAGCGGATGCCTTTACAGATGCGGTGCAATTAATGACCTTGCATTCAGCCAAAGGATTAGAGTTTCCAATGGTGTTTATGTCTGGGGTGGAAGAAGGGCTTTTTCCCAGCAAAATGGCATTAGATGAAGGCGATCGTTTAGATGAAGAACGTCGCCTTTGTTATGTGGGTATGACCCGTGCGATGACAAAACTGTATATTAGTTATGCCGAGTCCAGACGTATTTATGGCCGTGAAGATTATGCCCGTCCGTCTCGATTTATTAGTGAAATCCCTGAACAATACGTCGAGCAAATTCGACTTCGCGCCCAGGTGTCGCCGTCAATAAGTCAGCGTTTTCCTGCTCGTGGAACAAGTCCTACTTTTAGTCAGTCATCAGCGAATACCACAGGATTCAGTGTTGGCCAAAAAGTGAAACACTTTAAGTTCTCTGAAGGCGTGGTTACCAGCTTTGAAGGCACAGGTGAAAAAGCGCGAGTACAAGTTAACTTTCGCGACTTTGGTAGTAAATGGTTGCTGGTAAGTTTAGCTAAACTCGAAGCCTGTTAAGCAAGAAGGAACTTGATGTGAAACAAAAATTGCACGCTTATGCGCGCCTAATGCGCATTGACCGACCTATAGGAACCTTGCTGTTATTATGGCCGTGCTTGATGGCGCTGTTACTGGCCGCAAAGGGAATGCCAGATATTAAAGTGCTGGTTATCTTTATTGCTGGGGTGATTATTATGCGTGCGTGTGGCTGCATTATTAATGATTTTGCCGACCGCAAGTTAGATGCTCACGTGGAAAGGACTCAAAGCCGGCCACTGGTTTCAGGTGAGATTAGTGTAAAAGAAGCACTGACCTTATTTACTATTTTAGGCTTAGTGGCTTTTTCATTGGTGCTTTTGTTAAATACCTTAGTGGTGCAGCTGTCGGTTGTAGGTATCATTTTAACGGTTATGTACCCGTTTATGAAACGGGTCACTAACATGCCACAAATGTTCTTAGGCATTGTGTGGAGCTGGTCTATTCCTATGGCCTATGCGGCCCAGTTAGGCACTGTGCCTGTTGAAGCATGGTGGCTATTTATGGCCAATTGGTGCTGGACAGTGGCTTACGACACCATGTATGCCATGGTCGATAGGGATGATGATTTAAAAGTAGGCATTAAATCTACCGCCATTTTATTTGGCCGATATGACAGACAGTGGATTGGCTTGTTTCAGCTAGCCGCGCTGGGGTGTTTTATTATGGCGGGGTTATTAGCTGAACGTGGCTTAGTATATGCACTAGGCATTATCGCTTTTATCGGCTTCAGTTGTTATCAGCAATGGATGATTTATAGGCGGGAACGTGCAGCGTGTTTTAAAGCGTTTTTAAATAATAATTGGGCTGGCTTGGTATTGTTTTTAACCTTAAGTGCCGATTATTTGATTTAGTGTTATTAGCCGTTTTAAATACCAACAGTGTTAAGTATTAGCTGTTTCAAGCGTTAACTTTAAAAAGCTCGAAACCGCTGTTAAGCGGTTTTTTGCTATCTATGATTCAGCAGACATGTTTATTAACAAAACTCTGGTTTGTTAGTTTTTTGTTAAACTGTATGCTCAGGTTAATTAAGCTATTAAATTAACAAGGATTGTTTGATGCGATCACAAGTAAAATTTCGGTTACTGTTTCTGCTATTGGCATTAATTTGCTTTGTGGTTGGGGTTAATATTACGCCCGACGCCTTGAGTACAGACAATGAGAAATACTTGCTTAGCATTATTTCTGCCGCCTATTTTATCCTACTGCCTGCGGCGTATTGGTACTGCATCATCAAAGTGGGTCAACAAAAGCTGTGGAAAATCATCATGGTGCTCAGCTTAAGTAGCTTAGTCGCAAGATTGAGTTACCCCGCAGAGTTGAGTCATTATTTCGAGTTTGTTATGTGGTTACGTTATCCTATTATTGCCGTTTTGTTGGTGATTGAGCTGTATCTTGTGGTAAGCGTGATTCGTGGGTTGTTGAAGGTGAGAAAGCTTAAAGGCGACCCTAGAGTTGGTGCTGTTGAAACCTACCGAGAAGGTGATGATAAAAGCTTAACCATTGCGCTTATTCTGGCCAGTGAAGCCACCAACTGGCTTTATGCTATCCCTTGGTTTTCACGTAATCAAAAGCCTGCAATTGCTCATATCAAGCTTATTAGTGCTTCAAGGTGGCACTTAGGGTTAATGATACTGGGATGCCTTGCGGCCTTGAGTGCCAGCTATATGTTTTTGCACTCGTGGAGCCAATTAGTTGCCATTATAGTATCGTCTTTCATTGGTTATACCTTGATGTCGATAGTGGCTAACCACAGAGTATCGCGTTACTACTCAATATATATGTTACGTAATAAGCTTGTTATCAATAATGCCTTATGGGGTTTTATGGTGATTGATATGGTTGATATTACCTGCATGCTTAATCAAGAAGCAAAGGCTGATAGTAAAGATGATAACGAGACCCTCTCAATTGGACGTGGACAGGCTAATTTAACCCTCAGTTTATCTAAGCCGGTAATTTACCACGGAGGCATGGGGCAGTTACCCGAGCCGATGAGAATCATTCATTTAAGTGTTGATAAGCCACAAGATGTGATTACAGCGATTGAAGCTAGCAGAACAGCAATGACCTGTGAGTAATACGCTATACGAGGCTAAATGCGGGTTTATATTAAAGTCTGATCATTTCTCGCATTATTTTGTTCAAAAGAGGGATGTTTTAAAGCGTTTCTGCCTCAAGGTTAGATTAGGTGTACAGCCTACGGCCACTACGAACATGAAGCTTCGCTCATAGCAAAGAATGTATCGTGAAGTTTATCTATGTAGGTTCAGCATGATATTTACTCACCGACACGCGCAAGTACGTCCTTGTAGCTCAACCAACCCATCCCTGGGTCGGATGGTCGGCTCGTAAATCACCATAATGAACCTTTTCAGTATTTACTGAATGAACGAGTTTTAAAGAGAGAGTCACAAAAGATTATTTCAAAACACTGACTTGGTTTTGCCCCATTACGTGATAGCCACCTTAAAAGGTGTAATCAGAACAAACAATTAGCCGAAAGGTTTACAAAATACCACTACCGTTAAAAAGCAAATTCCTATAGCATAAATTATACCGGTTAATTTGGATGTGGCATCGGCCAAGTCCAACAAGCGATTTATGCCTTGCCAACAGCGCAACGCATAAATACTAAAACGTTAGCGCCCAAAGGAAAGGTCGTGGAAAAAATTAGCAATTTAGACAAAAAACTTGATTTGATAGACAAACTTTTTTCTCTTGCCTTTAAGCTTGGAGTCGTAGTTGGTGGAACAGTATTGCTCTTTTATTGTTGGAAAATCGGTTATTTCCCACAGGATGTGTCGGTTGGTGATGGCTTGCTATTTATATTGTTGGCTATTGCATTCGGTGGTGTCTATCTGTTTTTCGTTGTGTGTTTGACAAGCCTTGGTTTATCGCTGAGGCCAGTGTGGCACGGGCTTCAAAAGCTATTTTTGCTATTACTAAAAGGATACGAAAGAGTTTCCGGAAGAACAGCTAGCTACACACCTTTTACTATAGAAAAGGGTGGTTTTGAATTATTCATTTTCGCAATATTTGGGTTGTTTTTTATCTGGGGTTTTAGCTTTTCTGATATTAAGGTTCTTTCAACCTTGGTGTTGTGTGTTTGGGGATGTGCATTACTGTGGAGCACTTATCAACAGAATTCACGTGAAATCGATTTGCTAGAACGCAGTGACAATTTTACGGATGAGGAATCGAAACGCCTAAAGCGATTGGTTGACTTTCAACCTTTCTTGCTTGGGGTGATCTTGGTTGTACCATTATTGATAGGCGGCGTATCAGGAAAGCTTTTGGACGGGGCAATGCGTCTCGCGAATGTCAGAGCAGATGCCGCTGTTGTGCATGTGAAAGAGCCGTATGTTAAGTATGCGGCTGAATTTGGAGTAAAAGGTCTGCAAAGTAACTTCGGAAGTGACTATTCGAAATTTGAAAAAACTTCAATTTTGTTTAATGGCTTCGGAAAGAACATTGTAATTGAGGTTGAGGGGAAAGATGGGCGTGTTGCATTGGTTGTTCCGTCAGATCATGCTTATATCGTGCAGCGCTAACAAACGGCTGCATCGGACAAATTTCCGCTGTCACCTTTTGTTCAAAAACACGTACAAAAACCGCCATCAAAAATTTTCTCGGTGAGCCAGGCGTTAGCGAATTAGTTTAGTATGGAGCACATTAAGTGGAAGTAGCACTCACAATAATCGCTGGTGTAATCATGATATTGATTACATTTGCAGTATCATCAAGTAGAGAGAAACAACTTGATGATCCCAATGATGATAGTGTTGTGTATCTAGATAAACTCGAAGAAGTTTCAACTCTACAACACAATGGAAAATATCTAGTTAGAATATTGAGACAAAGCGGAAACCTTCAAAAAGATGATCAAACTTTTGATTGTCCAAATAAAGCAATTAAAACTGCCATTTCTACTCTAAAACGTGCAAAAATTGATTTTGTGTTAATTTCAAAAAATACAGACGTAGAGTTTTTCTTCCGCAGAACTTATCACCATCACGGTGGTAGTGCAGAAGGTAAGAAAGTTGGCAGTGTAGAAATTTACAAAGTAAAGTAACTCGCTAACAAGAGACCCTCTTGTTGTTTATATATTCATATTGCTTCTCTCTGGGATAAATAAAGCATTTGCACCAGAATTAATAGAGGGTGAGTTTATCGGCTCCTTTTTGCTATTTTACGGCCTACTTGTAACGCTTGAGTTAATTATTACCATTTACACTGTAAGCGATATTATGTTTACCCTAAAAGTAAGTGACATTAAAAAAAATAGGCTTGCTCAACAAATTGAAATCAGAAACAATCAGCCGTTATTTTTTGATTCTAAAAGATTTAAGAAGTCAGACAATGACAAATAGAGTCCGGGATTTAGTGGGGCCGGGTAAACTTTATAAGAAATAAATTAACAGCTCAGCTGTTATCTTGTTTGGTAGAGCACTTCCCCACAGCCATCAATGAAGCTAAATCGAAGAGACAAAAATTCGGGTGCAGATGAGCCAGCGAGTATCCAAAACAGGACGTTTTGGTTAAGCCCACATGGACGTGCTTGCGGCGTCTCGCTGGATAATCTGCACATGGAGTCATCTTTTACGTCTATAAAAATTTAACTGAGTTTAAATTTAGGTGGGCAGGGTAAACGCGATTATCTTTGTAAATTAAATACAAAAAATGCGCTTACCGTTAATAAGGTAAGCGCATTTTAGTTGGCTATGTTGCCATATTCATTACGAGTATTTTTGCAGGCACTTTAGATGGACTTTAGCCTTGCACTAACAAGGTTAAATCGGCAGGGCGATAATAAACTGATTTAAGTACCTTGCCTTGGCGAACTGTTTTTCCTGCCATTTCGACATCTTTAGCGCACTTAGCAATTAAAAAATCACCTTTTTGACTGCCCACAATCTCTACGCCTTGTTTGGCATAATGGGCAATCGTTTCATCAAGTTCTTGCTGGTTGCGACACACTTTACTCATATTACTTGAGTGCACTTCATCCCAGCATTTAATAAAATCTATTTGACGGTTTTTAGCCACATTTAACAATAGATCAATCAGATAGCTAATTTCTAAACGATCACTTACCTGAGCCGCACCTAAGTGCACTAAACGCCCCATTAACACATATACAGAGTCGACAATGGCATCAGCCTGCTCAACTTTACAGTCTGCCTCAGCTAGCTCAGTTAACTCTTCAATAATAAGCGAGGTGTGAAGGGTATCTGCTTTACTGTCTAAACTTGATTCGTCGGCAACCGGAAGGTCAAATGTGCTGCGAAATTCAAAAATATCATGGTAAAGGTGATCAAAAATGGGCTGAGTTAACTGACTTAATTGCATGTGGAGCCTTATAAATTAGTAATGAACTGTTTATTTATTGGGTGATAAAGTAACTGTGTTAGGTTTAATAACGTTACCCAAATGTATTACGTAAGCCTTTGGCCTTTTCAGCATGATGCTGAATGTTGATTGCCGCCGATCCTATCACATTTAAATTATCAACATTACTTTGGCTAAGCTGACTTATTTGATGAATATTATGGGTCATTTCAACGGTTACATTTTTTTGTTGCTCTGTTGCCACCGCACTTTGCTGGGTAAACTGATTTATTTCACTCATGCGTTGATATACTTGATCAAATTTTTCAGTCACTTGACCCATTTCATTTGCACAAACTTCGGCTTGTTGCTTACTGTTTTGCATTTGAACAGACCAGTCATGTAGCATGGTATGCATTGACTGAATACTTTTAGAGATAGTATTGGTAGAAAGCTGCGTTCGGCTAGATAATGCGCGAACTTCATCTGCAACAACCGCAAAACCTCGACCTTGCTCACCGGCTCTGGCGGCTTCAATGGCGGCATTGAGCGCCAGTAAATTAGTTTGCTCAGCAATGCCATTAATCTCAAGCATTGCATTAGACACTTTTTCCGCTTCTTTGGTCAATAAATGCGAGTTTTCAGCCGCCTCGCTCACCGACTGGCTAAGCAGTTCAATTTGTTTTTTATTGTGTTGCATTGTTTGACGATTATCTACACATACTATCTGGGCTTGTTCGGCATGATGTGATGTGGATAAGGCGTGTTGTGCCATATCTGACACTGTGGCGTTCATTTCTTCTATCGCGGTAGCAATATGACTAATCTGATGCTGTTGTTGCTCAATACTTCGATTTGCTTGCTTAGATGAAGCAACCAGTTCATTGGCTATTTGATCAAGATTATTGCCTTGATCTTGTGCACGTCCTAATACACCCTGCATTTTTGCTTGATTAAGGATCAGCTGAAAATCTAATACTGTGCTGTTGCTATTACCACAAAAGACTAATCGACTAACAGAATCATATTGTTGTTGTAATTGCTGTATTTTTGCGGGAATAGTAAACAGTTCCTCTTTAAAAAGACTGGCCATTAAAATGGATAATGCAAGGGTGAATAGTGCGGTGCCAGTATTAATAACAACAGCCATCGCGATAACCGTTACTATGAGTATGATAGCCGCGGCCATTTTTTTATGGCTAAAACTCATGGGTGAAGAAAGCTTTTTACCCTGTTTGATTTTGGCATATAAGCTAGTGGCCCTAGCAATATATTCAGGTTTTGCTTTTATTCGAACAGATTGATAACCAATGACTTTACCATTTTCGAATAGAGGGGATACAAAAGCATCAACCCAATAATAACTGCCGTCCTTACAACGGTTTTTAACGATACCACGCCAAGACTCACCCGCTTTCAATTTGCTCCAGAGTTCTTTAAATGCTTCTGCAGGCATGTCGGGATGACGCACGAGATTATGGTTATGGTTAACAAGCTCATTTTCACTAAAACCCGATATTCGAATGAAAGTGGCGTTTGCATAGGTAACAATACCGCGAGTATCGGTTATTGAAACCAACTCATCGCCCGTTCTTAGTTCAACTTCCTTATTGATAATGGGCTTATTTCGCATCAGGTACATCCATAATTTTACGTACGCAAGGCGTAGGCTTTAATTGTTAGTTATCGCTAATATTAAATGATGAAGAGATAACTTTCACGTTAGATCTTGTAAAAGAGACATTAAGTTACAATTATCAATACAAAAAAACCGACTTAGTCAGTCGGTTTTTAAATAGATTTAACGGTAGAGATAACTACTTTATGAATGCAAAAGCATCACCATAAAGATGGGCTTCTTCAATACCTTGGGCTCGAAATATTTCACGTGCAGCACCGACCATATCGAAGCGTCCAGCAATATAGACGTCATAACCATTAAGGCTGATAAAGTCCTGCTTAATTTGTTCGAGTAAATTGGCTTGTTTACCAGTCCAGTCCGCATTGGCCTGTTCAATAACAGGTATAAACTCTAACCAGTCATGGGCTTGGTGCCATTGACGTGCTATATCTTGATAATACATAGCATCTTCGGTGCGACATCCCCAATAAAACTGGGTATGCACTTTTTCGCCGATAGCAATTTGGTGCTCAATAATACTTTTTATATATGAAAAACCTGTGCCGCCAGCAATTAACACACGCGGACGGGTACTCTCTTGACGAAAATAGGCATCACCAGCTGGGGCTTCAATATCAATATGTGTAGAGTTTTTTAAACGTTCTACTACTTGCATTGGGTAGCTTTCGCTAACTGCTGCACCGATATGTAATTCAATTTCGTCAGCATTAGGCGCAGATGCAATAGAAAAAGGACGTTTGTCTTTTTCACCCATAACAACACTGAGGTACTGGCCCGCTTTAAAATCAAAAGCGGTATCAGGTTTAAGCACGACCTGGAACACAGCGTCATTAAACGGGGTGATTTTTTTAATCTGACAACGAATGGTTTTCATCTAACGTCCTTTAGGCCCTTTCTCTTGAAGGTGGTTTATCATTTGCTAAATTATAGCGCTTAGTCACTCTTAACTCACGCTTTACTGAGATGTTACTTTTTCATGGTTAAAATGTACCTTGAAAAGCTTACATACCCTATAACGTAGCTTGGCCATCAATACCCAGTTGATCCCACATTTGATCAACTTTCTCTTTTACAGCCTCATCCATCACAATGGGGGTTCCCCATTCTCGATTGGTTTCACCAGGCCATTTATTGGTGGCATCTAAGCCCATTTTTGAGCCTAAACCAGCCACTGGAGAAGCGAAATCTAAGTAATCGATAGGAGTATTATCTATCATCACTGTATCACGCGTAGGGTCCATACGAGTGGTGATTGCCCAAATAACATCTTGCCAGTCACGGCAGTTTACATCGTCATCGACTACCACAATAAACTTGGTGTACATGAACTGACGTAGGAATGACCATGCGCCCATCATGACTCGCTTTGCGTGACCTGGGTATTGTTTACGAATAGAGATAATTGCCATGCGATAAGAGCAGCCTTCTGGCGGCAAATAAAAGTCAATTATTTCAGGATATTGTTTACGTAATATGGGCACAAATACTTCATTGAGTGCTACGCCTAACATGGCGGGCTCATCAGGTGGTCGGCCAGTATAGGTGCTGTGATAAATAGCATCTTTACGGTGAGTAATATGGGTTACCGTAAAGACTGGGAATGCATCGGTTTCATTGTAATAACCTGTATGATCACCATAAGGGCCTTCTTCAGCCACTTCATTGGGGGCAATATAGCCTTCTAGGATGATTTCGCTGGTAGCGGGCACTTCTAAATCACAACTGATTGCTTTACAGACTTCGGTACGTTCGCCACGTAACAGCCCTGCAAAAGCATATTCGCTCATAGAGTCTGGTATTGGTGTTACCGCGGCTAAAATAGTCACTGGATCGCTTCCTAGCGCAACCACTACTGGATAGTTCTCACCTGGGTGTTTCTCTTTAAAATCTTTAAAATCTAATGCACCACCACGATGGTCTAACCAACGCATAATGAGTTTGTTTTTACCTAAAAGCTGTTGACGATAAATACCTAGATTTTGCCGTTTTTGACGTGGACCTTTGGTAATTGTTAATCCCCAGGAGACTAAAGGGGCGACATCGCCTGGCCAACAATGTTGTATAGGTAGAGAGGTTAAATCAACTTCGTCACCGGTTTTAACCACTTCTTGGCAAGGGGGATTACGCACTGTTTTAGGCGGCATGTTTAACGCTTGTTTAAACATTGGGATTTTTGAAATAGCGTCTTTGAAGCCGCTTGGTGGTTCAGGTTCTTTTAAAAATGCTAATAATTCGCCAACTTCTCGAAGCGCGAGCGGATCTTCTTTACCTAAGGCCATAGCAACACGTTTAGGTGTGCCAAATAAATTGACTAAAACAGGCATAGAATTGTTAACTGGATTTTCAAACAACAAGGCTGGGCCACCTGAGCGCAATACTCTATCGGCGATTTCAGTCATTTCAAGGTGAGGGTCAACTGGATGACTAATGCGTTTGAGCTCACCATTGGCTTCAAGATGATTAATGAAGCTGCGTAAATCCTTGAAACTCATACCTACCGCCTATATATGCAATTCGATGTGGCGCGCACTATAGCATTTTTATAATTTGAGGTTAAGCCATTTGATCCCTATCGGTGTGCTATATATACGTTATCTATGTGTGATTAATAGGCTTAGGTGTAAACTGATGTTGAGTGGTTTGACATTGGCAAAGCTATTTGTGTATTTAGCGAAATGTAAAGGTGAATAATTATGAAAATCAATATTATAAAGACGTTGTTATTTGCGATTTTTATGAGTGGTAGTCATCTAGTTTTAGCACAAGAGCCGTTAAGGTTTGATCTATTCAACCAAGATACAGAAGCATCTATTGGTCAGCAACATAGCGTCAGTCAAGGTTATCAGCAGAGTCATCGGCAGCATTATCAACCAAATCATCGACAAACCTATTGGCAAAATAATCAATATGGTTACCAACACCCTTGGCGTTGGGGCGCAGGTTGGAATAATCACTGGGGGCCAACTGTCGGCATTGGCTGGAATTCTGGTTATCGATGGGGTAATAATTGGGGTTACCAAAACCCTTGGAATAATGGTTGGCGCTCTTCTTATGGCGATAACCGATATAATAATTATCCTCGCCGTGAAGTCAGAGTCGACCCTGTTGTGGTTGCTCCGCCAGAAAGAACAACAACCTCTATACAGTATGACCATGGAATAAAAACCTTACCTGACAATGCTAGAGTGATTCAGCTAGAGGGGAAAACCTTATATGAATGGCAAGGCATCAAGTATGCTTATGATTGGTCAACAGAGAGCTATGTCAAAGTAGAATAAAGAGATAAAAAGCGCAAAAGGCATGAGTGGAATGGCTTGTTTATGACCTATAACGAACGGGTTTCATTTATCGTTTGAAATAAACAGTAATGGTTATTAACATCTTGTTTTGCAAAATACATTGCCGTATCAGCCGCTGTGATAAGGCTACCGCTACTATTGCCATGTAATGGGAATTGGCTTATGCCAATACTGGCCCCTACACAAAGTGTTTCACCATTGACTATTATCGGTTGCTCTATCAGCATGTTAATTTGATTAACTTTGGCAATAATATCATCTAGATCATCAATATAATCCAACCAGACAACGAATTCATCGCCACCCAGCCTGCCGACAAAGTCGCTACTACGTAAATGGGATGTGAGCCGTTGTGCAATGGTAATTAATACCTCATCTCCTATTTGGTGGCCTAAAGTGTCATTAATCTCTTTAAATCTATCGAGGTCGATAAACAATAAAGCCGCTTTCTCACTCCTTCGTATGCCCCTATCAATAGCAATATCAATTTGTTTGATGAACGCCCTGCGATTGTAAATCGATGTGAGTTCATCATGTTCAGCCAGATAGGTTAGCTTTACCTGTTGAGCGGTTAACTTTTCTGTTTGCCTAGCGACTTCTAACTTTAGTTGATCTTTTTTTACGGTGATTTTTTGTAGTGAGGACTTCATATGGTTGAAGTTGTAGATCATTTCGAAAAACTCATCCTTAATTGTATAAGTAATACGACTCTCTAAGTCACCAGAAGCTAGTTTTTTCATACCGTTATTAAGTGCTTTCATACCACGTTTAAACCTAATCAGAGTAATAGATGACCAAAGGGTTGCTATGGTAGAAAGCAGTAACACGACCATTGAAATAGATATTAATAAAGATTGCTGGGTTTGCTTTGCTTGTGAAATGGTCAGTTGGTGCAGACGAAACATATCCTCAGTCATTCTTTCAATATTCATGCTGTATTTTACTTTAAGTAACCGCACTGAATTTGAGGTTCTTTGTGTGGGAGTTACGCCATTTTTGGAGTTTTGCTGTGTATTAAACAGTACTCTAATATTGGTGTTCAGCCGGTTGAGGTTATCTAATACTTGCTGCTGCTGAGCATTCCACTGCATATTTTGTGATAGTTCAAATGCCAAGCTTGCTTGTCTAGCATTTAATTCAGTTAAACTGAGTTGATCAGCGTACTCTTCATAAAGCCATAATTGGCTGCGAAGGCTGTCAATACTGAGCTGAATTTGCATAGAATGGTTAAGTTGTTGATAGATCTTCTGCTGGTAGTTGTGTGCTCGAAATGAAGCTTCACCGACCGCAAGCGTTAACAATGCACACAAAATAGCGGTCAATTTTAATCGTGTTGCAAGTGTCATTAATGCTCATCCTGATGCTGACTGATTGCGGATTCAAATAACTGTTTATCAATAATCATCCTGATATCAATGCGATTATTTTCAAGGGCTAGTCTGTTGTCAATTGCCCATTGGGCTTGCGACTGCATGTTTGACACTAAAGCATTACTTAATGATACTCGAAAAGAATAATCCTTCCATAGATAACGCAGTTCTTGCAAATCTATGTCTAATGTTTGACTGGCAATAAGCTGTGATTCCGCAGGGTTTTCGCTAATAAAGTCAATTGCATCATTGAGCGCTTTAAGTAAACTTTGACGTTTTTTAAGACTGACTTGATTTTCTTTTAACCCAAGCAGATTAAATGACAGATCATAAAGTCCTTTAGTGCTCATAACCTGGTTAGCACTGTTAGTCTTTTGTAATATTTGATACCCAAATGGCTCCCAAGCTGAAATGGCATCTACTTCACCGCTTTCTAGCGCGGGTATCAGTTCTTTAGGTGATAAATAAACCCTTTCTATTGGTAAGTCTTGCTGGTGATGAAGCATCAGCAAGCTATCAAAAAAGAATTCACTCGCGCTCCCTTTTATTATGCCTACTTTTGTATTTTTCAGATTCGCTAGGTTATGGTACTTCTTCGCCGATAAGCTGATTAATTTAACGTCATTATCTGACTCAACAAAACTGGCCAAAATAGAAAAATCACTCCGATAGAAGCTATTAAACATCACTACTGTTTCTGATGAGGTGGCAAAATCTACCTGTTGAGCGATAAGTGCTTCAAAACATTTTACTCCCCCTTCATGTTTGATTAATTCAACATGTAAACCATGCTGCTTAAAAAAACCCTTTTCTTGTGCAACAAATAAAGGTGTTGATAAAGGCGTGTTTGATACTGCTATTTTGATGACACTAGCGGTATTTTTTTGTGAATTAACCGTTGAATTTGGCTGGCAGGCCAATAATAGTGCCACAAGCATTATAAATACTGGGAGTTGAAAGTTCATACGTAATTGATTTTAGTTAATAATGGTAAGTGTAGTTGCTAAGATGTATGTGCGCTAAATTGTTTAACAAAAAACTGACAATCTTAATAAGAGTTAGCAGAAAGTAGTAGTTTAAGTTCAGATTTGACTCATGTTTATTGCTTTAGTACGGGTGTTAACCGTAGCAATACAATTCATTATTGAGGGAGACTAAATGGTGTTTAGCCTAGGCATTGGAGTAGATAAAGTGGCAAGGGGGTAAGTGCGTCACTTTTAGGCTTCTAGCGCCATATTATTATGTGTGGTTGTTGTTTGCATTGATATATCCCATTACTGGGGAATAATTGAATATATCCAAACACCCTTGCCGAAACTGGTTTATGCAATCATTTGCAATTGTTTATTCAAGTTTTGTATTTGCCGTTGTAAAGACGCTATTTGTTCTGTGAGTAAATCTTTTTTAATCTCAACAGGTTCAGTGGTTAGTTTTACCCATTGGTAAACCACTCGAGATGACACGCCATATTCTTTGGCGACTACTGATAACAAGCGATTATGATGAGTGATCTGGTTTATCACTTCACTGATCAGTGTGTCAGGATAACGGTTGCTTAGATATTTTTTCATAGTCAAAGTCCACTTGGTTAATCTAGATATTTATCTTTGTTCCACTTCCCACTGACTAAAACCAACATTGGTAAAGAATGTATAGTGCTGCTGAACCTTAGTAAAAATTGCGCTAACTAATTTAAGAGTATGTTCAAAAATAATATTAATCGTATTTAAGGTTAATTGTGTATTTCGCATAATTTTCTCTCCGACAAGTTTCGTTAGCATTAAATTAAATACCACTTTATGAGTGTAGGTTTCTATATGAAAAGAACATACCAACTATTTTATATTTTAATTTTTGTTTATTTTCAGGCGGTTATGTTTTTTGTTTGTATGGTGATTGTAGGGGGGATGCAAGATATTGGTGCAATTGCACTAATTGTGGGAGGCAAGTTTTAAACAAAGTTTATATTAATTTATGTTGAAAATTGGACTCAATGACAAGAAAAGAAATTTGGATCAACAGCCTTCTTCAAATTTGTCATTAATTAAATTGCATATAGCATCAAGTGCAGATTGTGCATCTGGGCCTTCTGCTGTGATATCTATAGTTTTACCTATGCCACTTTCCAACATTAATAAGCCTAATACACTGGCTGCACAGGCCCTTTTTTCACCTTGGATTAAGGTAACATTGGCATTAAATGCATTAGCAAGAATGGCCAGTTTGGTGGCTGCTCGAGCGTGTAATCCAAGCTTGTTTGATATGATGACTTGACGCTGTAAAATACTCATTTAATTAAGCTCCGACAAGTAACACAATCGCCATTATTTATGCTTATTTGTAAGCTCTCTATGCCTTGCTTGAACAACATGCTTTTTACTATTTGAAAATCGTTTAGCAAGTTGATCTGCTATATAAACTGAGCGATGCTGACCACCGGTGCAGCCAATAGCTATGGTTAAGTAGCTACGGTTGTTGCGCTCTAAGTGAGGCATCCATGTTTCAAATAGGTTTTCTATTTGCCAAATGAACTTGTTTACCAAAGGTTGCTGCCCAAGAAATTCTTGCACTGGCTTATCTAATCCAGTAAAGGGACGTAATTCTATTTCCCAATGTGGGTTAGGTAAAAAACGTACGTCGAACATAAAGTCGGCTTCAGCGGGCATACCATATTTAAAACCAAATGATTCAAAGTTGATGACCAGCTCTTTATCAACACTGCCCATTAGAATTTCGCGTACTTGATCACTCAGTTGATAAATATTCAACTTTGAGGTGTCGATAAAATGATCTACATATTCAGAAATAGGCGCGAGTAATTCACCTTCAAATTGAATAGCATCCTGTAAGGACATATTCTTTTTCGATAAAGGGTGCAGTCTTCGGGTTTCACTGTATCGTTTTAACAGGGCTTCATCACTTGCTTGTAAAAAAAGCTAATAATTTCAGTATCGTTAGATAACCAC
This sequence comes from Shewanella sp. OMA3-2, assembly GCF_021513195.1. Classification (NCBI taxonomy): domain Bacteria; kingdom Pseudomonadati; phylum Pseudomonadota; class Gammaproteobacteria; order Alteromonadales; family Shewanellaceae; genus Shewanella; species Shewanella sp. OMA3-2. The sequence goes on along the minus strand of NZ_CP090974.1, from coordinate 4,043,893 downwards.
GCAAGCTGCTGCTTTAATACTTTACCTTGCTCTTCTATATTTCTAACATCAACACTAATCGCCACCAGTTCATTGGTGTTTCTAAGCTGCTCTAAGAGCCGTCCAATCAAAGGTAATGGTAAGTTATCAACACAATAGTAGCCTAGGTCTTCTAGTACTCTTAGTGCGACAGATTTACCCGAGCCTGAACGACCGGATACAATAACTAATTTCATGTTGTGATGACCTGGTAAAGTTCGGTTGCGTTACTCGCTTTACGTAACTGTTTAAGGATATGTTTATCTGACAATTTTTCTGCCATTAAGGATAAAGTACTCAGATGCTGTTGGCATTGATCAGCGGGTACTAAAAGTGCAAATAAGAGATCCACAGGTTGTTTGTCTATAGCATCAAATGAAATAGCCTCTTCGCACTTTACAAAAACGGCGATAGGGCGCTCGATGGTCGTGAGTCGTCCATGCGGAATTGCAATGCCAGAGCCGATTCCTGTGCTACCCATTTTTTCTCTAGCCACTAGGCTTTCAAAAATCTCTTGTGAGGAGAGGGATGGGTACTGGGCAGCGACTAAATCGCTGATAAGTTCCAGTACCTTTTTCTTACTGCCCGGTGTGGCACAGGAGGTGCATTCCGGCTGCAGGATGGTACTAAGTTCCATCATTAATGTTTAGTTAATTTCTCTTTATGTTTAATGACCTGACGATCGAGCTTGTCAATCAGGGCGTCTATGGCGTGATACATGTCAGCATGTTCAGCAGTGGCAAATACTTCAGTGCCATTTAGGCTGACTTTTGCTTCAGCTTTCTGTAACTGCTTTTCGACATTCAATACTACTTGGACATTATTGATCTGATCGAAATGTCGTTCAAGTTTTGTAAACTTATTTGTAACATATTCTCTCAGTGATTCAGTAATTTCAATATGGTGACCCGCTAAGGTGATGTGCATATTTATCCTCCAATTGCCTAGGTAGATTATAAGCTCTTACGTTGGTTTGAGGGAGGGATCATCATCGCTTCGCGATATTTTGCGATAGTGCGACGTGCAACATTAATCCCTTGTTCAGCCAGAAGATCAGCCATTTTACTGTCACTTAATGGCTTTTTCTGGTTTTCAGCTGCAACCAGCTTTTTAATAAAGGCTCTAATTGCTGTCGATGAGCACTCTCCGCCATCGTCGGTGCTTACATGGCTAGAAAAAAAATACTTAAGTTCGAATAGTCCGCGTGGTGTATGCATATACTTTTGTGTGGTGACACGCGAGATAGTTGATTCATGCATTTCGACAGCTTCAGCTATGTCATTCAACACCATAGGTTTCATGGCTTCTGCGCCGTATTCAAAAAAACCTTGCTGAAATTGCACAATACAATTTGATACTTTAAGCAAGGTATCGCTACGGCTTTCTAAGCTTTTGATGAACCATTTGGCTTCTTGTAAGTGGCCTCGAATAAATTGAGTGTCTGTTGAGCTTTTGCTGCTTTTTGCCATGGCAGCATATTGTTGATTGATGCCTATTTTTGGCATGTTGTCAGGGTTCAACTCAACTACCCAACGGCCATTCTTTTTGGTTACTGACACATCTGGGATAACATATTCATCATCTGGTGGAGTGATCATGGTGCCAGGACGTGGATTTAAAGATTGTATTAATTCAATTGCTTCGCGCAGCTCATCTTCTTTTAGCTTTGTTTTACGCATTAAGGTGCGAAAATCACGCCCAGCAATCAAATCTAAATAATCTTTGATTAACATTCTGGCATTATCAATATGTGGTGTGTTTGGTGCAAACTGAACAAGTTGAATCAACAAGCATTCACTTAAGCTGCGTGAGGCAACACCAAGTGGATCAAAATGTTGTATGCGCTTTAGCACAGCTTCTACTTCGTCTAGTTCGACAGAGTCATCGCCCATGGCCTCTAAAATGTCTTCGGTACTTTGGGTGAGATAGCCAGTGTCATCAATAGCATCAATAATCGCAGTTGCGATAGCTAAGTCTGTTTCAGAAAAGGGAGTCAGATTTTTTTGCCATTCTAGATGTTCATACAAGCCTTCAGATGTTTCACCCTGGAAAGGCATGTCATCATTTGGCATGCTGCCTGACCCCGAACCTGGGCTTGCCATTGGGGAGGCGCTGTACACTTCATCCCAAGTGGTATCCATTGGCAGATCGTCAGACATTTGCTCTTTAGTCATTGACTCTGCGGTATCGATATTTGAAGTGTCTTTTTCGACAACAGGGACACTGACTTCGTTGAAGTCAGTGTCTGACAGGTCTTTTGAGTTTTCATTTTTATCGCTAAGTACTGAAAATTCATCTTCCATTTCAAGCAAAGGGTTGGAATCTAATGCTTGTTGAATTTCTTGCTGTAACTCCAAAGACGATAACTGCAACAAACGAATCGCTTGTTGCAGTTGTGGGGTCATAGTGAGGTGCTGACCCATTTTAAGTTGGAGTGAAGCTTTCATTACTGCTGATCCCTAGAATAATTCGGCGTCTCACTGGTTAAAGTGAGTGAGAGTCGCAAATTTTTTAACAAATGCTCTGACTTTAGTTACATATGAGCGATTAACTCTATCATCAGATAGCTCAGCCACCAGAATACAATGTTAAGCAAGTGTTTCAGAGCCTCTTTAGATTCACTATAGCTTGAATTGTTCCCCTAAGTATACAGCCCGAACTTGTTGATTGTTTAGTACTTCAGTAGGAGTTCCTTCGGCAATTAAATTACCCTGACTAACGATATATGCACGCTCGCACACATCAAGTGTTTCACGGACGTTATGGTCGGTAATTAATACCCCTAGACCACGGTGTTTGAGTTGCAGAATAATTTTTTTAATATCAATCACTGAAATAGGGTCAACACCAGCAAAGGGCTCATCTAATAGTATAAATTTAGGGTTGGCTGCTAAAGCGCGGGCAATTTCTACCCGTCGTCTTTCGCCGCCAGATAGTGACATACCTAAACTATCGCGAATATGGGTGATATGAAATTCTTCTAAAAGATGTTCAAGTTCCTGGATCCGCTCGTCTGGAGTCATCGATTTACGGGTTTGCAAGACAGCCATAATATTATCGTGCACGGTGAGTTTTCTAAAAATACTGGCTTCTTGGGGTAAGTAGCCAATACCTTTTCGCGCCCGTAAATGCATTGGATCAGCGGTTAAGTCATCGTCATCGATTAAAATGCGGCCATGGTCACTTTTGACTAAGCCAACAACCATATAAAACGTCGTGGTTTTACCTGCGCCATTGGGACCTAGTAGCCCAACAATCTGGCCAGTTTTTACGGTTAAACTGACACTTTTAACCACTTGACGATTTTTATAGCTTTTAGCTAAATTCTCAGCTGTTAAGGTAATTTGGGTCATTGGTTACCTTGCTTTTTTAACGGAATTTCAGGTAGTTTTTGTGCGGGTGATGCATCATTTTGGAAGTTTTCCGGCTGAATAATGGTAATCACACGATCTTCACCTTTACCGGTACTCTCCGCGATAAGCTCTTGGGCATTGATATTGTAACGGATTACGTTTCCTGTCACTTTACTGCCTGCTTGATCTAGCTTAGCGTTTCCGGTTAGCAAGAGTCCGGTCGTTGCTAAGTCATAACGAATTTCATTGGCACTGGCTGTACCTATGCGGCCATCATCAAGCTCTTGTGAGAACGTAGCAGGGTTGCCGGTGGCAATTAGCGTTTTAGTTTGGCCGTTTTCAGCAGAAAATGCCCGCAGCTCATCGGCTTCGATATTGATCGAGCCTTGGGTGATTTTTACTGGTCCGTTAAAAATGATTTGGTTATTTTTAACATCAGCTCGTTGGCTCACGGCAGCAATTTTAAGCTCTTGCTTTAAGTCGCCTTCTTTGGCCACGGCGTTGCCAGCCAAAACACTAATAGCTAAAGTGCAAATAACACTGCTTCTACCGAGCAATGTGGTTAAAAACTTAATGTGGTTCATATGTCCCTTCTACTTGACTGAGTAAGGTAATTTGTTCTGCATTGAGATCGGCAAATAGCCCTAAGCCTTGAATAATAAAACCATTACCTTTAATGGTAACTGACTCTTCAGAACGCCCTATCATAGTGTTTAAATTAAAGGTGACTTGCTGAGTTTCAAGTGATTGTAACGGCTCTTCAATATCAATGGCATCGATTACTACATCGTTATATAAGCTGACTTCATTTGAATGCTGATCTAACGTTGCATTTTTAGCCGTTATTTGCCATTGCGCCTTACCATTTTCAGGATAAAGAAGCAGTACTGGCGCGGTAAATAAAGTGGTGTTTGTGCTGGTAAAATGTTCCATATGTTGGGCGCTGACTTTGCTGTCAACGAGTCCCAATTTGTTGAATTCTGTAGTGCGAAGATCATCGGCCACAAAATCAGGTCGCTCAACTCTAGGATCTTTGATTAATGCCATTTGATTTCGTTTGACTTGTACTTGCCAATACAATATCAAGGCTAAGCCAAAAAATGCGCAAATAGCCAGTGTGGTTCGATTCATATACTCATACCATGGGCACTTTCAAATTTATTTTGGCTTAAAAGCAACAAGTCAGTTAGCTCTCTTAACGCACCATGGCCACCTTTAATTGTGGTTATCATATGGCAGTGTTGTTTAACGTATGGATGTCCATCGGCAACGCTGACAGCCAGTCCTACTACTTTCATAACAGGCAAATCTACCATGTCATCGCCAATGTAAGCTACTTGTTCTGCGGTGACGTTATATTTTTTGATTAATGCCTCGTAGGGAGTCAATTTATCATCGATCCCTTGATGGATATCTTTGATGCCTAAGGCTGTCATGCGATTTTCGACAATTTTAGATTTTCGTCCGGTAATAACGGCAACATTAATGCCACTGGTTAATATTGAACGAACACCGTACCCGTCTCGTGTGTGGAATGCTTTTGACTCTTCGCCGCTATTATTAAGGTAAATACGGCCGTCAGAAAAAACCCCATCAACGTCGCAAATAAGCAGTTTTATTTTTTGGGCGCGTTGCCAAGTATCATCGCTAATTGGGCCATAAAAACCTAGATGAGTTTGCGTATTCATTGTCATACTTATATTACCCCTGCTTTAACCATATCGAGCATATTTAATGCGCCTATGGGTTGATGTGCGTTATTTACCACAATCAAACCGTTGATGTTTTTTTCATCCATTATTTGTAATGCTTGAGCTGCCAAGATGTTGGCTGGGCTGGTGACACAATTTTTGGTCATAACCTGTGAAATTGGTGTGGTGCGAAGATTGACTTCTGCATCGATAACCTGGCGTAAATCACCATCGGTAAAAATACCGACTAAGACATTATTATCATCAACCACCGCTGTCATGCCTAAGCCTTTATTCGATATTTCATATAAGGCTTCAGTGATGCAAATATCTTGCTTTACCAAGGGGAGATCTTTGCCTTGGTGCATAACTTCATTCACCTTGAGTAATAATTTACGGCCTAAAGAGCCCCCTGGATGTGAGAGGGCAAAATCATCACGGGTAAATCCTTTTGCTTGTAATAGTGCGACCGCTAAGGCATCACCCATGACTAATGTTACTGTCGTGCTTGATGTTGGCGCTAAACCAAGTGGGCAAGCTTCTTCAGGCACTTCAATACACAGATGCAATTTTGCCAGCTTCGCCATATTAGATTCAGGCTTGCCAGTAATAGCAATGACAGGCACGCCCATACGTTGAATAACAGGCATTAATGTTAAAATTTCACTAGACTCGCCTGAGTTCGAAATCGCTAAAATAATGTCATTTTTAGCTAATGCGCCAAGGTCGCCATGGCTAGCTTCTCCAGGATGAACAAAGAATGCCGGTGTGCCAGTACTGGCAAAGGTCGCTGAAATCTTATTACCAATATGGCCAGACTTTCCCATACCCATTACGATAACTTTACCTGTGCATTGCATGATTAATTCACATGCCTGCCCGAAAGCATCTGAATCTACAAATTGGTAGAGATGCTCTAGTGCCGCTTTTTCAATATCAATGACTTTACGGCCCCATTGACGAAATTGAGTTTGGTTTGCCATATCTGTTTCTCTTAGTAAAGTCCTTTGCGCTCCATTAAGAAGCGTTGAAAACAACGTATTGGTACGCAACAAAGGTTAATAGTAATAAAACGCCATGCCAACGCATAAGTTGTCGCTTGGCACCGCTGGATAACACTAATACTGCTAATGCGGCACTAGTACCCAGAACCATGTAAAAATCTCTATTCACAGCAGTGGCATCAAGCTCACCTGGTGAGATTAGCCCCGGAATAGCTAGAACCGCAAGAATATTAAATAAATTCGACCCGACAATATTGCCAATGGCTAAATCGTGCTCTTTTTTTAACACTCCGGCAATACATGCTGCTAGTTCAGGCAAACTGGTGCCAACAGCAATAATGGTCAGTCCAATCACTAAATCAGACAAACCGTAAATTTTTGCAATACCTACTGCACCGTCGACCATCCAACCAGCTGATAATGGTAAAAAAACAATGCCGACAACAATCCACATGATAGCATGAAAGGTAGGGACATCTTTAGGGATCTCACCGTCGATTTGATCATCAAGTGCGTCAGTTTCTTTATTACTTAAGGCCTGATAAATAAATCCGCCCATAACAAGCAAGAAAGCCACCACTAAAATCATTCCTTCAATGCGAGTTAGAAAACCATCATGGATCAAATATCCCGCCAATACAGTTGCAGCAAGCATGAGTGGTACTTCACGTTTTAGAGTCTTAGAGCTAACGCTGATAGCGCCTAGTAAGGCTGTAATACCTAATATAAGGGTGATATTGGCAATATTTGAGCCAAGGACGTTACCTATAGCGGTATCGTTCATGCCCTCCATTGATGCGGTCGCAGCAACAAACATTTCAGGTGCAGAGCTACCCATAGCAACAATAGTAAGCCCAATTAACATGGGGGGTAAGCCAAGGTTACGGGCAAATGCAGATGCGCCATACACAAATTTATCAGCACTAATTACCAGTACGGCTAATCCAACGCAAAGCATCAAAATATTAACTAACATGTCATCCCTTTATTTTATTTGAACATGGGTATTTTCTCTGTAAATGAATCAAATTGAAAGGAACAATAACTATAAATAACCGAATCAATCAGTCGATTAACCTTTGATAAAGATTAATTTCATTTAAGGTTAGGGTATTTTTATTGAGATGAGGTTGTTAGGTGAGCAACATTCACGTAAAATTTAACCCTCATTTACGCGCCAGGATGGCAGCTATCTCTTCAAATATTATGTCTGAGACATCAATCGTGTTGCAAAATCCGCTTGTAGAAATTAAACACCTTGGTTTTAGTCGGGGTGAGAAAGTCATTTATGATGATATTTCTTTAACGATCCCCAAAGGGAAAGTGACCGCTATTATGGGGCCCAGTGGTATTGGTAAAACCACCTTACTTAAATTAATTGGTGCTCAGTTAATCCCAGATTCTGGTGAAGTACTGTTTGATGGTCTAAATATGCATCAATTATCCCGTACTGAGCTATACCAAGTTCGTAAACGTATGAGTATGTTATTCCAAAGTGGCGCTTTGTTCACAGACATGAATGTGTTCGATAACGTGGCTTTTGCATTACGTGAACATTCTGGCTTACCAGAGACGATTATTCGTTCAATTGTATTGATGAAACTACAAGCTGTTGGACTGCGTGGTGCGGCTTATATGATGCCAAGCGAATTGTCGGGCGGAATGCAGCGTCGTGCAGCATTGGCTAGAGCCATCGCTTTAGAGCCTGAAATGGTGCTGTATGATGAGCCCTTTGCGGGACAAGACCCAATTTCAATGGGCATGTTAGTTAAGTTAATTCGGGAATTATCTGATTCCTTAAAACTCACCTCTGTGGTTGTGTCCCACGATGTCAAAGAGGTTTTAGGCATTGCTGATTATGTTTACGTGATTGCCGATAAGAAAGTCATTGCAGAAGGTACGCCTGAGCAGTTGAGAAAATCAGATAATCCACAGCTAATACAGTTTATTGATGGTGCGCCAGATGGCCCTGTACCATTTCATTATCCAGCAGTTGATTATCAACAGGAGTTGTTGAGTGAATCCGATTAATTTGATTGCTGCAATTGGTCGTTATGCCATTGGTTTAGTCAGTGGCTATGGGAAGGCTGGCGTCATGTTATGGCGCGCGATAGTGCATGTGCCAAATCCCAAAAAAGGCTTGCCCTTATTGATCAAACAGATCTATGTATTGGGCGTACGCTCAATGATTATTATTATCGTATCGGGCTTATTTATTGGCATGGTATTAGCGCTTCAAGCGTATAATATTTTAGTGGGTTTTGGTACCGAAGACAGCTTAGGTCCTATGGTCGCTTTAAGCTTATTACGTGAACTTGGGCCTGTTGTCACTGCACTGTTATTTGCTGGGCGTGCTGGGTCTGCATTAACTGCTGAAATTGGTTTAATGAAGTCAACAGAGCAATTATCAAGTTTAGAAATGATGGCTATCGATCCGTTAAAGCAGATTATTGCACCACGATTTTGGGCCGGTGTGATCAGTATGCCATTGTTAGCAATGATGTTTAGCTTAGTCGGTATTTTAGGTGGTCACTTAGTCGGTGTGGAATGGAAAGGTATTGATACTGGTGCTTTTTGGTCGATATTACAGGCTTCAGTTGAGTGGCGACAAGATATTGTTAACTGCCTTATTAAAAGCACTGTATTTGGTATTGTGGTGACATGGATTGCATTATATCGAGGTTATGAAGTCAAGCCTAATCCAGAAGGGATTAGTCGGGCGACAACCTCTACGGTAGTGCAGGCCAGTTTAGCTGTTCTAGCTTTGGACTTTTTGCTAACCGCATTAATGTTCGGAAATTAAGATTAATTTATTAACTATTTAAGTGGTTTAAGCGTATGTTGACACGAAAGATTGAGTTACTTGTTGGTCTATTTTTATTGTCAGGGGTGTTAGCATTTTGCGTACTGGTTTTTAATGTAGCCAATGTCAAAGTTGATACCCAAAACAATAATTATTCGTTAATTGCTGAGTTTAATAATATTGGCGGGTTAAAAGTTCGAGCGCCAGTCAAAGTTGGTGGCGTCGTGGTTGGCCGAGTGGCTAATATTACTTTAGATGACCGTAAACTTGTCCCTATAGTCACCTTAACTATGGATAAGCGTTATGATCATTTCCCAGAAACCAGTAGCCTGTCAATTTTAACATCAGGTTTGTTAGGTGAGCAGTTTATTGGTTTAACCCCAGGCTTTATGGATGATGATATTGACATGCTTAGTGATGGTGACAAAGTTGATGACACCCGCGGCGCGTTGATTTTAGAAGACTTAATAGGCCAATTGTTATATAGCATGTCGTCAAAAGATAAATAGGAGCGGTTTTATGCAAGCATTATTAGTGCGTATCGTTAGCGCTGTTATATTGTTGACCAGTATTCAAACCTGGGCGGCAGAGATTAATACTCAAGATCCATATAAGTTAATTGAACAAGTTTCAAATCAGACCTTTGATCGCTTTAAAAGAGACAAAGCAATAATTGATCAAGACTTAAGTCATTTAAAAGTCATTGTGGCTGACGAACTTATGCCTTATGTGGATTATAAATACGCCGCTTATAAAGTGATGGGACAGTATTTACGTGAAACCAGTGATGATCAAAGAGTACGGTTTGTCGAAGCTTTTAAAGGTTATTTAATCGGTACTTATGCACAAGCGTTAACTGCATATACTGATCAAACTGTGGCATTTGAACCACCGTCAGACTTTAGCCAAGACAAAATGGTCGAAGTTAGCGTGCAAATTATTGAACAAGGTCGTCCACCGATTAAAATTCAATTCAAAGTACGTCGTTTAAAAGATAACTCATGGAAAGCATTTGATTTAGTCGCAGAAGGCGTCAGCTTACTTGCATCAAAACAATCTGAAATATCAAACTTAATTCGCCAGCAGGGCATTGAGTCGGTCATTACTATGCTGAATGATAAAACAAAGCAAAAGATTGACCGTAAACTTGATAAAGAGGATAAAGCGGCGTGATTCAGTTTGAACAGCAAGGTGATACTTGCTTAGTGCAAGGGCGTTTAACGCAAGATGAGGTCATACAATTGTGGCCGAATCGACATCAACTGTTTACTGCATCGACTCAAGTGGTAGACTTGTCCGCTTTGACTTATGTCGATAGTGCAGGTGTCGCTATGCTGCTTACACTAAAAGGATTAGCAATGTCAGAGCAAAATATGTCTTCAGGGGCTATTTCGCGTATATTGCAGCATCCTGCGGCTCAATTGCAAAAAATGATTGAGCTATACGATTTACACACTTTTTTTGCTGATAATTCTCGTTAATTTGATCGGCATTTAGTTCACCATTCACGACGTTAATATTGTTAAATTAACGTCGCAATAAAGGTATAAATTCATGGATTGCAAAGTTATTGAGCAAATTCTATCCGAAGCATTAGAACTGACAGAGGTTCATGCTACATCTGACGGTAGCCACTTTAAAGTTGTTGCTGTAGGTGAATGTTTTGATGGCATGAGCCGAGTCAAACAACAACAAGCAATATATGGACCGTTAGCAGAAAATATTGCCAATGGCGAGCTGCACGCGTTAACTATAAAGACATTCACGCCGACCCAGTGGAAGCGTGAAAAACTTTTCAATATGTAATTAGAGAGCCAAGTGGATAAATTAACCATTAAAGCTAGCCAGCCTTTAACTGGCAGTGTTGTTATTTCAGGTGCTAAAAATGCCGCCTTGCCGATTTTAATGGCAGGTGTATTGGCCGAAACTGACTTTATTTTAACTAATGTCCCAAGTTTACGAGATGTTAGCACCAGCTGTAAGCTATTGCGTTGTTTAGGTGCTGATGTTGAAGAGTTAGGCCAAGGTAAAGTACGTATTTCTACTACCAACTTAAATGAGTTTTGTGCGCCATATGATTTGGTAAAAACCATGCGGGCATCTATTTTAATTTTAGGTCCATTGCTAGCACGCTACGGTACTGCAGATGTGTCTTTACCTGGTGGCTGCGCCATTGGTGCGCGACCTGTTGATCTGCACCTTCATGGCCTTGAGTTAATGGGGGCTAAAATTGAAGTAAAAGAAGGCTATATAAAAGCACGTGTAGATGGCCGTCTTAAAGGTGCGCATATCTTTATGGATATGGTCAGTGTTGGCGCCACTGAAAATTTACTGATGGCTGCAGCATTAGCTGACGGTACAACCGTGATTGAAAATGCTGCCCGTGAACCTGAAGTGTCTGACTTAGCCCATTGCTTAATCGCAATGGGAGCAAAAATCAGTGGTATTGGCTCGACTACGTTAACGATTGAAGGCGTTGAACGTCTTCATGGGTGTGAGTATCGTGTAATGCCTGATCGCATTGAAACAGGCTCATTTTTAGTCGCCGCCGCCGTGACTCGTGGGCATATTCGCTGTGAAGCGGCAGATCCTGCCTCTCTTGAAGCGGTAATATCAAAACTTGAAGATGCGGGTGCGATTATTACGACAGGTAAGGACTGGATAGAGCTTGATATGCAGGGGCAACGTCCAAAGGCTGTTAATATTAAAACCGCTCCTTATCCAGGATTCCCAACAGATATGCAAGCTCAGTTTTGTGTACTGAATGCACTAGCTGAAGGTACTGGACGAGTAACTGAGACGATTTTTGAAAATCGCTTTATGCACGTACCAGAATTAAGCCGTATGGGAGCTAAACTGGCGCTTGAAGGTAATACTTGTATTATTGAAGGCATAGAGTCATTAAATGGTGCGCAAGTGATGGCAACTGATTTACGCGCTTCAGCAAGCTTGGTCATAGCAGGGTTAATGGCTGAAGGTACCACAACGGTGGATCGCATATACCATTTAGATCGTGGTTATGAACATATTGAAGCTAAGTTTAAAGGTTTAGGCGGCGAAGTTATTCGCGTGTCTTAATTCTGATAGCTTTAGGGCAACGACTTAATCGCTGAATTAAAAAAGCCATCAATTTTAATTGATGGCTTTTTTAATGACTGTTTTTCAACTTAATATCATAGTTGGAATTATTTTGTATTTGTTACTATTGATCAAAAGAATTTTTTTCTACAACAAATACAGGTATTTCTAGCTTCAATCCTTGTCGTATTACCGTCAGTAATACTTTATTACCAGGTGGCGTTTCTGCTATTTTATCCATTAATACCTCAACACCTGGAATGTCAGCATCTGCATAAGCAATAATGACATCTCGAGCTTGTATCTCTGCATTGGCAGCTGGTCCGTTAGGGTCAATACCAGTAACAAAAACGCCTTTTAAATCAGGTAAGTTTAAAATCTGAGCCACAACAGGGGTTAATGCTTCTCCGGAAATACCAATAGCGCCACGAATAACACGACCGTCTGCAATCAATTTATCCATAATACTGTGTGCTAGTTTGATCGGGATGGCAAAACTGATCCCATTACCACCATTGTCGCCGCCAACTTTAAACGCAGCAGTGTTAATGCCAATTAATTCGCCAGCGGTATCAATTAACGCGCCGCCAGAGTTACCGGCATTAATGGCAGCATCAGTTTGTAAAAAATCTAAATAACCTGAGCTTAATCCGCTGCGGCCAGTCGCACTAATAATACCCTGAGTAATTGTTTGCCCAAGGTTGTATGGATTGCCAATGGCTAAGACTACATCGCCTACTAAGGCTGGGTTATTTAAATTAATCGGTACAACAGGGAGGTTGTCGCCTTCAATTTTTAACACTGCTAAATCTGTTTCAGGATCACTGCCAACGACTTCGGAGGTAAAACGCCGTCCATCTTGCAGTGCAATAACAATTTCATCGGCACGTTTTATGACGTGATAGTTGGTGAGAATATAACCTTGACTGCTCATAATCACGCCAGAACCTAAGCCCTGTAGTGAACTTGAGTTAAGCGGTGCACGTTGATCAATACTCAAGCTATAAATGTTAACCACGGCGGGGGCTGCGCGGCGAACAGCTTTAGCAAAAGATAACTCACTGCCCTTATTCGCCCCTTGTGTCAAACTACTTTTGAAAGGGCTGCCGTCAAATGAGGTTGCGATAAGAAAAACCGCAGCCATGATCAGACCAAATAAAATGGATTTGCTCAGATAAATACTAATGTCTTTAAAGTTCATAGTCTGATCGATGTGAAGTGAATAGCACAAATATTAACATAACTGAAAAAATTAAGCATCGGGCTTGAATACTCGATGCTTAATTAATGAATGCTAACATTGGCTTAAGTGATTGCAGTTCAATAATCACTCATTATTATCAATCGATTGCTGTCACTTATCGATTGTTCATTATCGTAAAACTAAATAGCTCAAGTTGTTATCGCGCAGTATTTTCAGTGCAATTGAACCCTGTTGCTTTTCTAGTAAGGCTTTAAAGGATTTTAAATCTTTAACCTGGGTGCGATTAATGCCGACAATGAAATCACCTTTTTGAAGTCCTGACATCGCCGCCGGAGAACCTTGGGCGACATCGGTTATTTCAACGCCTTTAGTGCCATTATTAAGCGTAGTACCCTGAAGCATAGGATGTAAGGCTCCAGCAGCCGCTTCAATCGCATCAGCTTTACCTAAAGTGGCTTTAACGGTTTTAGTGCCGCCATCACGAATAAGGCCAAACTCAACTTTTACATCGGCTCCCATAGTAGCCACTTTAGCGCGTAACTCTTGGAATGATTTGATTTTTCGACCATTTACGCTGGTAATAATATCACCCGCTTTGATGCCTGCTTTAGCGGCAGCGCTGTCTGGTACGACTTCGCTAACAAAAGCGCCATGTTGGGTTTCTAGTCCAAATGCGGTAGCGAGTTCTTTGTCTAAATCACGACCCGCTACCCCTAAAATACCTCGTCTAACTTCACCGTGCTCAATAATTTGTTGGACTAAGTTATTGACCATATTAGCAGGAATGGCAAAGCCTATACCGACGTTACCGCCATTAGGTGCCACAATGGCGGTGTTGATCCCCATTAACTCGCCATTTAAATTAACCAATGCACCACCTGAGTTACCACTATTAATGGCTGCATCGGTTTGGATGAAGTTTTCAAGCATCTCTATACCCAAGCCACTTCGCCCTAAAGCACTAACAATACCCGATGTCACTGTTTGCCCTAAACCGAATGGATTACCAATAGCAACGGCAAAGTCACCTACACGGACTTCGTCTGAATCGGCTTGTTTAATCGCGGTGAGATTTTTAGCAGTAATTTGTAATAAGGCAATATCGGATTCTTTATCAGCACCAATGAGCTTGGCTTCGACTTCTCGGCCATCGTTTAAACCAATTTGAATATTGTCAGCACCGTTGATGACATGATTGTTGGTAATGATATAACCCTTTTCAGCATCAATAATCACCCCAGACCCTAGGCCTCGAAACGGACGTTCCTGTACTTGTTCGCGCGGAGCGTTTGGACCAAAAAAGTAGCGAAATACATCAGGTACTTGTTGTTTAGATACTTGGGTGCCTGACACTGCTACAGACACCACTGCTGGCGTGGTGCGTTCTAGCATAGGCGCTAAACTGGGTATTGATTGGCCATCAACAGATTGTGGAATGGCGGCAAAAGAACTGTTTGGTATAACAGTTAATGATGCGGTTAACAGGGCTGCAGAAAGTAAGCTTAGTTTGGTTTTCATTAATATGGCTCCTTGGACACTCAAGCTAGTACCTAGTACTAAAAATATGGCGCTTGAATGAGGTAAATTAAAGTTAAATATCGTTAATCAGATAAATTATTAGGTCATTAAAGTGCAATTATTTTTATGAGCAATTGTTTCTGTAAATAGTCGTTGTTTCAAAATGAGCGTCAATTGGGTACGCGGTAAAACGTAACAATGATGCAAAAGTGGATATATTATTTATTGGGAGTCGGTTTCGATTTGATAGTTCATTAACGATTAACAAAGGTTAATTTGATCGTTTAACGCGGTTACTCGTATTGAAATTTTAATGTTATTATCCGCAGCAATTATCAGATGTAAGAGAGTCATAGTCGTGTCACAGTTATCCCCTTGGCAGCATTATCAACAAGATCTCACCCGTGAGAGTTTCTCCCATGATCCAGCTCAAGAACAAGCTGTTAGGTCATTGCAACGTGTCTTTGATGAATTAATTGCTGCAGAGCAACCTGTTTCAGGTCTAACTAAAATATTAGCCGTATTTGGTAAAAAACCGACAACATCGGTGCAAGGGTTATATCTATGGGGTGGTGTAGGGCGTGGTAAAACCTACTTAATGGATACCTTCTATGATGCGCTTCCGGGTGATAAAAAGCTCAGAGCGCATTTTCATCGCTTTATGCATCAGCTTCACCATGATTTAAGCGAGTTAAAAGGGGTACAAGACCCGTTACTGACGATCGCAAAAAAAATGGCCAATCAATATAAAGTCATTTGCTTTGATGAATTTTTTGTTTCTGATATTACCGATGCGATGCTATTGGGCACTTTGTTTCAAGCCCTATTTAAGGAAGGGGTGGCATTAGTGGCTACCTCTAATATTATTCCTGATGATTTGTACAAAAACGGCTTGCAACGAGTACGCTTTTTACCTGCTATCGCATTGATTAATCAGCATTGTGAAATTTTGAATGTTGATTCAGGTATAGACTATCGCTTAAGAACCTTAGAGCAAGCTGAGATTTATCATTACCCGCTTGATGAACAGGCTGACTTGAATTTACACACTTACTTTAAACAGCTTGCACCAGAGTCGGAGGTGTTGACCGACGCCATCAATATTGATGGCCGCTTAATCAGTATTCGTCAGCAATCTCAAGGGGTGTTACTGGCCAACTTTAGAGATGTATGTGATGGGCCGCGTTCTCAGCGAGATTATATGGAGATTGCCCGAATTTATCATACCGTCCTACTCAGTGGGCTTGAACAAATGGGTGAGCAATTAACCGGTGATGATATTGCAAGGCGTTTTTTAGCTATGGTGGATGAGTTTTACGAGCGAAATGTAAAACTTATTATTTCAGCTCAGGTGCCTTTAGAGGATATTTACACCCAAGGTATGTTGAACTTTGAGTTTCGTCGCTGCCGCTCAAGACTTATAGAAATGCAATCCCATGATTATTTAACCTTAGAGCATCTACCTTAAAATAGTATAGATACTAAATTTGCTGCTATTTTGAGCAAAAGGAAACGGTAGAGTTGCTGATAAAACGATCAAACTATTTAACGCTTTTCATAAATATCAGGTGATTTCTATCTTATGTTTGCGTATAATCCGCACCTGCCCTCGTTACTCCGTCGAATTGGGCGGAAGTTTTAAGCCAATATTCATGCTCGAAGGGGCAAGAATCGGTCCATTTTGTGTTAATTGCGACTTGCAGTTGGCATGTGAGACAGAATTTTAAACATTGGGTTTTTGTAAAAAATGAAGACTACATTTAATGCTACATCAGAAACAGTCACACGTGACTGGTTCGTCGTTGATGCCGAAGGTAAAACTTTAGGTCGTATGGCTACTGAAATTGCTACTCGTTTACGCGGTAAGCACAAGCCTGAGTATACACCTCATGTTGACACTGGTGACTACATCATCGTTATTAATGCTGAGAAAGTTACTGTAACTGGTAACAAAGCTGCGGGTAAAATTTACTACTCGCACACTGGTTTCATCGGTGGGATTAAGCAAATTTCTTTTGAGAAATTGCAAGCTCATAAACCTGAGATGATTATCGAGAAAGCTGTTAAGGGTATGTTGCCAAAAGGTCCATTGGGCCGTGCTATGTTCCGTAAACTTAAGGTTTACGCAGGCACTGAGCATAACCATGCCGCACAACAACCACAAGTTCTTGATATTTAAAACGGGAGTAAGCTAATGTCTGCAACTCAGTACTACGGCACTGGCCGTCGTAAAACATCAACTGCTCGCGTATTCGTTAAAGCAGGTAGTGGTACAATCGTTGTTAACCAACGTCCACTTGATATATATTTTGGCCGTGAAACTGCTCGTATGGTTGTTCGTCAACCATTAGAGTTAGTTGAAATGACTGATAAATTCGACATATATGTAACTGTTAAAGGCGGTGGAACCACTGGCCAAGCAGGTGCAATTCGTCACGGTATTACTCGTGCGTTAATGCAACTAGATGAGACTTTACGTCCTTCTCTACGTGCCGCTGGTTTTGTTACCCGTGATGCTCGTAAAGTTGAACGTAAGAAAGTTGGTCTACGTAAAGCACGTCGTAAGCCACAATTCTCGAAGCGTTAATTCGCCTTTGGAATACAAAAAACCCAGCTTATGCTGGGTTTTTTATTGGCTGAATTTTATGATGATAAGATTATCGCACCTAAATCGAGGGCGTTTTAGATGACCTTACAGCTTTTTATGACTGCAATTGCCTTAGTATTTATCGTTGAAGGGCTTGGTCCGTTATTGTTTCCACAAAAATGGAAAAAGTATTTATTTGAGCTTTCTGGACAAAACCAAAATGTTCTCAGGCGCTTAGGTGGATCTTTAGTCACAGCAGGGATCGTTATATTGATTATTTTTTAATAAAATACTTGCCTACAACCCCCTAAAATCTGTTAAAATTCTATTTTATACCACAAGACGTTGCAGCTAATAATGGGCAAAAATGTAGTCGTACTCGGCACTCAATGGGGTGACGAAGGCAAAGGTAAGATTGTCGACCTTTTAACAGAACAGGCAAAATACGTAGTTCGTTACCAAGGCGGTCATAATGCCGGTCATACTTTGGTAATTGATGGTGAAAAAACGGTACTTCATTTAATTCCGTCAGGAATTTTACGTAACAACGTAAAATGTCTGATTGGTAATGGTGTAGTTGTTGCGCCTGATGCGTTGATGAAAGAAATCAACATGCTGAAAGAGCGCGGCGTACCGGTTGAAGAGCGTTTACTTATATCTGAAGCGTGTCCGCTAATATTACCTTTCCATTGTGCACTTGATATTGCTCGCGAAAAAGCGCGTGGCAATAAAGCGATTGGCACAACGGGTCGCGGTATTGGACCAGCTTATGAAGATAAGGTTTCACGCCGTGGTCTTCGCATCGGCGACTTATTCAATGCAGAACTTTTTGCAACTAAGCTAAAAGAAGTGATGAAATATCACAACTTTATGCTAACTGAATACTATCAAGTAGAAGCCGTTGATTACCAAAAAACTCTCGATGATGCATTAGCTATTGCCGATTATCTAAAGAGTATGTGTGTTGATGTGACTGAGTTATTAGATACCGCCCGTAAGGCTGGTGAGCCAATTCTATTTGAAGGCGCTCAAGGTACACTATTGGATATCGACCATGGTACATATCCATTTGTAACTTCTTCTAATACTACTGCTGGTGGTGTTGCTACAGGCTCAGGCTTTGGTCCTCGTCATATTGATTATGTACTTGGTATCATGAAAGCTTACACTACCCGTGTAGGTGCTGGTCCTTTCCCAACTGAATTAGCCAATGAAATTGGTGATTACATTGGTGAGAAAGGCCAAGAGTTTGGTGCGACGACGGGTCGTAAGCGTCGTCCAGGTTGGTTAGATGCTGTGGCAATGCGCCGTGCAGTTCAAATTAACAGCGTAAGTGGTTTCTGCTTAACTAAACTTGATGTATTAGATGGTTTAGAAGAAGTTAAAATCTGTGTTGGTTATCAATATCCAGATGGTACTGTTTCTAAAATTACCCCATTAGCCGCTGAAGGCTATGAGTTAGTTACACCAATCTATGAAACTATGCCAGGTTGGAAAGAAGTGACTTTTGGTGCAACTTCAATTGAGCAACTACCTGTTGCGGCAATTAACTACATCAAACGCATTGAAGAGCTATTAGAAACGCCAATCGATATTATCTCAACCGGTCCAGACCGTAACGAGACCATGATTCTAGTTAATCCATTTAACTAAAATCAATATCGTAAAAGGCCGCGTTAAGCGGCCTTTTTAATGAAAGCAGCTAAGAAAGTATTGGCTCAATACTTAAGAAAAATCTGTAGCGGCCGATTAATGAGTTAATCAAACTGTCATCGAGAATTTTTATGTTACGGCTTTCATTACTTCTCATATTCACGTTATTATTTGGTTCTTCTATTCAAATGGCTAGGGCTGTCTCTGCCGCCTATGACATTTATAGTGATGAACAACTCATTAATTTGATCCGCAGTAATCAATATCTCCAACGTGTGAAGCTTGATGAATGTCAGTTAGTACAAGATATTGAAGCTAGAGCAGAAGTGCTACAGCAGCCCTTATATCAATTTTTATGGGGCGAAATGTTAAATCACGGCGTGTGTGTGAAAGCGCATCCTGCTCGTGGAGTTGCTATGTTACAAACGGCCGCCCAACAAGGCAGTGCCGAAGCAATGTTAAAATTAGCAGATTATTACTACCAAGGAAAATTAGTAGTAAAAGATCGACATCGTTCAGTGCAATACACGTTACCGGCAGCAGCAAATGGTGATGTAAATGCACGTATGATGTTAGTTAAACTGTTTACTGAAGGTTATGGTAGCCCAAAAGATTATGAAATAGGCTATCATTGGCTTTATAACAGTATTTTCGATGGTGAGAGTCAGCAAAAGAAAGCGACTTCACTATTACAACAACTTGCTGTGAAAATGCCCACAAGTATTGTTGAAAGGGCTCAGCAGCAACAACTTTATATGCAATAAGGCATACAATATTATGCCGATGATTTGGAAATTGAATGATCACCGATCCTCATTTTGAGAGAGAACAAGACAAGTACGATAATCCTATTCCTAGCCGTGAGTACATTTTAGAGTACTTGCGCGCGCAAAAGTCACCCGTTACCCGTGACAAAATAGCAGAAGCGTTAAAAATAACTGAGGAAGAACCATTAGAGGCTTTGCGTCGCCGTTTGCGTGCGATGGAGCGTGATGGCCAGTTAGTATTTACCAGGGTCAAAGCTACGGGTTACCTGAGAAAATGGATTTATTATCGGGCACCATTATTGGCCACCGAGATGGCTTCGGCTTTTTAAAGCTTGAAGAAGGTGGTGACGATTTATTTATTAATAACCGTGACATGCTGATGTATTTTCATGGCGATAAAGTGCTGGCACAAAAAGCGGGTACAGATCGTCGTGGACGCCGAGAAGCAAGAATAGTTCGTTTGGTTCAAGAGCGAAGTGCGGCATTAGTTGGCCGATATCATGTTGATGGCGGGATGGCATTTATTATTGCCGATGATCGTCGTATCAACCAAGAGATTTTAATCGCCGATGAAGATAGAAACGGTGCCCGTGCTGGTGATGTCGTGGTGGTTGAGCTAACAAGACGACCAGGTCGATTTGTGAAAGCTGCGGGTAAAGTCACTGAAGTACTAGGCAAAACGATGGCTCCGGGTATGGAAATTGAAATTGCACTGCGCAATTATGATTTACCCCATACCTGGTCAGATATTATTGAAAAAAGCTTAAGCGTATACCTGATGAAGTGCCTGAGTCAGACAAACAAGGCCGAGTAGATTTACGTCATTTACCACTCGTCACTATTGATGGTGAAGATGCTCGTGACTTTGATGATGCGGTTTATGCGGAGAAAAAAACCGGTGGTGGTTGGCGCTTGTGGGTGGCTATTGCTGATGTAAGCCATTATGTGCGCACAGATTCGGCATTAGATGTCGAAGCTCGTGAGCGTGGCAACTCGGTATATTTTCCTTCGCAAGTGATTCCCATGTTGCCAGAGAAAATTTCTAACGGATTATGTTCGTTAAACCCTCATGTCGATCGTTTGTGTATGGTGGCCGAAATGACTATTGCCGCCAGCGGTAAGCTGTCAGGCTATAAATTTTACTCCGCAGTAATGCATTCCCATGCGCGTTTCACTTATACCCAAGTTGCCGACATGCTAGAAGGTGGCGTGATTGCCCCTGAACATAAAGCATTGTTCCCGCATTTACAGTGTTTACAGTCTTTGTACTTAACCTTAGATGAGCGACGAGCAGAGCGAGGTGCTATTGCATTTGAAACATTAGAGACGCAATTTATTTTTAATGAACAACGCAAAATTGATAAGATTGTTCCTAGAGGCCGTAACCAAGCGCATAAAATTATTGAAGAATGTATGATTTTAGCCAATGTGGCGTCTGCTAAGTTCGTTAAAAAGAACAAAGGTGAAGTGTTATACCGTGTGCATGAAGCGCCATCTGAACAAAAGTTAGTTAACTTTAAAGAGTTTCTCGCGGAGCGTGGTTTATCGATGGACGGTGGCTTAGAGCCTACACCAGCAGATTACCAAGGTATTATGCTGAAAATAGCAGACAGACCGGATGCTGAGCTTATTCAGGTCATGTTATTACGCTCTATGCGCCAAGCTATTTATAGCCCAGATAATGAAGGGCATTTTGGCTTAGCTTTAGAAGAGTATTCTCACTTTACATCGCCTATTCGCCGTTATCCTGATCTTGTTCTTCATCGCGTGATTAAGTTTTTACTGGCTAATAGTGAAGGCACAGTTAAAGACAAGTGGACTCAGGACGGTGGCTATCAGTACACCACAGCTGAGTTAGATTCATTAGGGGAAGAATGTTCAACTACTGAGCGCAGGGCCGACGAAGCGACTCGCGATGTCAGCGACTGGCTTAAATGTGAATACATGCAAGATCATGTAGGTGATGACTTCGAAGCTGTCATTGCATCAGTGACCAACTTTGGTTTATTTGTCCGCTTAAATGATTTATTCATCGATGGTCTGGTGCATATATCCAGCTTAGCCAGTGACTACTATCAGTTTGATGCTATGCGCCAGCGTTTAGTCGGTGAAAATACCCGTCAAGTTTACCAAGTTGGTGATCCCGTTAGCGTCAAAGTTGCCGCAGTTAACTTAGATGATCGTCAAATCGATTTAATCATGATTGGTGACAACAGCAAAGGTCAGGGCAAACGTCGAAACAGTAACAAGCCACTTACGGCACGTGATCGCGTTAAGTTAGAAGGTGCTAAGACTACACGTGGCGCTAAAGAGGGTGATAAGCCGTCTAAAGGTCGACGCAAAAAAGTAGCTTCTGAAAGTACCGGCTCAGCAGTTAGCAAAGATTCAGCTAACAAGGGTTCCGCTAAAGAACAGACTAGCAAAAAGCCGCGGGTAAAAAAACCTAGCGCCAAAAAGACTGACGCTAAAAAAACGACTGTCAAAAAGCCTTTAGCGAGTAAATCGAAAGCTAAGAAGCCAGATGCTAATAAAGCCAACAATAGCGAATCAACCGCAAAAGCGGCTGAAGCCAAAAGCAGTAAGAGAAAGTAATTAAATGAAAAAACAAGATGTTATTTTTGGTATTCACGCAGTTGAAGCCCTTTTAAAAAACAGTCCAGAACGCGTGATTGAATTATGGCTAATGCAAGGTCGTGATGACGAACGTTTAGAGCCATTAGTTAATGCCGCTCAAGAAGCGGGTATTAAGTCACAGCGTTCAGCTAGAAAAGTGCTCGATGAAAAAGCAGAAAGTACCCAGCACCAAGGTGTGGTTGCACGCGTAACTGCAGCTAAAGTGCTTGCTGAAAATGAGTTAGACGCTTTACTGGATAAGCTCAGTGCTGAGCAGAAAACGCCATTTTTCTTGATACTCGATGGTGTCACAGATCCGCATAATTTAGGTGCTTGTATTCGCAATGCTGATGCTGCTGGTGCGCACGGGGTTATTGTGCCTAAAGATAATTCGGTTGGCCTAACGTCAGTTGTAAGCAAAGTTGCGAGTGGTGCAGCAGAAGTTGTGCCGTTATTTCAAGTGACTAACTTGGCACGCACAATGCGTCACATCCAAGAAAAAGGTGTGTGGATTGTAGGTGCAGCAGGCGAGGCAGATAGTAATGTGTATCAAGCTGACTTTAAAGGCGCGTTAGCGATTGCGATGGGCGCAGAGGGCAAGGGTTTACGCCGTTTAACCCGCGAAAGCTGTGACTCGCTTATTTCTATTCCAATGTCTGGTACAGTTTCAAGCTTAAATGTATCTGTTGCTACCGGTATTTGTTTATTTGAAGCAGTACGTCAACGTTTAGTATAGCGGTCATTTGATAATGGTAAAAAAGCGAGCATCTGCTCGCTTTTTTGTTTTGTAACAAAAGTACCTAGAAGGTCTATTTCTCGCTTGGCTTTGGTATTTCAATAGGGGTAATGACATCATTTGGGGTTGTGTGGGTATTGATGTCATCATCATTTGTATCATCAACAACTTGAGAGTAATCAGGCTCATCGTCTAACACATCGTCTTCGCTGCCAACCATATCAAATGCATTGTCATCTGGATTGATCATTTGATCTTGCACCGATTGCACATTTACTCTGGGGTCAAAAGATGCAGCCAATGGCGACGAGACTAAATCTCCGCCAGCCATGACATAATCATGGCTTGAGCCCTGTTCTGCTTTTTGTTTGTTATTAATAAACAATAACCGAATAACTAAAGTGAAGGCACAAATACTCATAAAACCATATAGCATATCATTGCCTAGATGCTGCATAAGGGATGACGCGACAAGCGGGCCAATACTGGCTCCAATACCAAATGTCACTAAAATGGTCGCCGATAACCCGACACGTTCATGTTGCTCGACACGTGAATTGGCTAACGCTGTGGCTAATGGATAGAGCGTAAAAGCTAACACGCCAAATATTGCGGTTAAGACTAACGAGATTTGAGCATCAAAAGGTACCAGTGCAATAATTAGCACTAATATACCAAGCAGACCGCAATTAATCCGAATAAGGCGGCTTCTTGGCATTAAATCTGACAGTTTACCCATCGGCCATTGGGCTAATAAACCTGCAAAAATAGTACAGGTCATATATAAGGCGACAGATTGCGGTTCAATCCCTTGCGCTGTGGCATATGCTGGCGCTAAACCGTAAAAACACCCCACAATCATGCTGCCTAAAGCTATGGTAGTGAGTGCTTGTGGCGCGCGCTTCCAGTAGTGTTTCATGTTAAGTGGTGCAGGTGTCAATGGTTCTGGGTGAATGCGACGGGTAATCGAGATCGGCACGGTACATAAGGCAAAACAAATTGCGATAAGTAACAAAGGTTCAATGCCTAAGTCAGGATACAAGCTAATAGCGCCTTGACCAGCCATGAGTGCAAGATAAGATACAATCATATAGCTGGCAAAAACGGTACCGCGCTGGCTTGGCTCAGACTGCTCATTAAGCCAGCTTTCAAGCACCATGTATTGACACATCATACCCATGCCAACAATGACTCGCAGTATTAACCAAATGGTTAAGTCGTCAATTAATGCATGACCTAACGCAGATGCAGTGACCACACCTGCGCAAGCAACAAAAGCGCGAATATGGCCCACTTGTGCGATGAGTTTGTGACCTACTTTGGAGCCACATACCAAACCAATATAGTAGGCAGACATCATGCCACCTACCCATATTTGTGGTACTTCCATCGTAGTGAGTTTTAGGCCTAAATATGTAGTCAGTAGACCGGCTGCCAGTACCATCATAAAGGTAGTACTGTATAACGAGGTAAAACTACGTAATGGACTGGTCATCACACTGCCTCTAGTAGGTTATTTATTACTCCACTTAAATAAGAGTAATTACTGGAATGTGTACAATAAATTGAATGTCGTAATCGTATCAGTTTTTTGACTGTCTTGTGGGACATCTGATGTATATTTAACGTTGACGCCAATTTTAAATGCCCAATCTTGAATAAAGGTATTTCTATAGTTCATATCTAAGGTTAAGGTGTTGTTATCTTGACCTGTTTCAGCGGTGACGTCGGCATTAAGGCTGGTATATTCTTGTAGTTTTACAGAATACTTAGCCGCTGAACGTAAAATGATATCCCTGTTCGGCGCAGGCTCTGGGTCAGCAACAGATGAAGAGGGTAAGTCATAACGATAACCAGGGCCGAATTCTAAACTGAGTTTGGTTCTATAGTTTTTGATTAAATCAAAACCATAACCTGAGGAAATAGTATAAATTTTGGTGAACGAGCCGTACTGGTTCCAGGTAAATTCACCGCGGCCAAAAACGTATCCTCGCTCTAATTTATAGTTACTTTGTAGATAAACCTCATATTTCTCCGAGGTTGCTTCACTTCCGTCAGCAGAGTAGTAGGCTTTTAAGGTGCCTTCTTGCTTAGTATTAAGGGTGTCGTAAGTTGCATACGTACGCCCGTTGAAGTTTTTGGTTTCATTATTGCCACTATTAAGTTGCAACCCAGCTTCAATTTCAGCATTAAAATCATTTTCGGGCTCTTGATAGTCAGGTGGTACCAAAGCCCACGCGGAAGGGGACAATATCAGTAAACAGCAGATAGACAGCGCTTTTTTCATAGTGATCACTATTTCTTGTTATCCATTACAACTCATTTTCAACTGTCGACATGATACCTGTATTCAATTACACAGGAAAGAATACTTTATTACTTGAGTTTGTGAGGGAGTTTCGGTATCATCGCGCGCTCAAATCAGTCACTTTAATTCGTTCCTTGCCTCCACATTGGTATGACTGAGCCAGAAAAGAGGCTACTTAACCGTAAGGAGCAATAAATGCGTCATTATGAAATCGTATTTATGGTTCACCCAGATCAAAGTGAACAAGTCCCAGGTATGATTGAGCGTTACACCGGTGTTATCACCGCTGCTAACGGTACAATTCACCGTTTAGAAGATTGGGGCCGTCGTCAATTGGCTTACCCAATTCAAGACCTACACAAAGCTCACTATGTTCTTTTGAACGTAGAAGCCACTGCAGAGTCTATTGAAGAGTTAGAGACAGCTTTCCGTTTCAACGACGCTGTTCTGCGTAACTTTGTAATGCGCACTAAAGCTGCTGTTACTGAAGCTTCACCTATGGCAAAAGCAAGAGACGAACGTGAAACACGTCGTTCATCTTCTGATGACCGTATGGACGAAGAAAGCGCTGAAGAAAACGCTGAATAATTTACTCTGTGAATAACCACTTAACTTTGTTTGGAACCATAACGCGTTCAAAACAAATGAGTAGCCCTAGCGGGATTAATCATACGATTATTACCCTAGAACATAAGTCACAAAAGTATGACGCAGAGTTATTACGAAACGTATACTGCCTTATACAAGTGGTGTTGAGTGGTCCACGCTTTAATAGCGTAGCAGATAAATTAAAAGCAGGTGTGCAGGTTGAAGTTGAAGGGTTTCTTTCACTACAACAAGGACGAAATGGTCAAAACCGTTTAGTTTTGCATGCTGAAAATGTCGAATTGAAAACTTAGGAGACTGTCAAAATGGCACGTTATTTCCGTCGTCGCAAGTTCTGTCGCTTCACCGCTGAAGGCGTTACAGAAATTGATTATAAAGATATCGTAACTTTAAAGAACTACGTAACAGAAAGTGGCAAGATTGTTCCTAGCCGCATTACTGGTACTAGTGCTAAATACCAACGCCAACTAGCTCGCGCTATCAAGCGTGCTCGTTATCTTTCTCTACTGCCATATACTGATTTACATCAGTAATATAGCAGTATTAAATTCCTAATCGAATAAAGAGGATTTGATAATGAACGTAATTCTACTAGACAAAATTGCAAACTTAGGCAGCTTAGGCGACCAAGTTTCTGTTAAAGCTGGTTATGCACGTAACTTCCTTTTACCATTTGGTAAAGCGGTTGTTGCGAATGCTACAAACGTTGAAGTATTTGAAGCTCGTCGTGCTGATTTAGAAGCTAAAATAGCTGCTGATTTAGCTACAGCGACAGCTCGTGCTGAGAAATTAACTGCATTAGAAGGCGTTGTTATCGCTTCTAAAGCAGGTGATGAAGGTAAACTATTCGGTTCAGTTGGCAACCGTGACATCGCTGATGCAGTAACTGCAGCTGGCGTTGAACTTGCTAAATCTGAAGTCCGTCTACCTTTAGGTGCTTTACGCACAACTGGTAACTTCGAAGTTGAAGTGCAAGTACACACTGAAGTTAAAGCTATCGTTAAGATTTCTGTTGTTGCAGAAGCTTAATTATAGTTAGTGCTTTAAAAAAAACACCGCCTATAGGCGGTGTTTTTTTATGGGCGCTTTTCAGCGTTATCTTGATAACTACCATGTGATTATAAATAATACTCATAGTTCCTCCCCTGAACGTCTTTTTCGCTCAACAATTCACTCAATTTGAATCGACTGCTACTTTGTTAACCGCCATCACAGGCTAATTTACAGTATGATCCCATGCTGGATTGTCATTGCCATCGTTGACGGATTAATTTAACTTAAAGCCCCTCTGTTGCTTTAAAATAGCGGCATTAATTAACGCGGCTTTATCCCGAAGTGAATTGAATCGCTTGTTTTGTTTTAATAAAGGACTCCCATGCCTAGTTTGATAAGAATCGTGCTCATTAATACTCACT
This sequence comes from Shewanella sp. OMA3-2, assembly GCF_021513195.1. Classification (NCBI taxonomy): domain Bacteria; kingdom Pseudomonadati; phylum Pseudomonadota; class Gammaproteobacteria; order Alteromonadales; family Shewanellaceae; genus Shewanella; species Shewanella sp. OMA3-2. The sequence continues at coordinate 4,016,539 of NZ_CP090974.1, read as the reverse complement.
TACCGGTGTAGTAGAGCTGGCATTAAATGGCCATACCAATATTTGTGGTACCAACGCATCAGGTAAAACCACCTTGCAACGTCTAGTTCCGGTGTTTTATGGTGAGTATCCAAGCCGTGTTGTGCCATCAACACGTGACAGTTTTGAGCGTTGGTATTTACCGCACGATTCAAGTTACATTATTTATGAATATCAAAAAGATGATGGGTTACTTTATCAAGCGGTACTAGCATCTGCAGGTGATGGCAAAGGGGTTAATTATCGCTTTATTGCCCGAGGTTTTGAGCTTGAGGATTACGTTAAAAACCGTAGTGGCGACACCATTATTTGTCACTCAATGGCGGAGCTTGGCCGTGAAGTTAAACGCCAAGATGTTGCTCACACCAATTTATTGAATACCCGTGAATTTAGAGCGATTATCCAAAATGATCGCAGTTTGCTAAATACTGGTGCTAATCGTAATGAGCTGCGTACTTACGCGCGTCAATTCTCCCTATGCGACAGTGAACACTCTTTACGCCACATCGAAAAGCTGGCCAAAGCCGTACATTCCAAAGAAGGTAAAATGGAAACGGTCAAATCGATGATCGCCGCCATTTTAGAAGAAGATGGCGTTAATCCGCCAACGTCTCGATTAAACCCACAAAGAGTTGAATCTTGGATACGAGAAAGCCAGCTTGTGCAGGGATTTGAGCAAATTCGTCCAGAATTTGAAAAGCTTGAACAAGAATTTAACCAGTTATTGAGCGCTGAAATGCGCCTTGCTAGTTTATCTCGCGGTTACCGTAATGATGAAACCTTAGAAGCCAATCGCCAAGATGACAATCAAACTCTGGCAAAAGAGTTAAATCTTAAGCTTAAAATGCTGGATGAAGAGTGGAAAGATATCCGCGATGAGTTACAAACGGAAATATCTGCCGCTAAAGGTGACATGCAGAAGTGTGAACATGAGCTAGATGCGATTGAAGAACAGCATGGCGGTTTTTTAGATGCGGATATCGATCAAGCAAAAGCAGATTTAGACAGTTTGCCCAGCTGGCGCCAAGATGTTGAAAACCTCAATGAACGCCACAAATTACAAACTGAAAAACATCAAGACATTGAAGCCGCCTTTAATGGTAGACGTTCAAAAATTGCCGAGCAATTACACAGTGAATTAGACACGCTACATAAAGAGCAAGATACTCAGCGTGAAACCCGTGACAAACAACGCGAGCTAGCTAATGACGATTTAACTCAACTTGAAGGCTTTTGGCGCGAACAAACCGATGCTGGTAAAGCTAAGTTTAGCGAACAAGAATATCAACTTAAGTTAACCGCCGCTGAGCTTAAACATCAAGTCGATAGTGTGTCATACACAGAAGACGAAAAAGTGCGTTTGGCTATTTTTGATGAGCGCATTAGCTTAGCTGACGAAGAGCAAGAAAGTTGTAATCAAAAGGTAGAACGGTTAACCACAGAAGAGCGCAAGCAGCGCGCTAAGCGTGACCAAGCTAATGAGTCCCTTCGTATTGCCAGCATTCGTGTTAATGAGCGCGAGCAAGCCAAAGAAGATATTCACCATATGCTGTTTCCGCAATCGCATACCTTGCTAGAGTTTTTGCGCAAAGAAGCGGTAGGTTGGGAACACTCTTTTGGCAAAGTGATAGCACCAGAGTTGCTGCATCGCACTGACTTACATCCAAGCCTAGCTAACCAAGACAGCGATGCGCTATTTGGGGTCAATATTGACTTAAAAGCGATTGAGGTGCCTGACTACGCACAATCTGAACAAGATTTGCGTATTCGTTTAGCTAAGGCTGAAGAAGCGCTTAAAAGTGCACAGGAGTTGCAAGCTGAGCATGAAGATCAGCTAGTTGCTATGAACGATGCGTTAGATAAGCTTAACCGTGAGTTAACCTTTGCGCGTACTGCTTATAAAAATAGCCGTGAAGATTTACGTCGTTTATTCGATGAAAAACGCAGTGAACAACAAAAAATAGATCAAGCTGTCACGCTACGTAAAGCCGAGTCAGGTAAGCGATTAGTGCAGTTAGACAATGAATTAAAACAGCTTAAAAACCAGCATGTTGAATGGTTGTCAGAGCAAAAATCCCAAGCGCTTGAAGCGCGGATGGAAAAAAATGCCTATTGGCAAGAAGTGGTCGGGGCGATCGATAATCAATTGGGGCAGATTAAAGCCAATATTGAACAGCGTCGAGCCAATGCCAAAATAGAGCAAAAAGCCTGTGAAACCTGGTATAAAAATGAGCTTAAATCCCGCGGTGTAGATGAAAGCGCCATTTTGGCGCTTAAACGTGAAATACGTGAATTAGAAGCCAAAATTAGTCATGCAGAACAACGCCGTAGTGATGTATTACGCTATGACGATTGGTATCAACATACTTGGCTATCTAGAAAACCGAAATTACAAACCCAGCTTGCCGATGTTAAACGAGCGGCTTTGGCGCTTGAGCTGCAGCTAACCAACAAAACCAATGAGATCAAAAGCCGTCGAAACGACTTAGAGACCCAACGTAAAGCATCCGATGCTGCTCAGGTTGAAGCATCAGAAAACCTGACTAAACTGCGTGCTGTGATGCGTAAGTTGGCGGAGTTAAAACTGCCAGCGAATAAAGAAGAAGCCAGCGGCGGCATTGGTGAACGGTTACGTCAGGGTGAAGACTTATTGCTTAAGCGTGACTATTTACAGGGGTCAGTGAAGCAATATATCGAGCACTTTGATAGCGTGATAGCCAGCAAATCAGGCTCTAGTTTGGCTGAGTTTTGGGAGCGAGCCCGTGAAGAATCGAGCTTTGTGAATGACAAAGGCATTCGCTTACTCGACTACCGTAAATTAGTGCCACAGCTTGAGCAGTTATTAAACGTGATGGTGCCTCAGTCATTAATGGCGATTCGTGAACAAGGACGAATTTTTGGCGTCGATTTAAGCGCATATTATGATGTATTAGCTGATATTGATCGCCGTATCGCTTCACAAAGTGCCCGTATTACCCGTGAAGTTGGTGAAGAGTTATTCCTTGATGGCGTATCAGAATCAGCGGTAAGAATTCGTTCACGTATTAGTGAGTTAGAGTTTTGGCCAGAGCTTGAAGTGTTTGTAAAAGCCTTTAAAGCCTGGAAAGCCGATAACTTCAGTACCTTACCTGACGAGCACTACACTAATAGTATGCGCCGAGCGCTGGATATTATTGGTCGCGCGGCATTAACTGGCGGTATTGCTAAGTTATTAGAAATTGAGTTGCGCCTAAAAGAGGGCAACAGTGACCTGATTATTCGTACCGATCGTCAGTTAAATGAATCATCTAGTCACGGTATGGCTTACCTTATTTTATGTAAGTTCTTACTGGCCTTTACCCGATTATTGCGCGGTAAAGCCGATGTCACCATTCATTGGCCAATTGATGAATTAGGTACCTTACATCACACTAACGTGAAGAAGATTTTCGATGCCTGTGAAAACAATAATATCAGTGTGTTAGGTGCATTCCCTAACCCTGAATCAGAAGTGCTTAATCTGTTTGCTAACCGTTATATTATCAACAAACAGACTAAGAAATTACAAGTGGTTAAGCCTAAAGCGAATCCATTAGCGGCACGTTTAAACCAGCACAATGCTAAAACAGAGGAGTTAGCATAATGACTAGCGAAGTTTATGATAACCATGACACTGTATTAGTTGGCGCAGGCGCCATCATAGAACAATTGCTACGCGGTGAGTTTATTTGTCGGGTGACCAATGAAGACGGCTGGCGAGCACTGAAAAATAGCAGTACCCGCGAGCGAGTAGAAAGTTATTTGAATCAAATTAACCGCACCATTGCCAGCGCCGGTGAAGGAGAAGTATTTTTTTGTGGTTATTTGCAGCTGGGTGAAAGTGAACGCAAAGTGGTGTCTAGCCAGTTTAAAGAAATCTGCGGCGCGCTTATTCCTCTTGTGGAATGGCTGGTGTTAGTGCAAGAGGCCAGTGGTCAAGATGCGCCATTAAGTGAAGGTGCGCCAATTCGATTAACTGAACTACAAGCCCGCATTGAAGATACGCCTGCTTTTAGTGAACAATTAACCAAGCTAAGCCACTATCGTTTATTTGGCTCGAGTAGTACCAATGTTGACGGCCAAATTAAGCTGGTATTTAAACGCTTGGTTGAATTGGGTTATTTAACCAAACCAAACGCTGAAAAACAGATTTATATTGCCACTGGTAAGCTAGATTACTTGTATGAAGTGATCCGCTTTATTGATGAAACCGAAGGGTTAAGCTTAGAGGCACAGGCTGAAACCGCCACCCAGCGGGAGTTAATATGAGCAACAACTTGCATCAAGCAGGGGTAAAGCTGCTTAAGCAGCTGGCTCGGCATGCCGATGTGATTATGGACGCCTATCTAGCGGGTTCAGTGAATGAGTCAAGTCATGACCCTGCAGTGATAGAAAAGCTTAAAAAAAGTGGTCTATTGTGGCGACCAGAGCCAGATCAAGCATTACGTTTAAAGCGTTCAGTGCGGGCATTATTAGAAGAAGGTTTGAGTGATGAGCGCAATCGTCAAATCGACTCCAATGTCGGCTCGGCATTAGCGACCATAAAAACCTTAGCCGATCATTATAAAGAAGCCCGTCATAATGTGGATCACGGCGGCGCAGAAGCATACCTTGCCGATTTAAGTGAGCATGTTTACAGTTTTACCGACAGCTTACGTTATTCTATCCGCGTGTTATGGGGGCGAATCAACAATGAGTTTGGTTATGTCGGCACCATTAACGCCAAAATTCGAGAAAACGAACTAGCCCAAAGCCAAGTCAGTGAACTATTGAACGGTTTAGAAATGTTCCAGTTCAGTGAACTGGGCGAAATTGCTGGCGATATTCGCGAGCTGCGCCGTTTATTGATCACCAGCTTACAGGATACCTTAAGTTACTGTACCCAAGAACTCAGCGTAGTGCAGGGACGGCTATTTGAATTACTGGGGCGTTTTAGACAAATTAGAGGTCGTACTCGTTTATTAAAAGGTTGGCTGTTACACACCAATTTACACCCTGATTATCAGCCCGATAATCATGCTGGGCACAATAATGTACCTGTGTTGTTCAACTATGCTGAAGCAATATTGAAACCTGCGCATGTGGATGTCAGTAATCCACACCATGAGCTTGATTTAATGAAGATGGTGGCACAGGTTAAAGCCATTAGCCGTGATGAACGTATAGTGACTCAGCGTGATGCTAATTTCACGTTTGAAATGACCGAAGTGGAAGATTTTGATATTCCTGACAACCCGCTTAAAGTCGCCGTTGATGAGTATTTTTGCGCCATTATTGACTCAGGTTTACGTCAGTCTGCACTAGAGTATTTAGATCAGCAGCAACTTAACTGGGACAGCGAAAGTTGGTTGTATCAAGTGATTGGTGGTTATGAAGCCTTACCTATGGAGCATAAACAATACTTTGAGTTGGAACCTATCGGTAAGCCGGATCCGGTTTATACCGGTAACTTCATCGTCACCGATGTTGAGCTATGGTTGGCATAAGGCTATTTTTGGGTAGCACTATGGTAGAGAGGGGTTTGTGGCTAAGCTGACAAGAACACAATTAGATGTGATAAAAACCGTGGTAACTAAACGATTACCTCGAACTAAACTCACTTCTAATTGGCGGCAAATTTCACAGCTATTTGATATTGGAGAAGTCGACGGAGCGAGTAAGTGGCTTAGCTTTGGAACTAAAGATCATGCTTTATTGCAAGAAATGGCACAGCTAGACAGCGGTTTTGATGTGTTAAATACGAACTTTAATCAGCCTCGAAGCACCTTAGCTGCCAAAGGTAAAAAAGAAAAGTACGCCAATATTCGCCCCGATGCCAATTACGTTTTAGTGAAACTACCTATTCAGTGTTATCCATCCTTAGCGGCCCAATATAGCCTGAGAATGACGGTGGAACAGCTAATCGCTATTTGCCTGCAATTTAACTTATTACATCTTATCGTGGTTGAAAACTTAGACAGTTTTGATGATGTGTTGCAGTTTAAATTTGATCCGCTGCTAGCCAGTATTATATCGCAAGCGGTTATTGTGTATCGAGGCAGTGGCGCGCATTCACCTGCCGGCTGTAAGCGCTTATTGCATGTGATTGCGCAAAACCAAGAGTTACAGCCTAAGATGCAGATCAGCGCCTTTACGGACTTAGATCCCGCAGGACTGCAAATCGCACATTTACTTCAAGGTTGTAGTCAGTTAATTGCACCTGTAGTAGTGAATCAAACCGCTATTGAGCAGTTTCAACGATTACAACAGCCACAACCGTTTCAGATACCACAACAAGCTCAACTTTCTCCTCTGATATTAACATTAAATGATCCTGATGACTTTGATAAACAATGGCGACAGCAAAAGTATCTTAATAAGGCGGCGTTAGATGATTGGCGTAAATTAGTAAACTTGCTGCAACAACATCGTATCAGTATCAAACAGCAGCATATGTTAGCGCATCAGCTTGAACTAACATTAATTCCCATTAGTGAATAAAATAACCTATCTTTTTAACTTTTAAATCTGCTTTTTTAATCGATTATGCTGTTTTCGGTTGGGTAATTGGTTTTTTATTTCGACTTCTATTCTAATTATACTTTTAGTATTTAAAATTAGCGTCTTACATTTAGTGTACCGATTTTTTACCTGCGAATTAATTTTTTTATTGATCAACTAATTGAAATCTGAATTTTGATGGCTCAGTATCTTGGCACTAAAACAACAAGCCTAAATAAATTTAGGCAATAAAAAGGATGTATAAGTCGATGATGAAGTCATTATCAGCCCGTATTTTCACGGGTCTCTTTCTTGGGGTAATTTTTGGCAGTATTGTGCAATTTGCACTGGCAGATGTTGTATTTTTCTCTGGTACGCTAGTTAATATTACCGGCGGCATTGGCACCATGTTCGTTAATATGATCATGATGCTTGTGGTGCCATTGGTATTTGTCAGTATTGTTTGTGGCGTATGTGAACTACAAGATTTAAAAAGCTTTGGCCGTCTAGGGGGTAAAACCTTTGGTTTTTATATCATTAATACTGTGATAGCCATTCTGGCGGCATTTATCGTCGCCATGCTGATTGAACCCGGTAAAGGCGTTGATATGAGCAGTAGTGATACCGCTGCTATTACCGCCACTGAGTTACCCGATCTAGTTAGTTTAATTGTCAGTATTGTACCCAATAATCCTTTTTCTGCTTTTACCTCAGGTAATATGCTGCAGGTGATCTTTATGGCGTTGCTGTTAGGCGGCGTGATGAAGTCAATGGGCAGTGCGGTAGACGGTGCAGTAAAAGGCTTTCAAACCGCTAACAAGATTATGATGCGTTTGATTTCGGTGGTAATGAGCCTTGCGCCTATCGGTGTATTTGCTTTGATGTTTAAGTTGGGAGCGACCTTAGAGCCTGAAATTTTTGTCAGTGTGGCAGAATACTTAGTCCTGATTTTGAGCTTGTTACTGTTGTGGATTTTTGTGGTTTACCCCTATGCGGTTAGTTTCTTTACGCCTATTTCAGCGAAAACATTTCGTGTCAAAACCCGAGAGCAAATACTGTTTTCACTGTCGACAGCTTCATCAAATGCTACCATTCCAGTCACAATGCGAACCCTGACTGACAAGCTTGGTGTCAGTAAAGCTGTCGCAGGGTTTGGTGTGCCGTTAGGGGCAACGATGAATATGGGCGGGGTGTCTATTTATATCACTATTGCTATTTTCTTTGTTGCTAATGCCTATGGCATGCCAATCAGCAACGATCAAATACCGGCGTTATTGTTCAGTGTGTTCTTGTTGTCTGTTGGTGCTGGTGGCGTACCTGGCGGCGGTATGGTGATGATTGGCGTATTAATTCATCAAATGGGTTTACCAGTGGAAGCGTTTGCCATTGTGGCGGCATTAGACCGCATTATCGATATGGTGCTGACGTCATGTAATGTCGTGGGCGATACCGCGGTATTAACCATTGTTGACCAAACTGAGAAAAAACATCAACAGAATGAAGATGAGATTATCGCTGCGAAAGAATAACTCTGTAGGTGATTAAATAAAAAAGCCGCTCAAATAATACTTTGAGCGGCTTTTTTAATGGCTTGTTTTAGTCAATCGATGGCTCTTCGCTGTAATCCAGTCCGTGATAACTTAAGCAGGTATCGACTTCGTTAGCGCTGCCTAAAATCACTGCCACACGCTGATGAATTTCAGTTGGCTGAATATCCAAAATCGTTTCATAACCTGTTGATGCTTTTCCGCCTGCTTGTTCAACCAAAAATGCCATTGGGTTAGCTTCGTACATTAGACGTAACTTGAATGGTTTAGCTGGGTTCTTGTTGTCTGTTGGGTAAGTAAAAATACCACCACGACAAAGCACACGATGTACATCGCCTACCATAGCGGCAATCCAACGCATGTTAAATGACTGTTCGCGTGGACCAATTTTACCTAATAGTAAATCGGCAATATAGGTTTGCATTGGCGCTTCCCAAAAACGTTGGTTTGACATATTGATCGCAAACTCAGCGGTATCTGGGGTAATTTGTACCTTGTCATTGGTCAGTAAAAACTCACCGTTGCTAGGGTTTAGGGTATAAAACTGCGTTCCGTGGCCCGTGGTTAATGCCATCATGGTTGATGGGCCATAAAGCACATAACCGGCAGCCACTTGTTTGCGGCCTGCTTGTAAAAAGCTTTGCTCGTTTAACTCGCCTGTAGGGGCAGGCAATATTGAAAAAATAGTGCCTACAAGTGAGTTAATATCAATGTTTGATGAGCCATCTAACGGGTCAAAGCACACTAGGTACTCACCTTGCTTGCTCACTTCAACTACATAATCTTCTTCTTCTGAGGCTAATCCGCGCACATTGCCTTCAGCTTTTAATGCATCTTTGAGCATATCATTAGTGATCACATCTAATTTCTTTTGTGTTTCACCTTGAATATTTTCTTGCTCTGTTGCACCTAATATACCGGCTAAAGCACCGTGACGCACAGCGCCACTAATGGCTTTAGATGTGTCGGCTAGTGACAATATTAGTTCAGCAAGAGAAGCTGTTACTTTTTGTTTTGTAAGGGTTTGTGCCAAAGTTTGCATGCGTATTCCTATGACAAATTTTAAGGTTAAGGTCGGTTATTCTTGAAGATGATTATTATTCATTATTTTTTGAATCTTATTGGCGGCGATCATACCTTAGAACGGCGTAAATTTCAGCGCTTGATGAGGCATTTTCGTTTTAAGGTGAATTCAGGCAAAATGCAGGTGTAAAAAATTCTTCAGGAAAAATAATAATGACCCTTACATGGAAGCTACAAGCCTTGGCCGCTTTCTCTGCTGTGCCTTTTCTATTTGCCAGCTCCTCACTTATGGCGACTCAAATGACATCAGTTAATCATACTCACAATGCAGCAGGTAGCAGTGCTACTTTTAACACCACTTTACCGCTAAACGGTTTTAAAGGTGGCGATAGTGCATTAACCATAGAGCGCATTCACGCTTCACCTGCATTAGCAGGCTCCAGCCCTCGAGGGTTGAGTTTATCGCCAGATGGCAAAAGGGTGACTTACCTTGCTGGTCGAGATGATAACCAAAGCTTCTATGACCTATGGCAAATGGATATCAGCAGTGGTGTGCGCAGTCGTTTGATTGATGCAGACAAATTATCCGCAGGTGAGTTATCGGATGAAGAAAAAGCCCGCCGCGAACGTCAGCGTATTTATGGTCAAGGGATCATGGAGTACTTTTGGGCGGATGATAGTCAATCGATTTTAATACCGGCGTCTGGTCAGTTGTATCTTTTTGATGTTAAAAATAATGCCGTAAGTGTGCTTGATACCGGTGAAGGTTTTGTCACTGATGCTCGCCTGTCACCTAAAGCCAATTACGTTTCTTTTGTGCGCGAGCAAAATTTATTTGTACTCCATTTAGCCAGTAACAAAATCACTGCGCTGACTAAAGATGGCAAAGGGCCGATTAAAAATGCCATGGCAGAGTTTGTGGCCCAGGAAGAAATGGATCGCATGACAGGTTATTGGTGGTCGCCAGATGAGTCACACATTGCCTTTACCCGTATTGACGAGTCCGGTGTTGAGTTAGTCACCCGCAATGAAATCTATGCCGACGGTATTAAGCTGACTGAGCAGCGATACCCTTATGCAGGCAAGCCAAATGTGACCATTGAACTGGGCGTAGTAGCGGTTGCTGATATCAAAACTGAGTGGATTGATTTAGGTAAACAAACAGACATTTATTTACCGCGAGTAAAATGGTTACCAGACAGCCAACATTTATCATTTCAATGGCAAAGCCGTAACCAACAAGCGTTAGATTTACGCATTGTGGATATAACCAAGCCAACTGAAACGAAAACCATCGTTAAAGAGCGCAGTAACGCCTGGGTTAACTTAAATAATGATTTGCACTTTTTAAAGCAGCAATCAGCATTAGTTTGGGCGTCAGAACGTGATGGTTTTAATCATCTTTATTTATTTGATTTAAATGGCCAGTTAGTGCGCCAATTAACTCAGGGTGAGTGGGTGGTTGATAGCCTTGAGTATGTTGATGAACAACAAGGCTGGCTGTATTTTTCTGGTCGCAAGGACAGCGTAGTTGAACGTCACTTATACCGAGTTAATTTAGCCAAAGGCAGCCAAAGTATCGAGCGTATTAGTGAGCGATCTGGTATGCATCAAAGTGTATTTGCTGAAAATAAACCGGTTTATCTAGACTACTTCAGCAGTCTACAGCAGCCACCACAAATCAGTTTGCATAACGAATCTGGCAAGCAATTAGCCTGGGTTGAGCAAAACCAAGTGAATGCTTCGCATCCGCTTTATGCATTTGCAGGCCAGTGGGCAATGCCGGAATTTGGCCACTTAAGCGCAGATGATGGGCAAACATTACAATATCGCTTATTCAAACCTGTGCCGTTTGATGACAGTAAAAAATACCCTGTAGTGGTGCGGGTTTATGGTGGCCCACATGCTCAGTTAGTTGTGAACGCATGGAGCGAGGCTGATTACTTTACCCAGTATTTGTTGCAGCAAGGTTATGCGGTGTTCCAATTAGATAACCGTGGTTCAGCCCATCGCGGCACAAAGTTTGAATATGTGATCTATCAAAACATGGGTGATGCAGAGGTTCGCGATCAAAAAGCCGGTGTCGATTATCTGCGTAGTTTGCCTTTCATCGATGGCGATAATGTGGCGATTTATGGTCACAGTTATGGTGGTTACATGGCGTTGATGAGCCAATTTAAAGCGCCTGATTACTTTAAAGCCGCCATTGCTGGTGCACCGGTGAGTGATTGGCGTTTATATGACAGCCATTACACCGAACGATACATGGGTAATCCTGAGGTTAACAAACAAGGTTATGATGCCGGCAGTGTTTTACCTTATGTGAAAAACTATCAATCTGGATTGCTGATGTACCACGGTATGGCAGATGACAACGTGTTGTTTGAAAACAGCACTCGGGTGTATAAAGCGCTTCAAGATGAAGGTAAGTTATTTCAAATGATCGATTACCCAGGGTCTAAGCATTCTATGCGCGGTGAAAAAGTGCGCAATCATTTGTACAAATCGTTAGCGGCATTTTTGGACAGTCAATTGAAGTAATTGATTTTTATTTGATGTTGAAGGAAAGCGAATGTGGTGTAGCCCATTCGCTTTTTTCGTTTTTAAGACCTTGGCTGCACTGGTATTGAGTAGCTTATTTCAACGTTAAGCCTTAATTTAACGCATTGCCTGTCACAGGAATGTTCAGGAAGAACGGAATGTCGCGATCACATGCATATTCGCGATTTTTAGTACATATGCATCCAAGACACGCCGTGAACCCATCCATGGGGGCTCTGCGAAAACATCCCTGTTTTCGAAGGTCTTAGATGCATATGTACCCGATGATTTATCTCTTCGATTTAGCTTCATTAGTAATCAAGCCTTTAGATTTTTGGCTGTTATTCATAGCAATACTTGAAAGCAAATCGAAGAGACGACATTTCAGGTGCAGATGAGCCAGCGAGTATCCAAAACAGGGATGTTTTGGTTAAGCCCACAGGGAAGTGCTGATTTTAAAATCAAGAGTCGGCGTCTCGCTGGATTATCTGTATAAAGCCTGCGGCAGGTAATTGATTACAATGAGTTATTGAGCTTAATTTATTTACCCAATATGATAGTGGTCGGTGACTTAGGTTCATTTAAGCTAATAGATATTAAGGGAGGTTTGATGACTTCAGGGAAGAATAAGTTTTTAATTTTGGGTGCAACGTCTAGCGCGGTAGCAGCTTTAGCTCATTTAGGTTGTATCATTTTTGGTGGTGACTGGTATCGTTTTTTTGGTGCTGGTGAGCAAATGGCTAGGATGGCTGAAAATGGTGATTGGTATCCTACAGTAGTGACTTCTATTATTGTTTTAGTGTTAACTCTCTGGGCGCTATATGGTTTTTCTGGCGCTAAAGTGATACCTAAGCTGCCTTTGCTGAAGCTTGGGTTACCCGTTATCTCTTTCATTTACTTAGTGCGTGGCGTCGCATTTGTTGTGATTATGCCGATGTTTCCCGAAAACAGTTTGACGTTTTGGGTGGCCAGTTCAAGTATTTGTTTAGGTATAGGAGTTCTCTATTCTGTGGGTACTTTTCAAAATTGGTCAACGCTAAGTGGAAAAGCTAATGCCTGAATCAAAAATGAGCGAAGAAAGCTCTCATTTTGCCAGCCATATGTCTACTTTATTTGCTAGTGGGTTGTCAGTTTATTGTTTTATTCATTTAGCCAGTTTTTTCGTTGGCTGAATTCAGACTCGAAAGTAAATATCAAGTCTAATAAATAAAACCAAAACCCAGAACCGGCCTGAAGATATGGCTACATCCCCCTCGACTTAAATAGGTAAAAAACGTCGTTAAAATGACCGCAGATTAGGTTAATCTCTACCTAGGTAAAGTTTGCTTCCGCTAATTTAAAAGCGACTTAATCAGTAAAAGTGTCTGTTACACTGTTCTACTCAAGTCGCTATTTTCGGACTAATTATCTAGCAAATAAGGTAACGGTATAATCGTTAAAGCAGACTCTTCATCACCCGCAATACGCAAAGTTGCATCTGCTTCAGTGTCATTGGCTAACACAGCCGTGAGTAATACTTGGTTACCTTGCTGGACAAACTCAATAATAGCACCGCCACGACGATAGCCGCCTTCAAGGGCGATTTCTAATGCTGTTTCTTCAGTTAGGGTTTGGCTACTGGTGCCAGATAAAATATACAGCGCGCGTTTGTTGCCACCACGATACTTCATACGGGCGATGGTCTCTTGTCCCATATAGCAGCCCTTGGTAAAGCTGATGCCATTAATGGATTGCACGTTACACATTTGTGGTACGTATTGGTTGGCATGTACGCCCGGAATATTGGGGTAACCTGATTTTATCTCTAATGCTTGCCATGCTGCAGCGCTGTATAAGGTTTGGTTTGCACAAAGAGCTTGGGCTTTTTCTGGGCTTAACATGGCAATAAAACGCTGGCCATCTTTAAGCAGTAAACCACCTTCAATCACAGTGACTTCGCTGGCGGTTTCAGGGTTAACCTCAGCAAAATGTTGCTTAACAAAAACGTTGGCTTCGCTGCCTGCAATACCGATTAATTGCCAGTTAGCCGATGCATCAACTAATTCAGCCTTACTAAATACTGAATATTTTTTTAACTGGGGTAAATCGATAGCCAATGCGCTGGTGGGCATTAACATAAATAAGCTATCTTGCAATGCAAAGGTGCGGAAACTGGCTAGCATTTTTCCTTTAGCATCACAGTGTGCGCCCCAACGCCATTGGTCGGCGGTAAGTGAGGTTATGTCAGTCGTGACCTGACCATTAATAAAGATGCGACCTTGTTCTCCGGTCACTTCTATAAGGCCTAAATGATTCAGGTTAGCTAGCATTATTGCAGGTGTGTCTTGGGTGGGGGCCCAATCTGGTTGACTTATTGAAAGGCTCATAGGATTTTCCTGTAATACAGCAACATAATGCCAGCAGTGTAGCCCAATCGCTGGGGACTCTAAAGAGGTAAGATAATAAAAAACGACTATCTAGTTAGGGCCTGTCGAGCTTTGCAGGTTGAATTTTGTTCGAATTAAAAACGTTTTAATTGAGGCGAATGGATTGATGCCTAGTCATCTAAGCAAGAGCCATTCAACAAAGAGTAAAACGTTTTTAGCCGAACCCTTCGGGCAGCGTTTGTTGGTCATTTTTACCGTGTTATCGACTTTTTATGTAGAATAACTACACTTCAAAGTCTCTGCCTTGTACAAATGTCCAACAATTCACTGCAAAAACAACCTTGAAAGATCAACAGGCCCTAGTATAGATAGTCGTTTTATTGTTACTGTGATCTGATACCACCGATATTAAAACAATACGCGAGTACGAATAGTGCCTTCAATCAGTTTCAGTTCACCTAAAGCTTCTTCAGCTTGATCAGAATCCACTTCCATTACCACGTAACCAATTTCAGCGGTAGTTTGCAGATACTGGGCCGCAATGTTGATGCCTTTAGCCGAAAATGCTTGGTTAATTTTGATCAACACACCCGGACGGTTATGGTGAATATGCAGTAAGCGTGATGCGCCAGCGTGTTGTGCTAGCGATACTTCTGGGAAGTTAACCGCAGATACCGTTGAACCATTATCTGAGTATTTAGCCAGTTTACCTGCGACTTCAATACCGATGTTTTCTTGCGCTTCAGCAGTACTGCCACCAATATGCGGTGTCAGTATCACATTGTCTAGGCCGCGAAGTGGGCTAACAAATTCATCGTCATTTGATTTCGGCTCAACCAGGAACACATCAATAGCTGCGCCCGCAATGTGCTCAGACTTAACGGCCTCTGCAAGTGCATCGATATCAACCACTGTGCCGCGAGAGGCATTGATGAAGAAACTGCCTTTGCGCATTTGGCTGAATTCTTTTTCAGCAAACATATCTTTGGTTTGCGGGGTTTCAGGAACATGTAAGCTTATAACATCTGCTGTGGCGAGCAGTTTTTCTAGGCTGTGAACTTGAGACGCGTTACCAAGGGGTAACTTATCTTCGATATCAAAGAAAATAACTCGCATACCTAAGGTTTCAGCTAAAATACCCAGCTGAGTGCCAATATGGCCGTAACCAATCACACCTAAGGTTTTTCCTCTCACTTCAACACTACCGTTGGCACTTTTTAACCAGCCGCCACGATGGCATTGAGCATTACGCTGTGGAATGCCGCGCATTAGCATGATGATTTCACCAATGACTAATTCTGCCACACTGCGGGTGTTGGAAAATGGCGCGTTGAAAACGGGCACACCGAGTTTTTCTGCAGCAGCAAGATCAACTTGGTTGGTTCCAATACAAAAACAGCCAATGGCAACCAGCTTCTCTGCATGGCTAAGTACTTCAGCAGTTAATTGAGTGCGCGAGCGTAAACCAACAAAATGAGCATCCTTGATGGATTCCAATAATTCACTTTCGCCTAGCGAGGCTTTGTGATATTCAATGTTGGTATAGCCTGCTCTTTCTAGTACATCTACCGCACTTTGGTGGACGCCCTCCAACAGCAGGATTTTGATCTTATCCTTGTCAAGCGAATGTTTCGCCATGATATGGGTACCCTCTAATGTATAATTGCTGATTTAGTACCTAGTTAAATTAGTACTTATGCTTATAATATCAATTAGTTTATGATTGATATCTGCTCCCAAGTGACGTCAAGTTATCAACCTTAGAAACGGCCAATAAGGTCTGTTCTACTTCGGGAATAATGTGCGACTTCCAGCGCCTAGTCAAAGTAGCACTTTTTTGGCGGGTTGTGGAGGGCTAGATGGCTAAAGTTAATATTCTAATTTTAGAACAATATCAAATGAGAGGATTTTACATTGCAGAATAAAGTTATATGGATGGTAATTTATGTCGCGGTGCTACTTTGGTCTGTGAGTGATCCCAAAGATATGTTCACTTGGTGGTTAGAAGCGATCCCTGCTTTGATTGCGTTACCTTTGTTATTTTTTACGCGAAAGCGCTTCCCATTAACCCCTTTAGCCTACTGGCTAATTTTATTTCATTGCATAGTGTTAATGGTTGGCGCGAGATTTACCTATGCCGAAGTACCCTTGTTTGATTGGTTAGCTGAAGTGATGGGTAGCGAGCGCAATAATTATGACAAAGTCGGCCATTTTGCCCAAGGTTTTGTGCCGGTTATTGTGGCTAGAGAAATCATGTTGCGTAATGGGGCGTTACAGCTGGGTGCCTGGTGTCAATTCTTGTCTGTGTGTTTCGTATTAGCCTTCTCTGCGTTTTACGAATTGATTGAATGGTGGGTTGCTGTTGCAACAGGTGAAAATGCAGAAGCCTTTTTAGGCACTCAAGGTTATGTATGGGACACACAATCGGACATGTTTCTAGCATTAATTGGTGGTTGTTGTGGATTATTATTTTGCACTCGGCTTCATAATCGACAAATTCAAACCCTAGGTCTAGTTATTAAGTCTTAGTCAAAAAGCTTATGATTTATCAACCAAAATGATTATTAATACTTTTGGTTGATAAACTTTCTCTTTGTTCTAGTGATTTTCTACTATCCTTGTTACTCAGTTTATCTATTTACCTTTTTTCTAAACATTTATAAGCAATTGTATCTGGCTTCAAGGTAAGATTTAGGTATAGAATAAAATTCAGGATGATGTTCAAGTATTAAGCAATTTCGCTTATTGATGATGTGGGTAAAACCTAATATTTAGGAGCACTTGAACAAAATAAAACTTTTCAGGGAGAAGAGTAATGAGTTCCAATACATATGAATTGGTTTTTTTACACCAATTATCCGCACCTTGCCATTTAGCCATTCTTGCTGAATCAATAGGCTTAAAGACACGCATTGTTAAAAATGCAGCTGAATTAGAGCTTGAGAAAAAGTCCAATAGTTTTTACCTTGTCGCTCAAAAAGGCGCAGCCCTTGATAGCAAAGGTATTCCTTTATTGGTATCGCGCATCGTTAATCATGTCCCCGTTGCCTTATATCAAGTAGAACGCGGTTCATTAGATCAAGAGTCTGCCTTATTACTCGGTGTACGTGGATTGTTATACTCAGATCAACGAATGGATTTGATGTTAACTGGCTTACGCAAAATGGTATCTGACGAACTGTGGTATGACAGACCTTTGATCAGTAAAATTTTCAGACGCTTAGTTCAAAAGCTTGATAATAACAACGACATTCCAGCTGATACCGTTGCTATGTTACAAATGCTGACTAACCGTGAAAGAACGATTATTCAGCTTGTTTCTAGTGGTGCTAGGAATAAGGAAATTGCCCATCGCTTATGCATTAGTGAACATACTGTAAAAGCGCATATCTCTTCTGTTTTTCGTAAAACACAATCCCGAAATAGAGTTGAATTATTACGTTGGGCGCAAACTTATCAAACCCATTTTGAGTTGGTAAGCTAGGGGTTGTTGAGTTGGTATTTGCAGCTGGTGCATTTGATGATGTTAGTTTACTTGGTTGGATGTCAATACAGTGAGTTGATGCAGTTGATGCAGTTGATTTTAGTGGCGATAAAAAAGGGAGCAATAATATTGCTCCCTTTTTTGTGTAAATGTTACTCATTACAAATTAATATTTACAGGCCAGTTTAGTTTTGAATTACTGAGGCGCTGTTGAAATCACCTGTTTGTGAAACGTTAATCGTGTTATCAAAGCCAGTTTGTGAACCTGTCACTAGATTATCATTCCCTGTTTGTGTCACAGTAAAGCTATTGTTATCACCTGCTATAGTGTAAGCCCCACCTAACTCGCCACCTACCCAGTTACCATCACCAGACTGCATAATATCAACTAAGTTTTCATCACCCATGACCAGTAAATCAACTAGGTTGAGATCACCTGATTGTGTGACATCAATTTGGGTATTCAGATCACCCATAACAGAAACAAATGCTTCATTTTCATTGCCATCTTGTTCAACATCAACTTCATTATCAGCACCGATTGTTTCAACAAAACCAAAGTTCATATCGCCTTCTTGGTCTATTTCGATATCGTTGTCGTCACCGACTGAAAATGCTTGAATAATATTGTCATTGCCATCTGATGAAAGATCAAAGTGGTTATCTTCACCGTAAGCACCAAAGGCTGCATAATTACTGTCGCCTTCCTGGTCAAGATCAAGATGATTATCATCACCTATCACTTCAAATTCAGCTAAGTTTGAATCACCTTCTTGCTTAATATCGATATTATTATCAGTGCCTTGAATCACTGCAATAAAGGTATCACCAACGGTATTTAATTGTCCTTCCTGGTCAATTTCAACATCGTTGTCATCACCGGCAGTGAATTCAAGAACCGCAACGTTGTTATCACCTTCTTGTTCAATATCGATGTCGTTATCTGATCCTACTAATGAATAGATAAAACCAACGTTTGAATTGCCAACTTGGTCGATATCAATAGAGTTATCATCACCCGCAACACCACGAGCGGCCGCTAAGTTTGAATTACCTTCTTGGTAAGTAGTCACATCGTTATTGTTACCCACATTAGGGGTTAAATCTAAGGCAATTAAACCTGCTTGGTTACCGTCACCAATTTGAGTGATATCGCCATCATTATTGTTGCCTTGCACGCGGAATACGGCAAAGTTATCGACGCCATCTTGAGAAACAGTATTACTGTTTGAGTCACCCAATAATTCAGTATTGCTGACGTTCGTGTCACCTGATTGTTCAACATCAACCATATTGTCATTGCCAGTCAGTTGAATATCACTTTGGTTCCAGAAGCCAACTTGATCAACATTAACTAGGTTATCATTACCTTCTAATGTTATTGACGATACATGCCAGTCTACTGATTGAGTCGTAGTGACCTCGTTATCATCACCGGTTGATGTAATGTACGACTCATTCCAAAAGCCATCTTGACTGACTTCAGCAGTTTGGTCGTTACCAGTTTGGGTAACATTTGACAGATTTAACGAACCAGTTTGTTCTGATTTAACATCTTGCCACGTACCGTTTTGTATAATACTAATGTCGCTGGTATCACTTGCAAATGCAGTTGAAGATAGACTTGCTGCAATGGCTAAAGCTAATAAGGTTTTAGTTGTTTGCGATTTCATATGACGCTCCCTGTTTAATATTGCGTAATTGTGATTGCCGCACCATCAGCAATCTGTTCAATTGAGAAATTTGCACTTCCTAGTTGATTTAACTGCACCCGATTATCGTTTCCCGTCTGGGTAATCGAAGCATTATTATTCTCGCCTGCCTGTAACAGCTCTACTTCATTGTTCACACCATATTGAGCAATATAAGCCAGATTGCTCTCACCTAGTTGCAAGATAGAAGCTTGATTGAGTTCTCCTGCTTGCAAAATACTTGCTTGGTTCAGCATGCCTTGTTGGATGATATTGATCATGTTGCTACGACCATTATTCTCGAGCAAGGTTTGCAATGTGATAGGTACATCTATCTCTTGATCTGACTTAATGTCTTGCGCATTCGCGGTGATTGCAAAACTGGACAGCAGGAGAGCGAGGCACAATGTTGTTTCCATTGAAATCTGCATAGCCACTCCCTTGTATTATGTGAAACATTTCGGCGATGACTCACTAGATAGAGTCAAATTGACTTGACCAACTTACGGGGTTAACAATTGGCTAACAATTGGACTAACGGGTATTTATTTTAGGGGGGTAAACAGCATTTTTATACGATGGGTTTTATTTGTTTTCTTTTATTTACAGTGGCTTATTGTATTTTTGAGTAAAAGTAATTCTTATGGCTTAGGTTAATGGGCTTAGTAGTAAAGTTGTAATTATCCATGTCATCCTTTTCAAACTGGTTACATTATGGCAACAATCTGCAGGTAAAAAAATTGCCGGATGAATATGCCGTTTATGGGTTAGAAGAGACTCTTTGACATATTTAGCAATACCGGTTCTGGAATCAAAAAGGATGATAGGAAACCAGTCTATGTCGATTAAAATAACACCCGTTGCATTAGCGATAGCGTCTGCAATGGCAATGACAACTGCTGCGCCAGTGATGGCTAAACAAGCAGTGACTTATCAGCAAGATACTATCTTGGTGGTGTATAAAGACAATGTAACCAAATTCGAACGTTCGTCTGCGCAAAAACTCGTTGGTGCAACAATTAAAGATATAAATGCCGATGGGGTGGATGATAAGTTTAGCCATCTTTTAAACGGTAAACTTGCTCGTTTAAGCCTGAAAAGTGGTGCTGATGTTGAAAAAGCAATCAAAATGATCAGCAAGCATCCGGCGGTTAAATATGCTGAGCCAAATTATATTGTACGGGCAATAGGTGTTCCCGATGATCCAAGTTTTGTAGACCTTTGGGGTTTACATAACACTGGTCAATCAGGCGGATTAGCCGGTGCTGATATTGATGCAGTGTTAGCATGGAATACGTCAACGGGCGATCGCAATGTGGTTGTCGGCGTCATTGATACTGGTGTTGATTATAATCATCCAGATTTACAAGCGAACATGTGGGTAAACCCAGGTGAAATCCCTGGTAATGGTATCGATGATGATGGCAATGGTGTTATTGATGATATTCACGGCTATAACGCGAACGCTAATACGGGTGATCCAATGGATGGCAATGGTCATGGAACGCATGTATCGGGCACTATTGGTGCTAAAGGTAACAATGGCGTAGGTGTTGTTGGCGTTAACTGGGATGTCAGCATTATTGGCTGTCAGTTCTTAGATGCAAGCGGCTCAGGCTCAACGGCTGGCGCTATTGCCTGTATTGACTATATGACCAACTTGAAACTAAATCATGGTGTCGATGTTAAAGCGACAAACAATTCTTGGGGCGGCGGCGGTTTCAGTCAGGCATTAAAAGATGCCATCGATAGCGCAGGTGATGCAGGTATCTTATTTGTCGCAGCTGCGGGTAATAGCGCATCAGATAATGATGTTACAGCTAGTTACCCAGCTAGTTACGATTCAGATGCTGTAATGGCCATTGCCAGTACTGATCGCAATGACAATATGTCAGGATTTTCTCAATGGGGGTTAACCAGCGTTGATATGGGGGCACCTGGTTCGGCTATTTTATCAACAATACCTGGTGGCGGTTACGATACTTATTCTGGTACATCAATGGCCACGCCCCATGTTACTGGTGCAGCGGCTTTGGTGTGGTCACTGAATCCGGATCTTAGTGCCGTAGAAATGAAAGAGTTATTGATGGTATCGGGTGATTCTAATGCTGCATTAACAGGGTTAACAGTAGCTGGTACGCGTTTAAATGTGGCATCAGCCCTTGATCAAGCAAATCCTGCACCAGGCTATCGCTTTACTGTTTCACCTGCATCGCAGCAAGTGGAAGCAGGCAGTGCTGTAAGTTATGACTTTAGTTTAGGCAGTGTAGCGGGTTGGAATGGCAATGTGGCCTTGACCGTTGATGTATCACCTAGTTTAAACGGTGTGACTTTATCCAGTGCAACAGCGGGTGCGGGTGATGACTTTAGCGTGAATGTTGCCACTGAAGCCAATGCTGCCTGGGGGGATTACGTCATTACGGTAACAGGTGATGATGGCTCAGTCGTTAAAACTAAATCAGTGGCGCTGGCGGTTTATCCACAAGGCTTGATTGATTTCCCATACACCAATGATACTCCTGTTAATATTCCAGATAACAATGCGGTAGGTATTACCAGCACAATTAATGTAGCGGATGATGTCGAAGTATTCGGATTAACAGCAAGTGTTGATATTAGTCATACTTGGATTGGCGATCTTATCGTGACGTTAACCTCACCTAATGGTACTTCATCTGTACTGCATAACCGTGATGGTGGCAGCGCTGATAATATTGTTAAGTCATGGGATTTAAGTGCGTTTAACGGTGAAATGGCTATGGGTGATTGGACATTATCTGTGTCTGATAATGTCGGAGCAGATACCGGAACGCTGAACAGCTGGGGACTTACTATTTCAGGTATAGGTGACTCAGTTCCAGCAGCGCCAGTTGCAGGGTTTGAATATGTCATTGATGGATTAAATGTCAGCTTTACAGATACCAGTTCTGATGCCAATAATGACATAACCACCTATGCATGGGACTTTGGTGACGGTTCGGTATCAGCGGATACCAATCCTGTATACAGCTATGCTGCAGCGGGAGTTTACACTGTGAGCCTGACGGTAACAGATGCTGAAGGAAATACTAACGCCACCATGATGGATGTCGAAGTATTTGAACATAGCATTGACGCTTATGCTTCTCGGGCATTAGTCTCACGTCGTGGTAGTGCACTTGTTGACCTTCGTTGGGATGGCGCTATCGGTGAAACGGTTGATCTTTATCGCGATGGTGTGATGATTGCAAACATCAATAATGATGGTCGTTACCGTGATCGTTTCAGCACAACGGCAAGTTCGGTAACATATCAAATCTGCCAAGCATCGAGCACCTTGTGTTCAGACTCATTTGTGGCACAGTTTTAAGCCATAAAAATTGAGTTAACTTACTTAATGTAAAAGATAATTAGGGGGCATTTATGCTCCCTTTTTTATTGTCATAACGGCAGGATATGAATTATAAAGCACAATTTACCAGTTAATTATTTCTTCTGACATCATCTCGCAGTACACTGGGGAAATAATTGTTAACTGGATGTATTCAATGAGTATTTGGTTTAGAGAAGTGACACTTGCAGATTGTGAACGCTTAGATGCAGGGATGAATGGTAAAGGCACATTGATGCAAACCCTAGGGATTAAAATTACTGAGATTGGTGATGA
Source organism: Shewanella sp. OMA3-2 (assembly GCF_021513195.1). Classification (NCBI taxonomy): domain Bacteria; kingdom Pseudomonadati; phylum Pseudomonadota; class Gammaproteobacteria; order Alteromonadales; family Shewanellaceae; genus Shewanella; species Shewanella sp. OMA3-2. Next base: position 3,993,725 of record NZ_CP090974.1, on the reverse strand, counting down.
TTATCTTAAAGCGACTATGCCAGCGGACCCTAGTGTACATAACCCACTCGGTATAGTGCATGGCGGCGCTAACATCGCACTTGCTGAAACCGTTGCCAGTTATGCAGCAAACTTTGTGGTTGATTTCACCAAGTTCTATTGCGTTGGCCAAGAAATTAACGCTAATCATTTAAAAGCCTCTCGCAATGGCACATTAACTGCCACAGCAAAACCAGTTCATATCGGCAAACGTAGTTCAGTATGGGAAATTTTAATCCATAACAGTGCTAATGATTTATGTTGTATCTCACGAATGACAGCAGCGGTTGTGGAACGTTAAGCCTGCTTAGATTGAGCTAGGGTTTGTTGGTCTGTTGAGATTAATTTTAGCATGGAAGATCAACAGACTCTGACTATACTCAATAAAAGAGTGTGATAGGGGATAAATATGGACACAGCGACAATTTGGGAGTGGGTAGGGTATCTTGCTTCTGTAGTGGTGGCGATATCTTTAATGATGGCAAACATTAAAAAACTTCGCTGGTGGAATTTAGTCGGTGCAGCTTTATTTGTTGCCTATGGACTGGCCATTGATGCTATTCCTGTCGCATTAGTGAACTTTTTCATTGTATTAATTGATGTCTATTACCTCGTTAAGTTGTACCGCGAACCTATAACAGATCCTAGTGCAGAGTAACCCTACATCTACACCTATACAAATTATAAGAGCCGAAGCATGCTTCGGTTTTTTATTGTGTTTAATGTGAGTAACGAAAATACGAGATGGCAAACTTCACGCTATCTGGTCTCAAGCTAACCTCACTCTATTTCTTAATGGATCTTGCAATATATAGATCCTTCCTCATATCGCTATTCATTCTTTATATCGATTACTCTCATCGTTTTTAATCGTTTTTAATGTTTATTGTTGTTCTATATTATCGCTTTATACGATAACGACAGCCGAGGACGACGCAATGGCAACCGTTTACGATTTAATCGAACAGTGGTTACTTGAAAGTAATTAGGAGAATAAGAATGAGCAATGTAAATTATTTAACCAGTCAAAGTGGTGCGCCAATCGCTGATGATCAAAACTCGCTTTCTGCAGGTGAAAGAGGACCTCTGTTACTGCAAGATTGGCATTTGATTGAAAAGCTGGCGCACTTTAATCGCGAGCGTATTCCTGAGCGTATCGTACATGCTAAAGGTACCGGTGTTTATGGCACCTTCACACTAACTAAAGATTTAAGTGACTACACCATAGCGGATCATTTTAATGGTGTAGGTAAGCAAACTGAAACGTTTGTACGCTTCTCCACCGTAGGCGGCGAAATGGGCTCGGCAGATGCAGAGCGCGATCCACGCGGTTTTGGATTACGTTTCTATACCGCTCGTGGTAATCACGATATTGTGGGCAACAATACCCCGACATTCTTTTTACGTGATGGGATTAAGTTCCCAGATTTTATTCACACCCAAAAGCGTAATCCGCAGACTAATCTTAAAGATCCGCAAGCAATGTGGGATTTCTGGTCACAAAACCCAGAAGCTATGCATCAAGTCACCATCTTAATGTCTGATCGGGGTATTCCGGCTAATTATCGCCAAATGCACGGTTATGGTTCACACACATTTTCACTTTGGAATGCCAAGGGCGAGCGATTTTGGGTTAAGTTCCACTTTAAATCTCAACAAGGTGTGGTCAATTTAACTAATGAGCAAGCAGATAAATTAAAAGGTATCGATCCTGATTCTTCACAACGTGACATGGTTGTCACGTTGGCGGATAAAAACTTCCCTAAGTGGGCGGTTAACGTGCAAATTATGCCAGAAGTAGAAGCGAATACTTATGCTATCAACCCGTTTGATTTAACCAAAGTATGGCCGCACTCAGATTATCCATTGATTGAAATCGGTGAGCTTGAGCTGAACCGTATGCCAGAAAACTACTTTGCTGAAGTGGAACAAGTGGCACTATCGCCAAGTAACTTAGTCCCGGTGTGGGTGCATCGCCAGATAAAATGTTGCAAGCGCGTTTGTTTGCTTATGCAGATGCTCAACGTTATCGCATTGGAGCAAACTATAATCAGTTGCCCGTTAACTGCCCGCATGCAGCTAAAGCTAATCACCATCAACGCGGTGGGGCAATGGCGGGAACCAAGTGCCCATTTAATGATAGCCAAACCGGTGGTGATGCTAGTGCTAACTATGGCCCAAATACTTCGACTGCACCATTGCAAGAGATGGTTAATTTTGCCGAGCCACCACTGCGTTTAGATGGTGAAGCAGCACGCTATAGTCGTTACAATCAAGATGACTTTAGCCAGGCGGGTAATTTGTATCGCATGTTCTCAGCGGAAGAAAAGCAACGCTTAATTGACACTATTAGTGGTTCACTTAGTCAAGCAAGTATAGATGTGCAGCAAAATATGCTGGCTCATTTTAGTCAAGCAGATGCTGATTACGGTCAGCGTATTGCAAAAGCATTAGGATTATAGAAAATCGTTTTCATTGTCATGGTATCGATGATAATAAGCTAAAAAGACTAAACTTAAGAGGGACTGAATAATTTCAGTCCCTCTTTTTGGTCTGAAACATATCGATAGTTAACCTCAATTCGGGTTAATTGATGAGCTCAATAAGCTAAATCCAACAGATTGAGTTTGTGTCATATTTTCAGAGTTGCTGTAAAGGTTTGAGTATTTTACGATTTGTTATTTAAAAATTCGATTAGGTTTTACTTGAAAGCAGAGAATAATAGCGACACTCTACTCCAAGCTTGGCAAACACAGCGAGTTTTACAATTAACAAATAGTCATAATGCAAGATTAGACAATTACAATGCTAAAATAATGATTTGATAAAATATTGATTATCTAAGGAATACCCATATGCCAGTTGATTTTATTATTTTAGGGTTCTCCATCCTTGTGGCCATTGGGATTTTACTGCATCACCCATCTAAAACATTAGGTTTACCGTCATTATTGATTTTTATGGGCGTTGGCTTGGTATTTGGTAACGGTGAGTTTGGTTTTGTTTATGATGATCTACAACTTACCTCGCTTATTGGCACCATAGCCTTAAATACCATCGTTTTTGTTGGTGGACTGAATACACCGATAAAAAGCATTCATTTCGCCTGGAAAGAAGGTGGGGTGTTATCTACCGCTGGGGTGATTTTTACCACCATTATTTTTGGCTTTATATTGAATGCGATACTCGACTTTAATCTTATCACTTGCATGTTATTTGCCGCGGTAGTGTCATCTACTGACGCTGCGGCGGTATTCACTATTTTAGAGTCAAAAAAACTGCAATTAAAACATGGTACGGGGACTATTTTAGAGTTTGAATCCGCGACCAATGACCCTGTAGCCTTGTTAATGGTGGTGATGTTAACCGACTTTATTATCAATAGTGCCAATGGCACGCCGACAGCCGTTTCAGTGCTATCGGATCTTGCTCAGCAGATTGGTGTTGGCGCCGTAATTGGGCTAGTTATGGGTAAAATGGCGGTTTGGGCACTTAATCGCATTAAGTTGCCCGAATTTGGGCTTATTCCGGTATTTATTTTGGCAACCTTTGCTATCACGGTATCCAGTACGGGGATCTTAGGCGGTAACGAACTGATTGCTGTGTATATTACCGGTGTTATAGTGGGAAACTATTTAAAGAAAGGTGCTGAAGTCAGTAAGCATTTTTTCAATGGCATATCTTGGTTAGCGCAATCGTTAATGTTCATTATTTTAGGCTTACAGATATTTCCACAGCAGTTAATGCCCGTGTTCGTGGTATCGCTACTACCGGCAATATTACTTATTCTCGTCGCGCGACCATTGGCTGTGCAGCTATGTTACCTGCCGTTTAAACAAGCCAATTGGCGTAAACGTTTATTTGTATCAATGATCGGTCTCAAAGGTGCTACGCCCATTGTATTTGCATTGATCCCCGCCGCAGCTGGAGTTGAAGGTTCACGTGAAATGATCCACATGGTGTTCTTCATTGTACTGATTTCGGTCATTGTGCAGGGGGCTGCTATTAAACCATTAGCTAATAAGCTCGGACTAAAATTACCTCCTAAACAACATGTTGCAGATAGCGAATCAACACTGCCTAAGCGATAAAATATGCAGTAGCTATGTAGAGTAAATCAAGCTTCAGCGTTATAAACTTATCACTTTTGTTTTAATTTTTGTAAAATTTGGCATTGCGACACGGTATCAAACTGGCAAGAATGAGCCAGCTCGTTGAGCGTTTTTTCCAATTGCAGCAGTTCGGTAATTCTTTCGCGTACTTTTTCAAGTTGCGTGAGGATTATGTCGTCTACTTCTAGACAAGGTGACTGCTGATCGATTTGTACATTGACGAGGACCATCAGTTCTTTGATTGGAATGTGTAACTCGCGGCAGCGCCGAATAAAAATCAATCTTTCAATATCAGCCTCGGCATATTCCCGGTAACCATTAGCATTGCGGCTTGTCGGCGGCAATAAGCCTACCTCCTCGTAATAACGAATCGTTTTACTGTTAATGCCAGACAGTTTGGCTGCGGCAGTGATCTTCATTGAGGATTGACCTTCTAGTTACTGGAAGGATTAAACTAGCATAAATTATATTGAATAACTCATTACTCATCCCATTTTAAGCGCTTTTATGCTGAAAATGAATGAGCTGCTGGTTAACTGTACTGTTCGTCGCCAGTCAATAAGCTCAGTTTTTATGTGCGTAGCGAACGGCATTAAATTGTGATTGTAGTCTGATGACAAGTACTTGGCTAAAAGCTGCCGCCAACAAACCCATCGAGTCAGTAACACGAGTATTAAACGTTAAGGTTATCAACACATGTTAAACAATATTCATCGATTACGACGATATAAATGCTATTTATGTAGCGCATTATTATTGCTGTCGTTTGCTTCTATTGGGGGCGTGAATGCGAAAGTATCTGAGCCATTAACTTTAGAAAAGGCTGCTCAGTTAACATTAAGTCGTCATCCGCAATTACAGGTTTTTCAATGGCGCAACCAAGCATTAGCCGGACAACGTTTAAGTGTTGATCAATCTCCATCTTACGATATCGGCTTTGAGGCTGAAAACGTATTAGGTACGGGGGAGTATTCAGGTGTTGATGCCGTTGAGCTGACATTAGCCTTATCATCATTTATTGAGTTAGGTGATAAACGGTTAGCGCGTACTACGGTTGTTGATACTAGTTTTGCCCACGTTGAAGCGCAGAAAAAAGCCGCTGGCTTAGATTTATTAGGCGAAGTCACGCAAACCTTTATCACTACACTTTCTTTACAAGAAAAACAGCAGCTTGCCGAAAGTGCTATTGCGTTAGCGCAGGCAACATACCAACAGGTTAATCAGCGGGTTCGTCAAGGTTCAGCGTCTCAAGCGGATGGACTACGAGCCAAAGCCGCACTGGCGAATGCGCGCTTAAATGCGGCGGAATTAGCATCGCGTTATAACAGTAGTAAAGTGATATTGGCGAGCTATTGGGGCTCATATCAGCCTGATTTCTTGTCATTAAGTGGCGATCTGTTTGCGTTTAAATCGGTTGAGTCTTTTGAAGCACTTTATCAGCGCATAGAAACAACCCCAGCGATTGAAGTGTATGCCAATGAGCAGCGCGTTCGTGAAGCTGAATGGCAATTGGCTCGCAGTCAGTCTAGTAGCGATATTCGTTGGCAGATAGGCGTTAAACACTTTGAGGTTTCTGGCGATAACGCGCTGACATTAGGGTTTTCGATGCCGTTATTTGCTGGGCAGCGTAATAGTGGCAATGTACAAGCGGCAAATTCGGCGATAAATCAGGTCAGCGCACAAAAAGACGCGGCTTTATTGGCTTTACGTGTGCGGTTATTTAAAGCCTATTCAAGTCGTCAGCAGCAATTTGAGGCCGTTACACACCTAAGAGAAGAGATAATCCCCATTTTGTCTGAATCGCTTACTCATACCCAAAAAGCCTATCAAAAAGGGGCTTATCGTTATGCCGATTGGGTGTCTGCCCAACAAGAACTGCTTAATGCCCGTTTAGCCTTGATAGAAGCCGCAACTTCAGTGCTGTTAAACCAAGCCTTGATTGAACAACTTACTGCCCAAGCATTAGAGCAAGATTAATCCGTGCTTTGCCATTAATGTAATACAAATGGAAATATCATTAATATGAAACAGTTACTTTTTCCCCTATGGCTTTTTTTCGCCTTTTCAAGTCAAGCTTGGTCATCTAACGATCACGGTCATGAGCCACAGTCAGAACAAAAAAAACATGCGCAGCATGATGAGGGTGATACACACGACGAAAATAAGGATCACGACGATGAGGATAAGCATGGTGATGATGATCACGATGAGCATGAAATCAATCATGTGACTATTGCGGCACAAATAGCTGAAACAGTCAGTATAAAAACAACGCCAGCGGCAGCAGGCACCATAACTCAAACCGTTAAAGCCTATGGCAGACTGACACTCGCGGCGGATAATATCGCCAATATCACTGCGCGTTTTCCTGGTGTAGTGACCAATCTTTATGTCAATATTGGCGATAAGGTTGAAAAAGGTCAGCGTTTAGCGCAAGTCGAATCGAATGACAGCTTACAAACCTATACCTTGTTAGCACCCATTAGCGGTATGGTGCAAGGTCGATATGTCAATGTGAGTGAAACCACTCACAATGCGCCCTTATTGTTGATCACTAATACCGCAACGTTATGGGCGGAAATCCAAATATTTCCTTCAGTCCGCTCGCAAGTAAAAGTCGGCCAAGCAGTCATATTGCAGGGAGGTGGCAACTCATATCAAGGCTCGATTACACATATACTGCCGCCAATGAATAGCGATACCGCGATCATTGCCCGTGTACCAATCAACAATGCCACAGGTACATTTTCCCCTAACGATATGCTGGCTGCCAACATTGAAATTGCCCACCTTGATGTCCCTTTGGTGGTGGCGAATCACGCGCTACACAATATGGAGAATCAAGACGTTGTTTTTGTTAAAGAAGGCGACCGTTACGAGCTAAGGCCCGTCATTTTAGGGCACAGTGACGATAACCACACTCAAGTGCTATCAGGCCTTGAAGTGGGTGAGCAATACGTGTTTGAAAACAGCTATTTGATCAAAGCTGATATCGAAAAATCTGCCGCGGCGCACCATCATTAAGGAGAAACATTATGTTTGAAAATATTGTCCGTTTCTCCATCGAGCGACGCTTTTTAATGATGAGCCTGATCTTGCTGCTGGTTGCGGCGGGATTGTGGAGTTATCAGCGCTTACCCATAGATGCCGTCCCCGACATCACCAATGTGCAGGTTCAAATTAACACTGAAGCGGCAGGGTACTCGCCGTTAGAAACTGAGCAAAGGATCACTTTTCCAGTCGAAACCGCACTCTATGGCTTGCCGCACCTTAGTTATACGCGCTCGATTTCCCGCTATGGCTTATCGCAAGTCACAGTGGTATTTGAAGATGGCACCGATATCTATTTTGCTCGTAACTTAATTAATGAACGCCTTGGGTCGATTAAAGCCCAATTACCTCAAGGGCTTGAGCCAACAATGGGGCCGATTGCGACAGGTCTTAGTGAAATATTTATGTACACGTTAGCAGCACAGGCGGGCGCGACGCAGGCCGATGGCGCGCCTATTGATGCTATCGCCTTACGTGAAATTCAAGAGTGGATTATTAAGCCGCAACTTGCCCAAGTGTCAGGCATTGTTGAGGTAAATACCTTTGGCGGCTTTAACAAGCAATACCATGTGTTACCTGATCCTAGGCTGTTGCTGCAATACGGTATGTCGATGGAGCAAGTGGCTGATGCACTGCGAGCCAATAACAGCAACCGCGGCGCGGGTTATATTGAAAAGAACGGCCAGCAACTATTAGTGCGATCACCGGGCAACTGGAATCGATGACCGATATTGAGCAGATTGTGGTCGGGCTTAATGGCTCTGAGCCGATTTTAATCCGCGATGTGGCTGAGGTGGCTATCGGCAAAGAGCTGCGCACCGGCGCTGCGACCCGTGATGGTAAAGAAAGCGTGCTTGGCATGGCAATGATGTTAATTGGTGAAAACTCACGCACTGTTTCGCAGGCCGCTGCCGCTAAACTTGAGGCCATTAAGCCATCACTGCCCGCTGGCGTAATTGTTGATGTGGTGTATAACCGCACTACCTTGGTTGATAAAACCATAGATACGGTTAAAACCAACCTGTTAGAAGGTGCTTTACTGGTAGTTGTGGTGTTGTTTTTACTGCTAGGGAGTTTTCGCGCTGCCTTAATCACCGCCGCCGTGATCCCGCTGTCGATGCTCGTTACCATTACTGGCATGGTGCAAACCGGTGTTTCAGCAAATTTGATGAGTTTAGGCGCGCTGGATTTTGGCTTAATCGTCGATGGTGCGGTGATCATAGTCGATAACTGTGTGCGGCGTTTATCCTATGCACAGCAACAATATGGCGGATTATTAGATTTACGCCAGCGCTTACAATTAGTGTATGAAGCGACGATAGAAGTGATCCGCCCCAGCTTATTTGGCGTGGCCATTATCACTGTGGTGTATATCCCTATTTTCAGTTTATCGGGTGTTGAGGGCAAAATGTTCCACCCGATGGCAATTACCGTCATTATGGCCTTATTGGCGGCAATGGTGCTTTCTATCACTCTAGTGCCCGCTGCTGTGGCGATTTTTCTACGCGGAAAAATCAGTGAAAAAGAAAGTATCGTGATTAAAGGCGCTAAGTCTTTATATCGGCCGTTATTAGAATGGGTGCTTAAGTGGCGCAAGCTTGTGGTGTGTTTTACCGCTGCGCTGGTGGGCGTGTCTATTTGGTTGTTAACTCAAATGGGCTCAGAATTTGTCCCTGAGCTAGATGAGGGCGATATCACCTTGCATGCCATGCGCATTCCGGGCACGGGTATCGAGCAAGCCATTGAGATGCAATCACAGGTTGAGCAGCGTTTGTTGCAATTTGATGAAGTAGCAAAAACCTTTGCTAAAATCGGTACACCCGATGTGGCAACCGATCCTATGCCGCCCAATATTGCCGACAGTTTTGTGATTTTAAAACCTCGCGATCAATGGCCTAATCCTGATAAACCTAAAAATGTGTTAGTTGAAGAATTAGAAGCCGCATTATTTGAACTGCCGGGCAATAACTACGAGTTTGCTCAGCCGATTCAAATGCGCTTTAACGAGTTGATTTCGGGTGTGCGCGCCGATTTAGGCATCAAAATATTTGGTGACTCGTTGGCGCAATTAGTCACCACGGCCAATGCCATTAGCGCTGTGGTGAGTAGCATTGAAGGGGCGGCAGATACCAGTGTCGAACAAGTCACTGGTTTACCTATGTTATCGATAATCCCTAAGCGTATGGCGTTATCGCGCTATGGACTCAACATATTAACGCTACAGGATTTAGTTGCCACCAGTATTGGCGGCGAAACCGTCGGCCAACTATATCAAGGCGATCGCCGCTTTGAACTAGTGGTACGTTTACCCGAAGCACTGCGCCTTGATATTGACAATCTACAGTATTTGCCTGTACCGCTACCCAATGGTGGTTATGTGCCATTAGGTGAAGTCGCTACATTGGAAAATAAACCCGCTCCAGCGCAAATCAGCCGTGAAAACGGTAAACGCAGCATAGTGGTGACAGTCAATGTGCGAGCGCGCGATCTTGGCAGCTTTGTTGCGGAGGTCAAGCAGCGCATTGCCAGCGATGTCGACGTACCAAGTGGTTATTGGCTAGATTACGGCGGCACCTTTGAGCAACTGGAATCTGCCAGCAACCGACTTTCCATTGTAGTACCAGTGACCTTAGCGATTATTTTTGGCTTATTAATGATGGCGTTTTCATCTGTTAAAGATTCATTGGTCATTTTCAGCGGTGTGCCCTTAGCGTTAACAGGCGGGGTGCTATCGCTATGGCTACGTGATATGCCGTTGTCATTATCGGCAGGTGTGGGGTTTATCGCGCTGTCTGGTGTTGCCGTGCTTAACGGTTTAGTGATGGTGGAATTTATTCGTCAGCGCTGGTCTGAAACCAATGATTTACGCCACGCGATTATTGAGGGTGCCTTGCTGCGCTTAAGACCTGTGTTGATGACAGCATTAGTCGCCAGCCTTGGTTTTATCCCGATGGCATTGAATGTTGGCACTGGCGCCGAGGTGCAACGGCCATTAGCCACAGTGGTGATAGGCGGTATTATGTCATCAACCCTGTTGACGTTACTGGTGCTACCCGTGTTGTATTTGTGGATACACAAACGTGATTTACCACCGCACAAGCGAGCATAGACAACTTAATCGCTGGTCGTTATTTCTGACTAAAAAGTGATGGGATAACGATGCTATGTATAGCTTAATTTAAAAGGCATTTTAACTGTGTGCAAAGTGCCTTTTTATGCTGATACATAGGAAAGACGACGCCTTTAAAATACCGGTAAGATTAAAATCAAGCAGCATGGTTGATTACAGATAACTTGATGGCCACAGGCAAATATTATCCAGACAAGAGTTGTCTGCGCAAGATGGTGTAGAATAGGGTATCTGAATAGGCTGTGAGTGATGATTTATCACCCTTTGCGTGCCGCGCAGCTTTAAATTATTTACTGTAAACGAGATTTCAATGTCGAACGTTAATACCCTCGAACTTAATGGCTTTGTACAACAATGTACCCATGCTGTAGCTGATAATACGCTGCAACGTTTAGTGTTTTCAAAATACTGTGGTGACAATAAAGAGCTTAAGCGTATTGCTATGCGTCCAGTTGAGCTAAAAGGCCAACGGTTGATATCTTGTTTATATGAATACCGCACTAATCACATCACTAAAAATGTTGAGCTGGCTGAGGTTGAGGCCTTGTGGCAGCAGTGGCTTGAAAGCGAGTTTCAAAATGCGCACTTGATCACCCAAGAGTGGGAGGTCCAACTGAGTATCAGTAAGAAGGGCAAGGTATTGATCAATAAATACCGTAATAAAAATGCCCCTAAAGCCGTTGAAGCCAGTGGCATAGATAGCGAAAATAACAACGAAGCTGCGCCGCACAACCGTGCCAAAAAACGTTTTGTTGAACAAGACCGTCCTTATCTACGCGAGTTAGGTATTACTGATGCCAGCGGCGAAATTATTCCCGCTATGTCGCGTAAGTGGAAGCAAATTAATAAGTTTATTGAAGTACTGTCGCGGGCAATAGATAACACTGGCCTTGCCAACAGCAGTGAAGTGCATATTGCCGATTTTGGCTCAGGTAAGGCGTATTTAACCTTTGCGGTGCATGACTATTTCATCGATAAGCTGCAAGTAAGCACTCAGGTTACTGGCGTAGAGCTTCGACAAGGGTTGGTTGATTTATGTAATCAAACCGCAAGCAAGTTAGCGTTAACTGGGATTAAGTTTGAACAGGGTGATGTACAACATTTTAAAGCACAGGGCATTAATATCATGATTGCTTTACATGCGTGTGATATTGCCACTGACTACGCTTTGCATATGGGGATTCAGACAGGCGCCGAAATTATCATGTGCTCGCCGTGTTGTCATAAACAAATTCGTCCACAAATGAAAAGCCCGACTCTGCTAGCACCTTTATTACAACACGGTATTCATTTAGGCCAGGAAGCTGAAATGGTCACCGATGGCCTGCGCGCATTACTGCTTGAAGCCCACGGCTATGATACCCAAGTGTTTGAATTTATTTCACTTGAACACACTAGCAAGAATAAAATGATTTTGGCTCAAAAACGCACCCAACCTCGCGACAACAGCGCGATATTGCAACAAATAGCCGACATTAAAGCTTTTTATGGCATTGAACAACAATGCTTAGAAACCTTACTGGGTTAGATTAAAGACATTTGAGCTTTAATTTAGCCTTGGTTTTAGCCTGTTGCGCTTCAGCCTATTAGGTACTGCATTAAGGCGAGTTGCAGCTTGCCATAGCCTTTATGTTGCCAAAGGTTTTCTATACAGGCTAAAGGTGGGTACGTTTGTTCTGCTAATTCTAACGTGCCGTTTTGTCGTGTTTTTAAATCGATGCTTAGGCTATTGATTAATTCTATAAGTGACAGAATATCTTGGTTTAATGATTCGCTGATCACTTTGTGCTGCAGCATAGATTGGTTGATGACCATTATGCAGTGTAACAGTTGCTCAAAGGTACTAGGGTTGAGATCTGCCCTTGTCGAGGTGTCGGTCAATTGCTTATTGTGTTGATCACCTTGTGGATGGCTTTTGCTATCGCTCAGGTTAGTCATGTATTCCAAATAGCTTTCTAGCTGTAGCCAATGCTTGAGTCCTGCTTGGAGTAATGGTTTGAGTACTGGCTTTAGTGTTTCTGGACAAATATGGGCTAAATTTATCAGGTTATCTAACTCAGTAGGCCAGGTAGTATTGAATTGATAAGGAACTCGACCTGATAATAAATAGCCAGTTAATGCCTTACTTTGCTGACCTAATCTGAGTGGAATATATTCAGCCACCATTAAGCCTAATAAGATTAAATCTGCACTTTCTCCTTCTATTAGCTCAAACTCTAGCTCGCTTATTACACTACGCTTTCCTGGTGTAATCACCTCTCCGCTATCTAGTGCAACCTCAATTTTGCTTTGGTTGAGGTTTATTATCCAAGTTTGCCGTGTAAAATTTGTGTCAAAAATAGCCAGTAGTGCAGAATTTAGCTCGGCGACTACAGTACCTTTTGGCCAAATATGCTCGGGAAATAAAAAGAAGGTTGGGTGTTTTTTCAGCGGTTAGAACATTATATTCAGGGCGGCTATGAAGACCATTTATGACACTACCAGCAGTTTTAAGGGTTTGCTCTTGATAGCTTTTTGAACCTCTGATGCGCAAGCCCATATCCCATTGGGCTAATTGTAATGTGTTTGTATCGAAATAATGATTAAATAAAAAGTCACTTTTACAGTAAGATACATTGGACAGTTTAGTAAGGGTTTTTATGAATGAATCATGGTCTTGGGTAGAGACGAGCAGTTTCAGCTCAATTTCAGCATTCATTGACTTATTACTTACCTTGTAATCAAATGTTCATTAATGCGTCATATTTAGTTCACAATGTCACATTTCTGTAATAAAAATCCCTTAGGATTGCACCGCTCAGATAAATTATACTCTGGATTGTAAGTGTAAATCACAGTAGTGCGGAATTGAAACTACACTGTTTCTTTATGCGGACGCTTGAGTTAGTATGCGCCCGCTTTTACAAGTTGGAATTAATTAAATAGGTAAACGGCAATGCCAGTAAACTCTATTTTAGGTGTATTTGCAAAATCACCTTTAAAGCCTTTAGAACAGCATATCGATAAAGTTCATGAATGTGCAGCCCTTCTTGTTCCTTTCTTTGACGCCACAATGGTTGGAGATTGGGATGAAGCGGTTAAAATTCGTAAACAAATTAGCTTGCTTGAAAAAGAAGCTGATTCGTTAAAACGAGAAATTCGCTTAACCCTGCCTGGCGGCTTGTTCATGCCTGTTGAGCGTACTGATTTACTTGAGTTATTAACTCAACAAGACAAAATCGCCAACACAGCAAAAGACATTTCTGGCCGTGTTATCGGGCGTCAATTAGTTCTCCCTAAACCAGTACAAGAGTCATTCAATGCTTACCTTAAGCGTTGTCTTGATGCTGTTGCGTTAGCAAAACAAGCAATTAATGAACTTGATGATTTACTCGAAACCGGTTTTCGTGGTCGTGAAGTCAAGTTGGTTGCCAATATGATCAACGAATTGGACAAAATTGAGGAAGATTCAGATGATCTTCAAGTCCAGGTTCGCCGTCAATTGTATGCTGTTGAATCAGAATTTAATCCAGTTGATGTAATGTTTTTATACAAAATTATCGAGTGGGTGGGAGGTTTGGCAGATATTGCTGAGCGAGTCGGTTCCCGCCTAGAAGTTATGTTAGCTCGTAACTAATCACAAGGTTATCAAGGAAAAGACATGGTTGATGTATTAATCACCAACGGCCCTACGCTAATAGCGCTCGCGGCTGCATTTGGTTTTTTGATGGCGTGGGGTATTGGCGCAAATGATGTTGCCAATGCAATGGGAACCTCTGTAGGTTCTAACGCCATTACCATTAAACAAGCGATTATTATCGCAATGATTTTTGAATTTGCTGGTGCCTTTTTGGCAGGCGGAGAAGTCACAAGTACTATCCGTAAAGGCATTATTGATGCGAGCTACTTCGCTGCAGTGCCTGAATACCTAGTCTACGGTATGATTGGTTCGCTACTTGCCGCGGGTATTTGGTTAGTTGTCGCGTCAGCGTTAGGCTGGCCAGTATCGACCACTCATTCAATTATTGGTGCTATTGTTGGTTTTGCTGCGGTAGGTGTCAATGTTGATGCCGTTGCCTGGAGTAAAGTGATTGGGATTATTGGCTCGTGGGTTATTACCCCAGCTATTTCAGGTTTCATTGCTTATACCATTTTCCAAAGTGTGCAAAAACTGATTTTTGATACCGAAGACCCATTGGGTAATGCCAAACGTTATGTCCCATTTTATATGGCGTTAGCAGGCTTTGTGATGTCACTTGTGACCATCACAAAAGGTTTAAAACATGTTGGGCTGCATTTCTCTACTTTAGAAGCTTATATACTGGCTGGTGTAGTTGCGCTTGTTGTGGGTCTTTTGGGAAAAGTGGCAATCTCTCGTTTAAAAATGAGTGAAAAAGCAGACCGTCAAACACAATTTGGTAACGTTGAGAAAGTGTTCGCTATTTTGATGGTTGTTACTGCATGTTGTATGGCATTTGCTCACGGCTCAAATGATGTTGCTAATGCTATTGGCCCATTAGCTGCTGTAGTATCAGTAGTTGAAAGCGGTGGTATTATTGGCTCTGAAGCTGTTTTGGCGTGGTGGATACTACCGTTAGGTGCTGTCGGTATAGTGTTAGGTTTGGCGATATTTGGCCAGCGCGTGATGCAAACTATCGGTAAAAACATTACTCATTTAACGCCAAGTCGTGGTTTTGCGGCTGAGCTAGCAGCCGCTTCTACGGTTGTACTGGCTTCAGGAACAGGTTTACCTATTTCTACAACACAAACCTTAGTCGGCGCAGTGTTAGGTGTGGGAATGGCGCGTGGTATTGCTGCAATCAATATCGGTGTAGTTCGTAACATCGTAATATCTTGGGTGGTCACTTTACCAGCCGGAGCAGGCTTATCTATCGTGTTCTTCTATATAATTAAAGGTATCTTTAGTTAATAATAGACGTTAATCTCGACTTAAGAAGGAAGTCATACGACTTCCTTCTTGCATTAATGGGATTAAGTAAATAGCATTAATGGGATTACATAAATAACATGATTGCTAGTAGATAGCGTTAGGGAAAAGACTGTGTTGAAAGTCATTAATTTTTTTGTTTTGTTATTGTTGTCGTTGAGCGTTAATGCTCAAACGTCTTCACATTATATTTCAGATGATGTGTTTACCTATATTCATGGGGGGCCAGGTACTGAGTTTCGCATTATTGGTAGTGTCGAAGCGGGCCAACCTATTCAGTTTTTAGGTAAAACTGAAGGTGAGTATGCTCAAATTATTGATAATAAAGGTCGTGAGGGCTGGGTTCGTAGTGTTTTTGTTACTGAGCAACCTAGTTTAAGAGAGCGTTTTCCCGAGGTTGAGCAAGAGCTTATTAAGGTTAATGAGCAACTTAATCAAATATCATTAGGAACCGATAACGTTACTCAAGACTTTGAGGTAGCCAAGCAAAAAGTGACAGAGTTGCAAGCGGCCTTAGAAAAAGCCTTAGCTGAACGAGATATAGCCCAAGCTAAAGTTGATACGACCAAACAAGATCAACAATTTCAGATGTGGCAACAAGGCGGTATTATTGCAGGTATTGGTGCATTAATTGGGATTGTTTTAGTATATTTACCTCGCCCTCAGTTACGTAAAAAGAATCGGTGGATGTAACTAACCGACGATATATCAAATTTTTAAAACAAAAAGGCCAACATATTAACTGTTGGCCTTTTTTGTTATTACCCATGTAAGATTATGATATTAAATAACAAACTATATTGGTGATACTGTCATTAAGCTATCTATTATTAAACAGGTAAACCTACAGCTACATTTTATGTGCACTGAAGCGTATTTATGGGTTAATAGAGAGTGTTCTTGATCACATTTTGATTGTATACTCGCCCGAATCGTACATTGTATACAAAATAAAATGCTGTAATGTACGTCACACCCATTGGTTTTTACCCTCCTTCAACTGACCATGATGGAAGCGATTATGATGTTCAAAGCGAGTGAAGTATTGGGCGGTCGCTATGACAACGCCACTCTCGAAGAATTGTTTAAAGCAGTTACTGATAATTACATTGTTGATGAAGAGCAATATCTAGCAGAGTTAATTACGCTGGTGCCTTCATCAGATGAAGAGATTCAACAGGTAACTCGTCGAGCCCATGAATTGGTGACTAAGGTTCGCCAATTTGAAAAAAAGGTTTGATGGTTGGTGTTGATGCTTTTTTACAGCAATATAGCTTAGAAACCCAAGAAGGCATTATTTTAATGTGTCTGGCTGAAGCGTTATTGCGCATTCCAGATGCTGATACAGCCGATGCTCTAATTGATGATAAGTTATCAGGTGCTAAGTGGGATGCACATATCAGTAAAAGTACTTCTGTATTGGTTAACGCCTCTACTTGGGGACTGATGTTGACGGGTAAAATAGTTAAGCTAGATCGTAAGGTTGATGGCACCCCTAGTCATTTACTTAATCGTTTAATTAACCGATTGGGTGAGCCTGTGATCCGCCAAGCTATGCTGGCAGCGATGAAGATCATGGGTAAACAGTTTGTACTTGGGCGCAATGTTAAAGAAGCGCTAAAAAATAGCGAAGACAAACGTGAAATGGGCTATACCCACAGTTATGACATGTTGGGTGAAGCGGCATTAACAGCCAAAGATGCACAAAAATATTTTACCGATTACAGCAATGCTATTCGCGATCTTGGTGCGCAGGCATACGATGAAACTGACGCACCAAGACCGACTATTTCGATTAAGCTTTCAGCGTTGCATCCGCGTTATGAAGTGGCCAATATCGATCGCGTATTAACTGAATTATATGACACAGTAATTAAGCTAATAGTGCAAGCCCGCCAGTTGAATATTGGTATTTCAATTGATGCAGAAGAGGTTGATCGTTTAGAGCTATCTTTAGCGTTATTCAAAAAGCTGTATCAGTCAGAAGAAGCTAAGGGCTGGGGTTTACTCGGTATTGTGGTTCAGGCTTATTCTAAGCGTTGTTTACCAGTATTATGTTGGATTAACCGCCTTGCTAAAGATCAAGGTGATGAAATTCCATTGCGCTTAGTAAAAGGTGCTTATTGGGACAGTGAGCTTAAATGGGCTCAACAAGCGGGCGAAGCAGGTTATCCGCTTTATACACGTAAAGCGGGTACCGATGTATCGTATTTAGCCTGTGCACGCTTTTTATTATCTGAATCAACTCGCGGTAACATTTACCCACAATTTGCCACCCATAATGCACAAACTGTCGCGAGTATAGATGCTATGGCGGGTGATCGTTTATACGAGTTCCAACGTTTACATGGAATGGGACAAGAGCTTTATGACACTATGCTTGCTGAAAGTGGTGCTAAAGCGGTGCGTATTTATGCGCCTATTGGTGCCCACAGAGATTTACTGCCTTACTTAGTGCGTCGTTTATTAGAGAACGGTGCTAATACGTCGTTTGTACATAAGTTGGTTGACCCGAAAACCCCAATCGAGTCTTTAGTGGTACACCCTTTGGTGACACTTAAAGGCTATAAGAGCTTTACCAATCATAAGATTGTTAAACCGGCGGATATATTCGGCGCTGAGCGTAAAAATTCTAAAGGATTAAATATGAACATCATTTCAGAGTCTGAGCCATTTTTTGCAGCAATCGAAAAATACGCTCAAACACAATGGCAAGCAGGCCCATTAGTTAATGGCAAAACCTTAACTGGTGAAATGCAAGATGTTGTTAGCCCATTTGACACCACTAAGTTGGTTGGTAAAGTAGCCTTTGCTGATAGCCAGGCGATTGAAACCGCTATCGCATCAGCTGAAACGGCTTTTGTTCGCTGGTCACGTACCCCTGTCGAAATCCGTGCAACTGCATTGCAAAAGCTGGCAGATTTATTAGAAGAAAATCGTGAAGAGCTGATTGCACTGTGTACCCGTGAAGCTGGTAAGAGCATTCAAGACGGCATCGATGAAGTCCGTGAGGCCGTCGATTTTTGTCGCTATTATGCGGTGCAAGCGAAGAAAATGATGGCTAAGCCAGAATTACTTCCTGGCCCAACAGGTGAGTTGAATGAGTTGTTCTTACAAGGCCGCGGTATCTTTGTGTGTATCAGTCCCTGGAACTTCCCTTTAGCGATATTCTTAGGTCAAGCCAGTGCTGCATTAGCCGCAGGTAATACTGTTATTGCTAAACCTGCTGAGCAAACTTGCTTAGTCGGTTATCGCGCGGTTCAGTTGGCGCATGAAGCGGGTATTCCTACCGATGTATTACAATTCCTACCAGGTACTGGCGCGACAGTGGGTGCAGTATTAACCGCTGATGAGCGTATTGGCGGTGTGTGCTTTACCGGTTCAACGGGCACAGCTAAGCTCATTAACCGTACTTTAGCCAACCGTGACGGTGCGATTATTCCGTTAATTGCCGAAACCGGTGGCCAAAATGCGATGGTGGTGGACTCAACCTCACAACCTGAGCAAGTGGTGAATGATATCGTGTCTGCCTCTTTCACCAGTGCGGGTCAGCGCTGCTCAGCATTACGTGTGCTGTACGTACAGCATGATGTTGCTGATCGTGTTATTGAAGTGATGAAAGGCGCAATGGAGCAATTAACCATTGGTAATCCAAGTTCTGTGAAAACAGATGTGGGTCCAGTTATTGATGCGGCAGCCAAAGCGAATTTAAATGCCCATATCGATCATATTAAGCAAGTGGGCAAATTGATTAACCAACTTGAGCTGCCAGCAGGGACTGAAAATGGTCACTTTGTCGCACCGACAGCGGTAGAGATTGATTCGATTAAAGTGTTAGACAAAGAACATTTTGGCCCAATTCTGCATGTTATTCGTTTCAAGGCCGCTGATTTAGGTAAGGTTATCGATGAAATTAATAGCACGGGTTATGGATTAACCTTAGGTATTCATAGCCGTAACGAAGGCCATGCTTTAAGCCTTGCTGATAAAGTTAATGTGGGTAATGTGTATATTAACCGTAACCAAATTGGCGCGGTAGTAGGCGTACAACCCTTTGGTGGTCAAGGGTTATCCGGTACTGGTCCTAAAGCAGGCGGACCACACTATTTAACGCGTTTTGTTACCGAGAAAACCCGCACCAATAACATTACCGCCATTGGTGGCAATGCGACCTTGTTATCGTTAGGTGACTCTGACGAATAAGTGTCAATCGCTTAACGTGAGAAACAATAATGCCCGCTATTGCGGGCATTATTGTTTCTCACATCTTAAAACTCAGTTTAACCCTATTTTATGGCAGGTAAGGGCGATAAGACATAAGAGTAAGACTGGGCATTTTTGTTACAGAATTAGTTAGGCTAACGGTGTTTTGTTTAATGATTGAGCTATGTTTGTAAAAAGTTAATGCGGAAGGAAAGAAGTCTAGACGTCCGTGTTGCAATTTTAAATTACTTCTCTTATTCTTGGCGCAGATGAATAGGATGTGTAGGATGTAAATCGAGTATTCACTGAGATGAATATCGCTTCTTCGCCGCAAGCCTAAAAAATATAGAAAAAGAGAGATGACTTTGACTAAATTCGCCACCAGTAACAGCTCGCCAACAGCATCCTTTATTGCCTTGTTTCCTTTATTTGTTTTTCTTGGATTATTTATTGGCGCTGGAGTGTACTTTCAAAGCCAGGGGGTTGATTACGCTTTTTATCAATTGCCGAGTGTGATTGCTATTTTACCTGCGATCATTTTGGCAATGCTGCTGTCTAAACAGAAAATCAATAACGCAATTGAAACCTTCATTGAGGGTATTGGCCATAGCAATATTATCGCCATGTGTTTAATTTATTTACTGGCGGGTGCATTTGCCTCTGTTGCTAAAGCCACAGGCGGTGTTGATGCTACGGTTGCGTTAGGTTTATCGCTTATTCCAGCAGATTTATTATTACCTGGTTTCTTTATGATAGCGGCATTTATTGCCACTGCTATGGGGACATCGATGGGCACTATCGCGGCTGTGGCTCCTGTAGCCTTAGGTGTTGCAGACCAAGCCCAAATTGACTACGCATTAATGGCGGGCGCGGTCATGTCAGGGGCATTGTTTGGTGATAATTTATCCATTATTTCTGATACGACTATCGCAGCGACTCGCACCCAGGGCTGTGATATGAAAGATAAGTTTCGTGAAAACTTAGTCTTTGCTATTCCTGCATCTATTTTAACCTTGGTTGCTTTTTCGTTTGCAGGCCAGGGGCAGGCTATTATTACCCAGCAGCCAATTGAATTTGTAAAAGTATTACCGTATCTCACCATATTGATTTTGGCTGTTGCAGGGTTAAATGTATTTGTGGTGCTAACCTTGGGTATTCTGTTGGCAGGTCTGACTGGGATATTGGCCGCAGATTACAATGTGATTCAATTTGGTAATGACATTTATACTGGCTTTACCAATATGCAAGAGATCTTCATTTTGTCTATGTTGGTAGGCGGTTTGGCGGCACTAATGCAGCAGCAAGGTGGCTTAGCATTTGTGAATAGTAAGGTCGAAGGGCTAATTAGCCGTTTCTCTAAATCAGCGGGTGATACATCACCGCGGGCTGCAGAATTGGGCATAGCAAGTATTGTGGCTGCAACAAATACCTGCGTGGCAAATAATACAGTTTCCATTGTGGTTACCGGTGATATTGCCAAAGACTTAGCCGAAAAACACGGTGTTAGCCCTAAACGCGCTGCCAGTGTGATGGATATTTTTGCCTGCATTATTCAGGGGCTGATCCCCCATGGTGCGCAAGCATTATTAATTGCATCAGTGTTTACTATCAGCCCATTAACGGCGGTATCCAATGCCTGGTATTGTATGATTCTGGCCGTTGTTGCGGTCGCTATCGTGATATTTCGTAAGCGGGCATAATAAAGATAGTAATACTTGAATCTAGAGTGTGTTAATTGCCCTAGCATTAACAGCAGTAAGCCCTAAGCCGTGTTTAGGGCTTTTACTTTTTCAAAGATAAAGGTAAGCTCGATTGACTTATGTCTAATACCAGCTCCCCCTTGAATAAACAGCATAAAAATTTTGACTTACATCTAGTGATTGTATTTATGTCATTAGCCGCAGCTATTATTGCTAGCTTTGGAGTCTTGTCGGCATTGTTTGCACAGGCGCAGCAAATGCAAACTAACATCTTTAATATTCGTCCTGATATTTTGGGTGATTATATGAATTCTCCCTTAGCTGCGGTATTTAACCTATCTTTATTGGCTGCTGGAGCATGTTTCTTGTTAGCGACTTTGGCTATTTATTTCACTTTCTCTGATGCGTTAAGTCGAACTATTGCCATTGTAGGGGCTATAGTTGGTTTAAGTACTGCACTCATGGGGATGTTTCCGATTAACTTTCTAGAATGGCATCGCAAAGTGTCAACCTTGTATTTAGTTAGCTCGTTAGTCTTACATTGTTTATGTTTTGCTGATTATTTTAAGCCCCAAAGCACCATGACCGGGTGGTATTTGGGTTATCGATAGTGGCGATTGTAACGTCCGTTAACTTAATTCGTTTGCTAGATTGGCATTTACTGGATTTCCCTTACTGCGATGATAGTGGCAGTCATTTTTGTTGGGTATCCTCTAGTATGTGGGTGTTAACTCAAGCGAATATTTTATGGTGTGTCTGTCTTGGGTTCAGCATACGGCAACATATAGTGGTACAACAATCTTTATCGCGTCATTTTGTGCCAGCGTAAATCATTATGGTTCATTACCGTTTAGCCCATTATCTTGCCCTTTGCGGCATCGCCTCTCGGCGTCAATGTTGTAGAATTATTGATGCTAATAGGGTCACTATTAATGGCCAAGTAGCCACCCATTCAGCTGTCATTGAAGTAGATGTTATTAATACAGATTCAGTTAATGATATTCGTGTTGACGGCGTAAAAGTAGGTAAACCCGAAGCTAAAGTATACTGGCTATATCATAAGCCTGTCGGAGTTGATTGTCGTTTAATTGAAAGCGACCCTAGTAGTTTGTTACATCATTTACCTAAAGAGCCAAGATTGTATCCTGCGGGGCGATTAGACAAAGATTCCCGAGGGTTGTTACTGCTCACCAATGATGGCCAATTAACTCAGCAACTATTGCATCCAGGTTTTCAACATTCAAAAACCTATCATGTCAGTCTTGATACACCTTTTGATGCACTGTTTTTGGCCACAATGGCTGCGGGGGTGACTTATCAGCAAGCAGGTCAAAGCATTACCACTCGAACCTGTCAGATGACATCGTTAACATCATTGCAATTTGCCATTGTTTTGACCCAGGGATTAAACCGACAGATCCGTAAAATGTGCCAAACCCTAGGCTATCGGGTTATTGATTTAAAACGGGTGGCTATCGGAGGCGTCGAGTTAGGTCAACTGGCGGAAACAAAACGGCGACCGTTAACGGCCGCCGAATTAAGCATGTTGGTGCAACGAATACGGGTTACTTAACGATGTCCATTTCTGCTAATAAATTATCCGCGTGATCTACATGCTCCATAATCCATAACATATAGCGACTATCAACTTGGATAGAACGGTTTTTATTGGCATCGTAGCCCCAATCACCAATAATACTTTCATACACACCATCAAACAATAAACCGACTAATTCAGCGCGGCCATTTAGTGTAGGTGAACCAGAGTTACCGCCAGTGGTATCTAAGGTTGATAAGAAGTTAACCGGTACAGAATCAATAGCTTTGACATAGTAATCGCCGTATTGTTTTTGTTTGATTAACTCAAGCTGCTTAGCCGGTGCATCAAATGGATCTAAACCGGTATCTTTGGCTAAGATACCCTCTAAACGTGTAAAGGGCACCGCCACCAAGCCGTCTTGCGGTGAATAGCCTTTAACATTACCTACTGAGACACGTAAGCTTGAGTTAGCGTCAGCATAAACCGGCTTACCGAGTTCACGATTATAAGCAATGATAGCGTCCATAAATTGTGGACGTACTTTCATTAGATCACCTGATAATTGTTTTTGTGCTTGCTCTAGCTTGATGCTTTCATCATAGGTACTGACAGCAAACTGAATGAATGGGTCGTTAGATTTTTTAAAATCTGCAACCGATTTGTTCATCCATGCTAAACGGGTAGCTTGATCAGCTAATGTTGTTTGAGCAAACATCTTATCTAAGGTTTTATTCAATTTTTTAGCATCGAATTTTTTACCAATATTAAAGGCTTTATCAAATGCCGGTAAACGCTGTTCTGCCGGTAGGTTGGCATAACGCGTTAGCAGATCGATTAATAATGCTTTGTCGACACTAGCAGCATAGCGACGATCAATACGTTCCATGCTTGAGGTAAAGCTGGTCATGTCACGGTCTTGATAACCTGGTTCACGCTGCATATCAGGCAGTGTTTTTTCGTTAGCTAAACGATATAAATCACGCGCTGTGGTCAGCATGGTTGTGTAGGTGATATAGCCTAACAAGGTATCACGCTGCTGGTTTTGCTGACTTTTAGTGACCAATTTATTCAGTTCAACTAGCGTTTCGCCATACTTTGCCTGACGTGCCGAATCGGCATTAATCCATGACGCTAGATCACTTTCGACCTTTTTACGATCATCTAGCATGGGCATTTTGCCGTAGAACTCAATCATTGAAGCAAAGTTTTTAGCGTAGTTGGCAAGCCCTGCTATTAAGCTTTCATACTTAATGCGCTCATCAGTGCCTTCAGCGGCTGTTTCTTTGATTATTTCAATCATGCGCTCGCGCAGAATCTTACCTTCTGGATAAGCCCACTCGAATTGGTTTTCTACCTCGCTTGCGGTGCGATAGCGATTAGTGCTGCCGGGATAACCAGCAACCATCACAAAGTCACCATCACTGACGCCTTTAGCTGATACTTTTAGAAAACTTTTTGGCTCATAAGGCACGTTGTCCGCATGAAAGTCAGCTGGTTTACCATCTTTGCCTACATAAGCGCGATAAAATGAGAAGTCGCCAGTATGGCGTGGCCACATCCAGTTATCGATATCGCCACCGTATTTGCCGACACTGCCAGCCAGGTTATAGGCCAAGCGTACATCACGAATTTCGAGCTGTTTAACGAGGTAATATTCTAAGCCACCATGGAAGCTGTAAACCTGACAATGGTAACCTTCTTCTTGCTCACACTCGGCCACTAGGGCTTTCTCTTGTTGTTCGATACCGGCGTAAAAATCGTTGCCGACCTTGTCCATTTGGCCATTTGTAATTTTATCAGTTACTTCGGTCACCGCTTCGGTAACATAAACACGTGACCCTGGCGTAGCAGGTAATTCTTCTTGGTAAGTTTTAGCTAAAAAGCCATCCTTTAGCAGATTTTTTTCTGGGGTTGAGTTGTATTGAATTGCACCGTAAGCACAGTGATGATTAGTGACCACTAAGCCTTTTGGCGATACAAAAGAGGCGGTACAACCGCCAAGACTGATTACCGCATTCATAGGGAATTCAGTCAGTTTAGAAATTGATTTTGCATCAATCTCTAAGCCTTGTTGCTTAAGCATATCAGCCATAGCGGGAAGTTGGTGCGGTTGCCACATACCTTCATCCGCTTGCGCAGCAAAACTGGCTGCAATAGCAGCCGTAAGTAACCATGTTTTCATTGTTATAAGTCCATTTTGATAAAGTAATCACATGCTCAAGTGGTTTGGCAGTATGTGAAATAAACCGAATATACATTAATGTATTTATTATTTTAGATAGTAGCGCGATGTTAATGCGACTATTCGCCATACAAAAAAAGTCAGGCCTAGGCCTGACTTTAACAAAACTTATAACATCTTAACAGCGCCAGAAAAACCCAGTTACAAACTAAATTTAACTTCGTGATCGGCCATTAACCCAGTGCGACCATTAGCTGTGCAATAACAATCAATACACCAATAATACCTGTGATTATCAGTGCAGGAACGCCACCCATGACTTGATAACCGCCTAGTTTTTGTGAGCGTTGTATTAATGCCATCGCTATTGGTAAAAAGATGATCATCACAACCAAAGGAATAGCAGCAAAACCTAACACTTGAAAAAAGCCATCTGGGTAGAATAATGCGCACAGTAATGGTGGAATAAAGGTGATTAACCAAGTTTGCATACGGCCAGCAACATTGCTTCTAGCACGTGTAAGTTCGGCCACATAATCAAACAAGCTCATAGTGACACCTAAAAATGAAGTTATTAATGCAAGGTTGGCAAAAATATCAATAAATTGGCTAATAATGTGTGATTCAACTAGCCCTTGTAATGCCAATACCAGTTTAGGCAGAGATCCACCAAGCTCATGCACTGTTGAGCCACCTAATGAGCCTAATGTCACCAATAACCAAAGAATGTAGCAGACTAATGGAATGGTTGAACCGATTAACAGGACTTTACGCAGTGACATAGCATCACCGTCTAGATAGCGCACAATAGTGGCGATACACACGTGGAAACCAAATGAGGTAAAAACTACCGGAATTGCAGCTAGCCATAGCTGAGTTAATTGATTGCCTTGAGCGACTTCACTGACAGTGTTGGTTAATGCTGCAACTAAATTAACGTCTGGCAGTAAAAAGGTGACCACCAAGACTAACAATACCACCATAGCGGTAAACAGCACTCGAGAGACCTTATCAATCCAACTGACACCAACGGCAATAATACCGCCAAACATAAGCGTGAATAATAGCACTGCTGCTTGGTTACTTAATTCAAGCCCCAGAGGGGCTAAGCGGGTTTCCAGTAGCGAGGAACCGCCCATTAAATACACCATGGTTAAGGCAAATAATAAACTTAAAAACGAACCACCTTGAATTAACTGCCCTAGCTTACCCAACGTTTTCCCTGTGATGGCATGGACATTATCACCTACCCCAGCACGTAAGTTAATCTCTAGCATCAGTAAAGAGGTGTAAGCTGAGATCCCCCAAATGACAATTAACAACAAAATAGCCGGGATGATCCCCAATGCTGCCGTGGCTAAAGGCAACGCAAGCATGCCTCCACCTATTGCAGTACCTGCGACTATCGAAATAGAGCCAAGTGTTTTTAAATTCACGAGTGTGTCCATATAATTATTATTTTTAATAGCCAGCGACATTAGCAGAAGGCAAACGACTCAGGCAAGAAACTTAGTCTATTAAAGATTTTTTACGCTGTGTAGAAACAATTACATAACATTTGTTTCGTTAAGATTAAAGTCAGTAGTGATATTGAGTTTTCAGTAGACCATAACAGCTCAAGTGGTTAGGCATTGAGTATTGTATGCCATTTGAGTTTGAGTTATATTGCAGCCCTCGTTTTAGGGGAGTAGCTAGCTTTAAGTTGTTGCCATCAATAACTTTGGGCGTTTATATCAACATAATTGGCCATATTGCCATGCTATAAACAACAAAGACGTTCTTTGTTAAGCAAGACCTAGTGCGGTAACAGTAGCTTAGAGGGCTTGCTGTTGCTTGTGCTTGGTTTATATGCCCTCTAATCACGCTAGGATTTTCCCTTGGAAGCACTTCTTACTTCAACTTTTACCGTTGCTATTGCTGAAATTGGCGATAAAACTCAACTGTTAGCATTATTGTTAGCCGCACGTTTTCGCAATAAATCTGCCATAGTTTTAGGCATTTTATTGGCAACATTAATCAATCATTTTGTGGCGGCTTGGGTCGGGCAGTTTGCTGTTAGCTGGCTTGACCCTCAATGGGCTAGCTATGCTGTAGCTGGGTCATTTTTTGCTATTGCACTATGGGTATTGATACCCGATAAAATAGATGAGGATGACAATAGCTTTTATAAACTTGGTGCGTTTATGGCTACCTTTATTCTCTTTTTTATCGCCGAGATGGGCGATAAAACCCAAATCGCGACCGTGGTGTTAGCCGCTAAATATGACGCACTTACCATGGTAGTCATAGGGACAACATTAGGCATGTTAATCGCCAATGTGCCCGTAGTATTACTGGGTCACTTTAGTGCAGATAAATTACCGATGAAGATTATCCACAGAAGCTGTGCTGCTTTATTTGCAATACTTGGCGTGGTTACTTTGTGGTATGGCATGTGATTTGAGATTGCGGAAAATCACCACATTGATAATAAGCGGCTGTAACAGCATATCTAGTAGGGCTTACTTATCGGATTGGCAAATAAGCTTCTCAATGGAACCGTGTGCTTTATTACATTGAAAACTAGGCGCTTGAGCCACAGATATCGAAGAGTCGCTCAGCGCTATACCAATCGCATTTAAACTAATTGCAGTTAAATTAATCGTAGTTAAAGCCGATTGTTTTTTCATCAAGTAATTTATCTATCTATTAGCAACACCAGTAATGATCTAATCACTCAGTGGGGTAATTTAAGATAGCAAATACACAGTTAAAAAATTAGGCTGTCGTATTAATATTGTGACCCGCATTACCAACAGGTGCCGCTGGAGGTGCTGCAGCTTCAATCAGTTGCAGTGCCATTTGACCTTCAACTTTTTGCTGATCCTTTGCCATTACAGCTATTTTTAAACTATTGCCAGAATCAATAGTTGTAGGCATGTTACTTGGGGCATTTACTGAAATTGTCATATAAACCTCACTTCTATTAACTTAATGGTTTTCGTCTTACTCTATTTTGTATATCGGCCAGCGTATTAAATACTGTAGCAAAGATATCGTATTTATAAGCATCTTTGGCAAAATATTATAGATTCTTGGTTAAGTATTATAGGTTGTGCACAATTAGAATATGTTATCATAGCGCCTCATTTAAAGGGGGATATTTATGCCATCAACCAATCCATTAGCACTTGAAAATCAGGTGTGTTTTTCATTATATAGCGTCACTAATGCGATGATCCGCGCTTATCGCCCTTTGCTTGATGAGTTGTCTCTGACATATCCGCAGTATTTAGTCATGTTAGTGTTGTGGAAAGAGGCGGGAATAAGCGTTAAAACTTTGGGCGAGCGTTTGCATTTAGACTCAGGTACGCTCACTCCCTTACTTAAGCGCTTAGAAGTCAAAAACCTCGTGATACGCGGACGCAGTGAGGAAGATGAGCGAGTACGAGTATTGCATCTGACCGAACAAGGGCAAATGCTACGCCAGCAAGCTGAGTCAGTACCTGAAATGATGCGCTGCAAAGTGGGTGGCGATATCGCACAATTACAGCAACTTAAAAGCTTATGTGATAACGCATTAAAAGTACTCAATTGTGATAAGGCATCAAGCTGTGAAGTGTGAGTTTTTTGAAAAAGGGCATTGTTTATCTTGTCGTGATATTCACACGCCTATATCAGTACAGTTACAACATAAAATGACCAAGTTACAGCAGTTTTTTAATCAATTGCCTGTTGAGCAATGGCTTGAACCTATTGCAAGTCAAGAGAATCATTTTCGCAATAAAGCTAAAATGGTGGTGTTAGGTGCAGCACATCAACCCGTTTTAGGTATTGTCGATCCCCAGGGGCAACCGATTAGTTTATGCGATTGCCAACTGTATCCTGAAGATATGCAGTTACTGTTAAATCGATTGCAATTATTTGTGCAGCAAGCGGGAATTCCACCTTATCGGGTAGACAAACGTAAAGGTGAGTTGAAGTATATTTTACTTACCCGCAGTTATGCTTCTGGTGAATTTATGCTGCGCTTTGTATTGAACAGTGAACAGGCCATTTCACGGATTAAACGACAGTTACCTCAATTACAGGCTGAGTTTCCTAAAATCAGTTTAGTGTCGGTTAATATTCAACCTATTCATATGGCGATTTTAGAAGGCGAGCAAGAAATATTTTTAACCGATCAAACCCGTCTTGCCGATCGCTTTAATGATGTGCCTTTATATATTCGACCTAAAAGCTTTTTTCAAACAAACCCCAAAGTGGCTGAGCAGCTTTATCAAACCGCACGCGAATGGGTGGCGGCATTTAATCCGCACCATATATGGGATTTATTTTGTGGGGTCGGGGGATTCGGACTGCATTGTGCCAGTGGCAAAATTCGGTTAACGGGAATTGAAATTGAGGCCGAAGCGATAGAATGCGCCAAGATGTCGGCCGCAGAAATGGGCTTAGAGAACATCAGCTTTAGGGCGCTGGATTCAACTGACTTTGCCAATGGGATAGTTGCCAATGATAAACCCGATTTAATTATTGTTAACCCACCAAGGCGGGGAATAGGCGAGTCTCTTTGCCAATCGTTAACCGCATTCTCACCTAAAGCGATAGTCTATTCTAGTTGTAATCCAACAAGTCTAGTCAAAGATTTAGCCATGATGTCAGGTTATCGAATTACCAAGGTACAGTTGTTTGATATGTTTCCTCACACGGATCATTATGAAGTGCTGGTGATGCTAGAGAAAGACGCACTCTGTCATTAAGTATTAATATTAATGTCATAAACTAAAAAGACATCAAGGCAATAGGGATTCAATATGTGGCAAATTTTTAGTCGTTTTTTAGCGTTAGGTTTAATCAGTTTTGGCGGCCCAGCAGCACATATTGGTTATTTCAGACAAACCTTTGTACAAGACTTGAACTGGCTTGATGACAAGCAATACGCCAGCTTTGTTGCCTTAAGCCAGTTTATGCCGGGCCTGGTTCAAGCCAAGTAGGCTTTGCAATTGGTTACCATAAAGGTGGGCTAACTGGAGCATTGGCGGCATTCTTAGGTTTTACGCTTCCTTCATTTTTACTGTTATTTCTGTTTGCTGTTTCCAGTGCCAGTTGGCTGCAACTGGATATGGTTGCTGGTGCTATTCACGGTTTAAAATTACTTGCCGTGGTAGTAGTGGCTGATGCGACTTTAACTATGTTTAAACAATTTTGCCAACGTAAAACAGCGCAATGTTTAATGATAGCCACTGTCGCGTGTATTTTATTATTTCCGGCATTATTAACACAAATTGCGGTACTCATTGTGGCGGCTATTATTGGTGCTTTAGTACTCACCCGCGGTGATAATGTATCTCCCGACGCCCCTGAAATTAAGCTAAATCTATTGTGGTTAGCCATTTTTGTTTTAGGCTTAAGCGCTTCTTTTTGGCTGGCTTCTCAGCCCGATAGTCTTGGGCAAATTTTTGGTCAGTTTTATCAAGTCGGCAGTTTAGTATTTGGTGGTGGTCATGTTGTATTACCGCTACTTGAAGCTAATGTTGGCGAACTTGTAACTCAAGACAGGTTTTTAACCGGTTATGCGTTAGCGCAGGCAGTGCCTGGCCCCATGTTTACATTAGCCACTTTTCTGGGGGCTGATATTTGGCAAGAATCTCCCATTTTAGGTGCGCTTGTGGCGACGGTTGCTATTTTTATGCCGGGATTTTTATTAATGTTAGTGGCGTTAAACAGTTGGGGAGCCATTAGCCAACGTCCAGTTATTGCTGGCGGGTTGGCTGGGGTCAATGCCGCTGTGGTGGGGTTATTATTGGCGGCTTTGTACCAGCCTGTATTTAGCAGTGGGGTAGTCAGTTCACTCGACATGGCGTTAGTGGTGCTAGGGTTTGGGTTACTGAAAATATTCAAGCCTAATATAGTGCTGCTTGTCGCTGGATTTGCTGTTATTGGCACGCTGTTAAGTCTGTTTTAAATATAGGTGTTTTCATTCGTTTTATATTCTGTGTTACTTATTGGCGTCACTTATTTAACGCTTTATGAGTCGAAATAAATCGGTTTATCTTGGTTCACGATTACTGCGTCGCTAGGATCTGAAATCTTGATGCAGACAGTTGAAATATATTCGGCTTAATTAACCTTGCTTCGGTCTAGGTTTAGTGACGCGCATGGGGTAAAATACGCCGTTAAACCTTTTGTTAACCGCTATTTTTTAAGTTGAAAATTCATGTTTGAAGTTAATCCGGTAAAATTCAAAATTAAGGAGCTGGCCGAGCGCACAGAACTTCTTAGGGGGTACCTTTGACTACGCTGCTAAAAGTGAGCGTTTAGAAGAGGTTAGCCAAGAGCTTGCGAGTTCAGAAGTGTGGAATGAACCTGAGCGCGCCCAAGCGTTAGGTAAAGAACGTTCAGCACTTGAAGCCGTTGTAAAAACCATCGATGATATGGATTCTGGTCTTGAAGATATCGCTGGTTTATTAGAATTAGCCATTGAAGAAGACGATGAAGAAACCTTCAATGATGCCAGTAACGAAATTGCTGAACTTGAAGTGCGTCTAGCCGATTTAGAGTTTCGCCGTATGTTTGCAGGCAAAAATGATGCGGCAAGTTGTTATCTTGATATTCAATCAGGTTCAGGCGGAACAGAAGCTCAAGATTGGGCCAATATGGTACTGCGTATGTATTTACGCTGGGGCGAAGCGCATAATTTTAGCCCTGAATTGATTGAAGTGACTGCTGGGGATGTGGCTGGTATTAAAGGTGCAACCATTAAGTTTACCGGTGAGTATGCCTTTGGATGGATGCGGACAGAAACGGGCGTACATCGTTTAGTGCGTAAGTCCCCTTTTGATTCATCAGGTAAACGCCATACTTCTTTTTGCTCGGTATTTGTCTACCCTGAAATCGAAGATGATATTGAAATTGATATTAATCCTTCTGATTTACGTATTGATACTTACCGTGCCTCAGGCGCTGGTGGTCAACATGTTAACAAAACGGATTCTGCAGTACGTA
Organism: Shewanella sp. OMA3-2; assembly: GCF_021513195.1. Lineage (NCBI taxonomy): Bacteria > Pseudomonadati > Pseudomonadota > Gammaproteobacteria > Alteromonadales > Shewanellaceae > Shewanella > Shewanella sp. OMA3-2. Next base: position 3,961,878 of record NZ_CP090974.1, on the reverse strand, counting down.
TTACCCATATTCCTACTAACACAGTGGTGCAGTGTCAAAATGACCGCTCACAGCATAAAAACCGTGATTCGGCATTTAAGCAATTAAAAGCCAAGTTGTACGAGTTGGAAATGTATAAACAAAATGCCGATAAGCAAGCCGCTGAAGACGCTAAGTCTGATATTGGTTGGGGCAGTCAAATTCGTTCATACGTATTAGATGACTCGCGCATTAAGGATTTACGTACCGGTGTTGAAAACCGAAATACCCAAACCGTTTTAGATGGCGATTTGGACAAGTTTATTGAAGCTAGCCTTAAATCTGGCCTTTAACGAGAGAAGAAGATGACTGAACACACTCAAGATGAAAACAAGTTAATTGCAGAACGTCGTGCAAAACTGGATCACATCCGCACGAATTGCCCAGCAAATGGTCACCCAAACAACTTCGATCGAAAACATAAAGCTGCCGACATTGAAGCTGAGTTCGGTCACCATACTAAAGAAGAATTAGAAGGCATGGGCATTCAACGCTCTATCGCTGGCCGTGTTATGGCTAAGCGTGGTCCTTTTTTAGTGATTCAAGATGTCAGCGGTCGTATTCAGGCTTACGCGGGTAAAGATGTTCAAAAAGACTTGAAAGAGACATTCCAGGGCTTAGACATTGGTGACATTATTGGTGTTACTGGTCAGCTACACCTGTCAGGTAAAGGTGATTTATATGTCAACATGGAACAGTATCAATTACTGACTAAAGCTTTGCGTCCATTACCTGAAAAGTTCCATGGTTTAACTGACCAAGAAACGCGTTACCGTCAACGTTACGTTGATTTAATCGTCAACGAAGATTCACGTAATGCTTTCATTATGCGTTCTAAAGTGGTTTCTGCTATTCGTAACTTCATGATCAAAAAAGAGTTCATGGAAGTTGAAACACCGATGATGCACAGCATACCAGGTGGTGCATCAGCACGTCCTTTTGCGACACATCACAATGCATTAGACATGGCGATGTACTTACGTATTGCGCCTGAGCTTTACCTTAAGCGTTTAGTGGTTGGTGGTTTTGAGCGTGTGTTCGAAATTAACCGTAACTTCCGTAACGAAGGCTTATCGCCACGCCATAACCCAGAATTCACTATGATGGAATTCTATATGGCATACGCTGATTTCAATGACCTTATGGACTTAACTGAAGAGATGTTAAGCTCTATCGCGACTGAATTGTGCGGCTCTCCACAACTTCCATACGGTGAACATACTGTTGACTTTGGTGGCCCTTACGCACGTTTAAGCATGTTAGATGCGATAAAGAAATACAATCCAGATAACGCAACCATTCAGTCTATGACTTATGAAGAAGTTAAAGACGTTGAATTTATGCGTACCCTTGCCAAAAGCATTGGGATGAAAATTGAGAAGTTCTGGACTTGTGGCCAACTGTTAGAAGAAATCTTTGGCGAAACCGCAGAAACTCAGCTAATGCAACCTACATTCATTACCGGTTATCCAGCGGACATTTCACCTCTAGCGCGTCGCAATGATGACAATCATTTTATCACTGACCGTTTTGAGTTCTTTATTGGCGGCCGTGAAGTGGCTAATGGTTTCTCTGAGCTTAATGATGCAGAAGACCAGGACAGCCGCTTTAAAGCACAGGTTGACGCTAAAGATGCTGGTGATGATGAAGCAATGTTTTATGATGCAGACTATATTACTGCACTAGAGCACGGCTTGCCGCCTACAGCGGGTCAGGGTATTGGTATCGACCGTTTGGTGATGTTGTTTACTAACACTCATACCATTCGTGATGTTATTTTATTCCCAGCGATGCGCCCACAGGGCTAATCTCTAGCTAAGTGTCCAAAGCTTATATAGAAAAACCAGCCAATCGGCTGGTTTTTTGTTTTTTAATGATAGACATCACATTACAGATAATAAAAATGGCCCTTGAAGGGCCATTTTTATTAGACGAACGATATTATGATTACTGACTAATTAAGCCATTGTTAATCGCAATTACGTCATCTTCATTCAAAGTGCCCGCAGCTTGTTTTAGGGCCACGATAGAATTGATGTAACCGTAACGGGCATCAGACAACTTACGTTTTGAATCGTATAAGTCACGGGTACGATTTAATACGTCAACAATGGTACGCGTGCCCACTTCAAAACCAGCTTGAGTGGCTTTTAGTGCACTTTCAGACGATACCACTGACTGCTCATATGCTCTGATTGAACTGATTGAAGCATTGACGTTGTTAAAGTTATTACGTACATCTTTAACGACACCACGGTGAGTTTGCTCTAGCTTTTCACTGGCTTCAACATATTGATATTGTGCTTTCTTAACCTGTGAAGAAACTTTAAAACCTTCAAAGATAGGTACACGTAAAGTGATACCAATATTCGCGTTGTCATAGTCTGGTGTCGGTTGTTGCTCAAGCCCTTTAGTGTAACCAGCATCTAAGCTTAGCGATGGCATGTGACCCGCTTTGTAAAGCTTAATCGTCTCACTGGCGATGTCTTTACCGATACGCTGAGCAAGCAATGCTAGGCTGCTAGTTTCTGCCATTTTTAACCAGTCACTAGAGCTGGCGGGTGCTGGAGTGCCTGCTGAAAAGCGGTTGGTGTCGAGAATGTTAATTGATTTATGATCGATACCCGTTATTTCACGCAGTGCTTCATAACTATTGGCTAGCGTGTTTTCAGCTAAAATCTCTTGTGCAGAGGCTAAATCGTACTGTGCCTGCGCTTCATGGACATCAGTAATAGCGGTTAAACCCACCGCAAAGCGTTGCTTAGTTTGTTCAAGCTGGCGCTCAATGGCCGCTTTTTCGGCACCTTGGAATTCAAAGTTATCTTTAGCGGTTAATACGTTGAAATAAGCATTGGTCACGCGAGTGATAAGTGACTGTAATGCTGATGCATAAGAAGCATCGGCTTGCGATGCAGCCATTTCAGCAAGATCTAAACCTACCCAGGCACTGTGGTCGTATATTAACTGGCTTAGTTTTACACCACCAGTTAGCCCCTCGGGCTCAATTCTTGACTCACCTTCATACTTATTCCATGCTTTTGAGTAACCGACAGTCGCACTGATTGTTGGTAGTAAAGGGGCGCGATTTTCTTCAATGCTCTCGTATAATGCATCACGCTGAGCTTGTGCTTGCAATACGATAGGATCGCTGGTGAGAGCTTGTTGGTAAATTTGCATTAAATCGTCAGCTTGTACAGTTGGCGCGAACACTGCAAATGATAATGCTGCGTATAGAGTACCCATTTTGAATTTCATTTTCTGCCCTTTTAGACAATGCTTAAATATCGTAGTTAAAGATATAACGAACTCATTATTAAACCTATCTGTTATAAATGGCATTAGCCTGGATAGGTAGATTTCAATGCACTTAATCAAATGATTAATGTGACAAATAGTGGCGGCATTTAGCGCAATTTGAGTCGAGATTGCGATAAAGCTTAAATTTTTTGTAAACACTATTACTTAAAAAGAAGCATCACAAATGATGGTACTTTAATGTATTTACATTTGTCTGGTGTCACAGCTTAAAAGTGATTTTGCTTCTAAGTTTAACTGGCTTATAGTTGGCCAAAGTGAGCTTTATTCGATAGAAGTAAAATGCTACACCATGGACTATTAAAAAATTATCGTTTTAAGTCAACTTTGAAGTGTAACAGATTTTATTTCACACTAGGCAACCTCAACAATAATTCAATTCATTTCATCTTTTTAGGTGGTGAAGACTTTTTTAACCATCTATCAGCTTAACATTGGGTTTTTTATGAAAAATACAATAGCAACCGTCAATTTTGATGCGGACAATGACTTTGAACTCTTGTCTAAACGAGTGCTCTACCAAGGTTTTTTCCGGTTAGACGAATATCGCTTTAAACATAAGTTGTTTGCTGGAGGCTGGAGTGGAGAAGTCACTCGGGAAGTATTTGAACGTGGTAATGCTGTTGTGGTGCTGCCTTATGATCCAATTCGAGATCAAGTCGTATTAATCGAACAATTACGCGTGCCTGCATTAGCAAGTACTAAATCAATCTGGCTTCTTGAGCTTGTGGCAGGTATGATCGAGCCTGGCGAAAAACCAGAGCAAGTCGCGACAAGGGAATTATTTGAAGAGTCAGGCTTAATTGCCAGTCATATTGACTATATAAATAGTTATCTTGTCAGCCCTGGTGGTACCAGCGAGCGGTTTTATATGTATCTTGGACGAGTTGATGCTAGTCAAGCCAAAGGCATTCATGGGCTTGATAGCGAAAATGAAGACATTAAAGTCCATGTGGTTAGTCGTGAACAAGCTTATGATTGGGTGAAGTCTGGTCGAATAGATAATGCATCAACTGTACTGGGTATTCAGTGGTTGATGTTGAATTATCAGCAATACCAGAATCAAGTCGATTAGGTTAACACAACGGATTATATATTTGAGGTGAAGTGGATCAATTGGCACAGTTAAGTTCGCAAGGCAAAACTCGATACCAACCCAACGTCAGTGCTTTTTTAGCATTATGTGGGCGAAACTATGCGTTGATTTTAAAATGGTTGCCAGACGCGAGTGAAATCGATACCTCTTGGGTAGTTGAAGGTGAGTTTGGTTCATTGGCTGTGACATTGATTGAGAATACTCGATATACCCAATTAGTTGAGATTTCACGCAGCTTACCACACAGCTTATTTGTGTCATCCCCGAAAGTGGTGGTAAGAATATATCATGACGCTCAATTAGCAGAAGTGTTAACTAGTCAACAGATTTTTAGTTTTAAACCGGTATATGATTATCCTAATATAGATATGCATCAGGCCGATGAAAAGTTTCAAGTGAATGCATTTTTAGAAGAGCTACTTAAGATAGGTTGTCACAGTATTACTTTTTCGTGACTTGCTTAACAACGATATATTCGGGAATTGTACGTGCTGAAACCAGCTGTGAAATACACTTTTGAGGAAAATCAATCGGTGCGATTGGTCCAAGTTACGGACCCGCACCTTTTTGCCGATCCTGAATCTAAGCTTTTAGGTGTAAACACAGCTCAAAGTCTACAGGCCGTTATTGATACTTTTTTGGCTTCTTCTGCTACTGCCGATTTACTGATCGCCTCTGGTGATATTAGCCAAGACTACTCAGCCACTTCTTATCATAATTTTGTTCGCCAAATATCATCTGCCCAATTGCCCTGTCATTATTTACCTGGTAATCATGACGACCCTCGTATGATGACGTTACACATGCAAGGCGCTCATGTTTTTGGCCAGCAACGAATAATTGCGGGTAAATGGCAAATTTTAATGTTGGATTCTACGGTTCGCGGTAAACCTGGTGGTTTTATGGGAGAAACGCAGTTTTCCATCATTGATGCCGCCATTAAAGCTGAGCCGGATAAGCATGTATTACTGGTTATGCATCATAATCCCATTTTGATGCGATGTGGCTGGTTAGATCAACACTGTATGGCTAATGGTAACGACTTTATCCAAAGAGTGAGTCAATACCCACAAGTCAAAGGCTTACTTTGGGGGCATGTGCATCAGCAGATAAACCAATATCACCAAGGTCCACATGGGGCAATAGCATTAATGGCGACCCCTTCCACCTGTATACAATTTAAGCCTTTATCCGAACATTTCGCTTTAGATGACGTTCAACCAGGTTATCGTTTGCTGGAGCTGCTTTGCGATGGTAGCATTCACTCTGAGGTTCATCGTGTTGCAGGCGATCATTTCACACCAGACAATGAAGCCAGCGGTTACTAACTTCTTTCGACCCACTACTTTTTAGTAAGCTTTGTGAATGCGCGTTAATGTAAATTAACCGTGGCGTGAGGATATATGCTGCTTTATATACATGGATTCAATAGTTCAAATCAGTCAGATAAAGCGCTGAAAACAGCAAAATATATTAAGCAATATTATCCAGATTTAGCATTTTTTCAGCCACAAGTACCCACATCTATCCATGCCGCGATGGCATTGTTAACAGAGATAACCGAACAAGCACTCGCAAAAAGTCAGCCTGTTCGATTTATTGGTTCGTCTCTTGGTGGATATTTTGCCAGTTTTTTAGCCGAAAAGTATGGTGGAAAAGCAGTATTAGTAAACCCAGCAGTAAAACCGTATGATTTATTTGAAGAGTTTTTAGGGCCTCAATATAATCCTCATATTGACGAGCATTATCAGGTGTTACCTGAAGATCGTATTGCCGTAGCGCAATATGATACAAGTGCCATTAACCACCCTGATAGATTCTTGGTTTTGTTGCAAACTGGTGATGAAGTGTTAGATTATCGTCAGGCTTTGCACAAGTATCATTGCTGTGAATTACATCTAGAACCTAATGGCGACCACAGCTTTGTGGGATACGAGCAACAGCTTGATAAAATTTGTCGATTTCTTCAGCTGCCTTAATAATCAACACTCCGCTTTGGTTGAGTGAATAACAAAAATGTGTGGAATATGACTAATCAATATACATCAGATGCAATTGAAGTCCTTAACGGACTTGACCCGGTTAAACGCCGTCCGGGCATGTATACCGATACAACTCGTCCCAATCATTTGGGCCAAGAAGTCATCGATAACAGTGTCGATGAAGCACTTGCAGGACATGCATCAAAAATTGAAGTGACATTACACACTGATAACTCATTGGAAGTGACCGATGATGGCCGCGGTATGCCAGTCGACATTCATCCTGAAGAGGGGATCCCGGGTTGAGCTTATTCTCACCAAGCTGCACGCGGGTGGTAAGTTTTCTAATAAGAACTATCAATTTTCAGGCGGTTTACACGGGGTAGGTATTTCTGTTGTTAACGCGCTGTCTACCAGGTTCAGATAACGGTTCGCCGTGATGCTCAAATCTATGAAATGGCCTTTGAAAATGGCTTCAAAGTAGAGGAGTTAACCGTAACAGGCACTTGCGGTCGTCGTAATACGGGCACCAGCGTTCATTTCTGGCCTGACAGTAGCTATTTTGATTCTGCTAACTTTTCAACGACTAAGCTTATTTATATTCTACGTGCTAAAGCCGTATTGTGCCCAGGACTTAGAATTAAATTCACCAATAAACACAACGGTGAAGTCCATGAGTGGTTTTATGAAAGTGGCTTAACAGATTATTTAAAAGAAGCCGTTAAAGATTCAGTGTTATTACCCGAAGAGCCTTTTGTCGGCAATTTTAAAGGTGAATTAGAAGCCGCCGAATGGGCGATTACCTGGTTACCTGAAGGTGGTGAAAGTCTTAACGAAAGTTATGTAAACTTAATTCCCACTCCATTAGGAGGTACCCATGTTAACGGCTTTAGACAAGGTCTATTAGAGTCGATGCGTGAGTTTTGTGAGTTTCGCAACTTAGTTCCCCGTGGTATCAAGTTATCCCCTGAAGATATTTGGGATAAAGCGGCATTTATTGTCTCCATCAAAATGCAAGACCCTCAATTTGCTGGGCAAACTAAAGAGAAACTCTCTAGCCGTCAAAGTTCAGCATTTGTATCAGGTATTGTGCGTGATGCATTTTCGTTATGGCTGAATTCTAATACTGAGTTAGCGGAACAATTAGCTGAATTATGTATTAGCAACGCCCAACGTCGTCTTAAAGCCGCTAAAAAAGTAGCCCGTAAAAAAGTCACTTCTGGGCCTGCATTACCGGGTAAGTTAACCGACTGCTCGGGTCAAGACCCTATGCGCGGCGAGTTATTTTTAGTGGAAGGTGACTCTGCTGGTGGCAGTGCCAAACAAGCTCGCGACCGTGAATTTCAGGCAATTATGCCGCTGCGGGGTAAAATTTTAAATACCTGGGAAGTGGATTCGGCGCAAGTATTAGCCTCCCAAGAAGTACATGATATTTCTGTCGCGATAGGCTGTGACCCTGATAGTGCTAATATCGATGAGTTACGTTATGGTAAAATCTGTATTTTAGCTGATGCTGACTCGGATGGGTTGCATATCGCCACCTTGCTTTGTGCCTTATTTTTAAAACACTACCGAGTATTAGTCGAAAAGGGCCATGTGTATATTGCTATGCCGCCTTTGTTCCGTATCGATTTAGGTAAAGAGGTGTTTTACGCTTTAGATGAAGCAGAAAAAACGGGTATTTTGGATCGTATTATCGCTGAAAAGAAAAAAGGTAAAGTTCAAGTCACGCGATTTAAAGGTCTAGGTGAAATGAACCCATTACAATTACGCGAAACAACGATGGATCCCAATACTCGCCGTTTAGTGCAGCTCACCATAGGTGATGACGATGGCACCGATGCACTAATGGATATGTTGCTTGCTAAAAAACGTTCATCTGATAGAAAGAGCTGGTTAGAAACCAAAGGTGACTTAGCTCAGGTTTAAGCTGTTGCTTTTATTGAGCAAGTTTACTGGGAACATTTTTTAATGGTTTTTTGACCGCCAATAATAAAAATTAGAGGCAAATGAATAATTACATGTTGTATATCAAATCGAAATCACTTTGGTTGAGTTGGCTATGGGCAGTAAAAGCTTGTGCATTATTAGGTTTTAGCACAATGCTTGTTAACCCTGTTCATGCGGCTCAATCTGTGATGATTACTGTGACCAAAGGTTTTGGCCTTTCCTTGTATGCCTCTGATTTAGGCGATATTAAGCAAATGGCATTAGGTGATCATGGCACCTTATTTGTGGGCTCGCAAAAAAATGGCACCATTTACGCATTGGTTGATAATGATCAGGATGGTCAGGTCGATAAACGATATGTTATCGCCAGAGGATTAGAAAACCCAGATGCTTTAGCCTTTTATAAAGGCGATCTTTATGTCAGTGAAGAAGACCGAATTATCAAATATGAGGAGATTGAAGATCGTTTACGTCGTCCCTCTCGCGCTAAAGAAGTCTATTCAAATTTGCCAGATTTAGATAAACGCTACAGCCGAGCGATGCGTTTTGGTCCAGATGGACGGTTATATATAGCCTTAGGCATGCCCTGCAATGTGTGTGAAGCACCAGCTCCCTATGGCAGTGTGCTAGCCATTAATGTGCAAACGGGTGCCAGTGAGCAAGTTGCTTTGGGTATTCGCAGTGTGACCGGTTTTGATTGGGAGCCTGATACTAAACAAATGTGGTTTGCAGATCTTGGCCGCAACTGGATGGGTGACAATTTGCCCGCCGATGAGATTAATCGACTTGATATAAAAGGCGCCCATTTTGGTTTTCCCTATATCCATGCCAGCACGATTAAAGAGCCCGCTTATGATAAGCCGACCAATTTAAAAATCACTGCACCTATTTTTGAATTACCGGCCCATGTTGCCCCAACCGGATTGCATTTTTATACCGGCACCCAATTTCCAGAACGTTATCAACAACAGTTGTTTGTGGCTGAAAATGGTTCATGGAACCGTTCAAGTAAAGTGGGTTATCAAATAGTTATGCTGACACTAGACAACAGCCTGCCAAAAACAGCTATTGCACACCAGGAAACCGTAGTGAGCTTTTTAGACGGAGAGTTTCCCGTCGCCCGACCATTTGATTTGCTAACTGCACCAGATGGCGCAATTTACATTTCAGACGACTTAAAGGGCAACGTATATCGTTTGTTCTATAAAGCCGCTGATCCAATACAGGAAAGCACAGATGAGTGATGCGATTGAATTAAGCTTAGATGGCGTTGAGCAAATGCCACTGCGCCGATTCACCGAAGAGGCTTATTTAAATTATTCAATGTACGTGATCATGGATCGTGCATTGCCGCATATCGGTGATGGTTTAAAGCCAGTGCAGCGTCGTATCATTTATGCCATGAGCGAACTTGGCCTTAATGCGCAATCTAAACCTAAAAAGTCAGCGCGTACGGTCGGTGACGTATTAGGTAAATATCACCCCCATGGTGACAGCGCATGTTATGAAGCCATGGTATTAATGGCTCAACCCTTCTCATATCGTTATCCGCTAGTAAAAGGTCAAGGTAACTGGGGTGCCCCAGATGATCCTAAGTCGTTTGCTGCGATGCGTTATACCGAAGCTACACTGTCTAAATTTTCAGAAGTATTATTGTCAGAGCTAGGCCAAGGCACAGTAGAGTGGGGCGTTAACTTTGATGGCACCATGAAGGAGCCTAAAACATTACCGGCTCGATTACCGCATATTTTACTTAACGGCATTACCGGTATTGCGGTTGGTATGGCGACAGATATTCCACCACATAACGTGCGTGAATTAGTCTCTGCCTGTGTGGAGTTATTAGATAACCCTAAAGCCGATTTAGCCCGCTTAATGGAACTGGTGCCAGGGCCAGATTATCCAACAGAAGCAGAAATTATTACCCCCAGTGCTGACATTGCTAAAATTTATGAAACGGGTCGTGGTTCAATTAAAATGCGTGCGGTATACAGCATTGATAACCATGAAATTATTATCACTTCACTGCCACACCAAGCAGGCAGCGGCAAGATTTTAGAACAAATTGCCTTGCAAATGCAGGCAAAGAAATTGCCAATGGTCAGCGATTTACGTGATGAGTCTGACCATGAAAACCCTGTTAGGTTAGTTGTTGTTCCGCGTTCAAATCGAGTTGATTGCGATCAATTAATGACTCACCTATTTGCCACCACGGATTTAGAGAAAAGTTTTCGGATCAACTTGAACGTGCTTGGCTTAGATGGTCGCCCGCAGGTGAAAGGCTTGCTGGCCATGTTAACAGAATGGTTAGAGTACCAGGTGTCAACGGTTACCCGTCGCTTACAATTCCGTTTAGACAAAGTGATTGCACGTCTGCATATTCTTGAAGCCTTAATGGTCGCGTTTTTAAACATCGATGAAGTAATTGAAATTATTCGCTTTCATGATGATCCTAAAGCGGAGTTAATGGCGCGTTTTAACTTAAGTGACAAGCAAGCTGAATCAATTTTAGAGTTAAAACTACGTCACCTTGGCAAGCTAGAAGAATTTAAAATCAAAGCCGAGCAAGACGAACTAATGGCTGAGCGTGATAAGTTAGAACTGATTTTAAGTTCAGATCGCCGCTTAAAAACCTTAGTGAAAAAAGAGTTAATTCAAGATGGTGAAACATATGGTGACGATCGTCGCTCGCCAATTATTCAGCGTAAAGAATCAAAAGCGTTAACAGAACAAGAACTTATTCCAACAGAAGCGGTTACCGTAGTATTGTCTGATAAAGGCTGGGTACGCTGTGCTAAAGGCCATGATGTTGATCCAGAAAGCTTAAGCTATAAAGCGGGTGACAGTTACTTGTGCAGCGCCATAGGTAAAAGTAACCAGGCTGCTGTATTTGTCGATTCGTCAGGTCGTGCATTTGCCACCGACAGCCACACCTTGCCATCAGCTAGAAGCCAGGGTGAGCCGATTACGACTCGCTTTAATATGGCGCCAGGGGCTGTTATGCGCCATGTGATTATGGGTGAGGACGAACAATGTTACCTATTAGCCAGTGACGCAGGTTATGGCTTTATAGGTGCCTACTCTGACATGGTGAGTCGTAATAAAGCCGGTAAAGCTTTATTATCTTTGCCAGCCAATGCCCAGGTGCTTACGCCTAAGCTTATTACTAAAGGTGCTAACGATGCTTTATTAGCCATTACCAGTGAGGGGCGTATGCTGATGTTCAGTTTAGATGCATTGCCACAATTATCTAAAGGTAAGGGCAATAAAATTATTGGTATTCCCACAGAGCGTGCTAAAAATCGTGAAGAATTACTGATGCACTTAAACGTAGTGCCAAGTGGTGCTGCTGTGACCTTGTGGGCGGGCAAACGTAAGTTAACCCTTAAAGCCAGTGATTTAGAACATTACCGCGGTGAACGTGGTCGACGTGGAGCTAAACTGCCAAGAGGCTTACAGCGGGTAGACAGTGTTGATATTGAAACTGTTGGTATTGCCAATGACAGTAATATTGGCGACAGCGCGTCTGATGATAATGCAGAGTAATTATCGCAATGGCGAGCTAACCATAAGTTAGCAGACGCTGTTGCTTTAAATTAAAAATAAAAATGCAGCCATTTGGCTGCATTTTTATTGAATTAGGATTTGAAATAATATTGTGGTTTAGGCTACTTCATAGAAGTTTGGCTCAAACTCTAATTGAGTACTAATAATCTGGCTCGCCATTCTGGCACATTTACCACATTGATCGGCGACACCTAAACGCTTTCTGACATCTGCTAACGAGCAATCGCCTTGGCGTACAGCTTCTTTAATTTGTTTATCTGTAATTGCATGACAAAGACAAACGTACATATCAGCCTCTAGAACTCAGATGAAAAAGGGATATTAACAATGCATCTCCCTAGGTTGAATCTAATTCTAAATGAAAACGGTTATCATTGGCAATAACTTTTTGGGCAAAAATACGACATTTATTGTTTATATCATATCTGTAATATGCAGAATTAAATTAAGCTGTTGATCTTTAATAGCCTTTATCAAAATCGATAACATAGTTTAACGGTTGTTGATTGCGCCACAAGTGATAGTTGCTGCTAAATAACGCAACAATTTGTGCAGGAAAGCTAGGTGCAGCAATGTGGGGGGTGATAATTGCGTTAGCACATGACCAAATAGGGTGCGTTTTAGGCAAGGGCTCTTGAGTAAATACGTCCAAAATAGCCTGTTGATTTGGCGTTTGGTTTAACTGGGCTGTGAGTGCATTTAAATCAAGTACATTGCCACGGCCTAAATTGAAAATGATGGCTGCAGGTTTTAACAAACTTAAGTTTTGCTGGTTGAGAATATTATCGGTGTCAGGGGTATTGGGCAAAATGCTGGCGACTACATCAGCTTGTCGAAGATGACAAGCTAAGTTATCAATACTATCGACCTGATCAAATCCATGTGTAGCAGTACCTAATCGATTTATCCCTGTCACCACCATGCCAAAATGCTTAGCTGTTGCTGCAATATGCTGTGCAATGGACCCTGTGCCGAGCAGCAATAAGTGTTGCCCTTGAAGAGTTTTATAGCTTCCTGGTAACCAATTTTGTTGCTGTTGTTGCTGTTTATATTTATGGTGTTCACGCTGGTGGGCGAGTAAATAACCAAATAAATACTCACTCATTAATGGGCCAAAAATACCTCGAACATTAGTCAGTTGATAGTCACGTCGCAGTGCTGGCATCACAAGTTTATCTACACCTGCAAAGGTTGATTGCAACCAACGTAAATTTTTAGCTCGATCGATTAATGGTGCAGCAAGGGCTGGTTCAGCAAACCAAATATCAGCTTCAATAATACTGTCTGACGCGTCATTTAAGATAATTAAGTCCGGTAGTTTACATTGGGTTATTAACTCTCGATAAATTTCATTTTCGCGAGTCAGTAATAGTAACTTATTGGCCATGAAGGATTAATCCATTTAAAGTGAGTAAGCAGCAGGTAACGATATATTAGATATCAGGTATAAATGAAGCAAATTATTTGTGGCTGATATCGCTGACTTATGATTCCACTACAATTATCACCGACATAAAAAAACCGAGCGAAATATGCTCGGTTTTATTTTATCTTATCCATGTGTAATGGCTAATACTTAATCTTCTAAGTGACCACAAAAACGGTAGCCTTCACCGTGGATAGTCGCGATGATTTCAGGCGTATCAGCTAAGCTTTCAAAGTGCTTACGAATACGACGAATTGTTACATCAACGGTGCGATCATGTGGTTTAAGCTCACGGCCAGTCATTTTCATTAGCAGATCGGCGCGGGTTAATATTTTACCTGGGTTTTCTACAAAGTGAAGCATGGCACGGAATTCACTGCGTGGTAATTTATAAGATTCACCTTGTGGATTAACTAACGAACGGCTATTGATTTCTAAACTCCAACCATTGAAGCGGTAGTATTCAACCGAGCCTTTCTCTTCACTTTCAGCCACTGCACTGTTTACGCGAGTTAATAAGTTACGTGCACGAATGGTTAGTTCGCGTGGGTTAAATGGCTTAGTGATGTAATCATCAGCGCCAATTTCTAGGCCTAAAATTTTATCAACTTCGTTATCACGACCCGTTAGAAAGATTAAACCAATGTTATTGATTTCACGTAATTCACGGGCAAGTAATAAACCATTTTTACCTGGTAAGTTGATGTCCATAACCACTAGGTTGATCTTATTTTCAAGCATGGCTTTGTGCATTTCTGCGCCATCATTAGCTTCAGTAACAACATAACCTTCCGCTTCAAATATGCTACGTAGGGTGTTACGGGTTACGGCTTCATCTTCAACAATTAAAATATGTGGATTTTGCATAATAAAATTACCTAAAAATTAATAAATTTGTTATCTAGCATTGAAGCTAGCGTTATACGTACGCTTAACTGCATACGTTAAAAATTCTGGATTATTGGCGTTTAACACTGTCTACCTTGAGTTTAAACACTCTCTCATTCTTTACTGTTTTAATTGCTAGTGAAGCAATGACGTAGAGTGAGCTTTTACTGAGACTTAAAAAAGCTATTATCGTGGCAAAGATTCGTACCACTGTAGACTGTGAACTTAAAGATAGTTAAAAGTTCCTATTTAGGTATAACTAAAATGAAATTTTTAAACAGCTACATAACAATATTACAGTAACAGTACGGTGATAAAGTCTTAGTTTAATAATATTAATCGTAAAAAATAGTCTTAGAATCTGCTTTTTGTGACGATTAATGAGTAACTGATGGCTATTGTACCCTTTATTTGTATTTGTTAACAAATTAAATGTTAAAAATAATAATTTATTTAGTTTAATAAATGAGTAAACCTGTACTTAATTTACTGATTTAAAATGATTAAGTGTATATTTTATTATGATCAAAGTTACACTTCTTTCGCTATTAACCCCTTTCTGCTACACTCTTTTGAGCTCATTTAATGGGATTTATTATGGAAAATGTTATCGATACTGTGTGGCAGGACTATCAAAAAACGCATTTTTTGCTAACTCAGTCTTTATCTAATGATTTTTCTTTCGCTATAATTACTGCTTATAACCCATTGGGATGCTTACTTACCCCAAGTCAAAACCGTCTGTTAGATCGCGAGCTTCAACTAAAAATCCTTCAATATCAAAGTCCTTATCGAAGCTTAATGGGTATTGCACCTGACTTTTCACATGTTGAAAAAAGCTGGGCTGTTTTTATTGATAAAAATCAGGCTGTTGAGCTGGGAAGGGAGTTTAAGCAACATGCAATTTATTATGTGAATCAAGGTTTACTATCGCTTGTAGCCTGCTTTGATCAACACAAGGACGAGATACAGTTGGGGGCGTTCAATCAACGTTTATGTTTAGTCAGTGATTTCCCTGAGTTTTGTTAAATCGTTTTTATTTTATTTGTTAATTTTTTAGTGGGACAATAAATTTAACAAATGGATGTGGTGAGCTAATACCAACGACTGATTTTTGTTTTGGAGTCCTGCGCTACCTCGCAATCAGTGGCCTATATTTACAATATTATCTTTTCCTACCCAAAACCGCATCTAAGTGCTTTTTTGACAGCTACTGTTATTGGATTCTTTTAAATAGCTAATACTCTATTGAGGTTAATACCTAGCAGCGATCAACTCGCTATTTTTACTTGAAAACCTTTATTGTACGCCAAATGAAATAATGCACTTGTTTATTTTTTCTCAACTTGCAGTGTTGTGCATTGACTTAGCCTTAGGTTTATTGTTATTTTGCTCATCCCTCCTTAGGGAGGCACAGAAGAGGAGCGTTAACTAGGTAGTAAGCTTGAGGAAGACCAATTCCCATGACAGCTTACGAGGGAGATTAACGCCGAGATACAATAAGATTTGGTTAACTTATTTATCGGTCGATTAGGTTGAATCCTAGCGATTGTCACCTGTTATTTGGTGGAGAGCTTCTGGTGGTGATTGCTGTTTCCCTTCTTTTAGGGTGCGTTATCTTTGCACCAGGCTCTTCGAACGAAGTTTAGTTCGGAGTGTATTACATGTCGTTAAATCAATTAGTTGTAGCCAAGTTTGGCGGAACCTCTGTAGCAGATTATTCTGCAATGAGCCGCTGCGCAGATATCGTTTTATCCAATCCTAATACCCGTTTAGTGGTGGTCAGTGCATCCAGTGGTGTAACCAACTTATTAGTTGAGCTTACCAGTGCTAATGTGAATGACGAACGTCGTCTAAGCTTGCTTAAACAAGTTGCCCAAATTCAATATCGTATTATTGATGAACTTGCTCAGCCACAAGATATTGCAGCGCAAATTGATAAGTTATTGAGCCGAATGTCAGTGTTAAGTGAGTCATTAATTCTTGACCGCAGCAAAGCGGCTATGGATGAATTGCTTTCTATGGGAGAGCATTGTTCGTCAGTATTGTTCTCAGCTGTTATCCGTGAAAAGGGCACATCTTCTCAGGCTTTTGATGTACGCCAAGTGCTACGTACCGATAGCCATTTTGGTCGTGCAGAACCTCAAATTGAACACATTGCTAATTTATCGGGTGATTTTTTACAACCGCTGTTAAGCACCAGCATTATTGTTACCCAAGGATTTATAGGGGCTGATGAACAGGGCCGCACCACCACATTAGGCCGCGGCGGCAGTGATTACTCAGCCGCGTTATTGGCTGAGGCTTTGTCTGCCCATGCGGTAGAAATTTGGACTGATGTTGCGGGTATTTATACTACAGACCCGCGATTGGCACCTAATGCACGCCCGATAGCTGAAATCAGTTTTAATGAAGCTGCTGAAATGGCTACTTTTGGTGCTAAAGTATTGCATCCTGCCACTATACTTCCAGCAGTGCGTCAGCAGATTCAAGTGTTTGTTGGCTCGAGCAAAGCCCCTGAATTAGGTGGAACCTGGATCCGTCATCAAGTTGATAATGCCCCTGTTTATCGTGCGGTTGCGCTAAGACGAGACCAAACATTATTAAACCTGCATAGCTTACAGATGCTTCATGCCCAGGGCTTTTTAGCTGAAACCTTTGCGACTTTAGCGCGCCACAAAATATCGGTTGATTTGATCACCACCTCAGAAGTGAACGTGTCGTTAACCCTAGATAAAACTGGTTCAGACTCAAGTGGCCAAGGTTTATTAAGTGAATCGTTATTACAAGAGTTATCACAACATTGCCGAGTGAGAGTGGAAGATAACTTAGCCTTAGTGGCCATTATTGGTAATAGAATTGCTTCTACAGCGGGCATTTGTAGTCGAGTCTTTCAAGTATTAGAAAAATACAATGTCCGTATGATATGCCAAGGTGCTAGCCCACATAATTTATGTGTATTAATTGATGAAGCGCAAGCCGCAGACGTTGTTAAAGCATTGCATCAAAATCTTTTCGAGTAATCTATGACAAGTAAAATGATGACTAAAGCTTTGCGCACATCACTGAATGTGGGTGAACTTGCGGCAGGACAACCCCTTGATGTGCCTTTATTCACCTTTAAAGGCACTGACAGCCGCGCACCGAAAGTATACGTTCAAGCCAATGTTCACGGTGCTGAAGTGCAGGGCAATGCGGTAATTTATCAACTAATGAACTTGTTAGAAGGGCTGGATATTTTAGGGGATATTGTGTTCGCCCCTTTAGCTAACCCGCTGGGGATTAATCAAAAAAGTGGTGAGTTTACCTTAGGACGATTCGACCCAATAACCGGTGTTAATTGGAATCGTGAGTATTTAGACCATAAAATCGACATCGCCGCCTGGTATGAACAGCATCAAAATTTATCCAATGATGAGTTGATTATGTCGTTTAAGGCTACGCTAACTGAGGCTTGTTACACCAAGTTACAACAGCCTTGGGGCATCACAACAGGCCATCGTTTAGCGGTAAGTTTACAGTCACTGGCCCATCAGGCTGATATTGTGCTTGATTTACATACTGGGCCAAAATCCTGTAAACACCTTTATTGTCCTGAATATGATATCGATTCCGTTAAGTTTTTCTCTATTCCTTACAGTTTGATCATTCCAAATAGTTTTGGTGGCGCCATGGATGAGGCAGCGTTTTGTCCCTGGTGGCAACTGACTGATCATGCTGCGAGTAAAGGTCGTCATTTTGAGGTGCCAGTCGCTGCGTTTACCCTTGAACTTGCCAGCCAAGAGCGTATTGATATGGCGGATGCTTTAGTCGATGCTAACGGTATTTTGGCTTATTTGAGCCATCGTGGGGTGATTAAAAAACCTGTTTTGCCGGCTGAAATGCCGCGTTATGGGTGTTACTTAAAAGATTATAAAAAGTTTCATGCACCGCAATCTGGCATGGTTGAGTACTGTGCCACAGTGGGCGAACCGTTATTGGCGGGTGAGCCGTTGGTGAATATCTTACGTTTAGATTTATACGGTTCAGACAAGGCGTTGACACCGCTGAGTTTAGATAAAGACTGCGTGCCTATTTTGCATTTTGCGTCGGCGTCTGTTCATCAAGGGACAGAGTTGTATAAAGTGATGACCAATGTGTTTGAGCTTTAAGCTTGTTTTATTTTGCGGCCTAAACGGCCGAGATAAGTCGTGGCGCTTCGCCCACACCCGAGTTAAGGGGGAAAGCGCTTGTCCCCCTTAACAATCCCGCAGCGCCCCAGATTAAAAATGCTGAAAAGCGCATATTTTCGATAGGGAACGATCCAGCTTTTTACCGCGTTTGTAGTCTGCTTCGGCCATTATCAAAAAGACCTATCGCTTCCGATGGGCCGTCCCTGGCCCAACGAAAGCTAGCGTGGCATCCATGCCAAGCTCACGGGTTCTCGGAGAAAGAGTCTCGATGTCCTCAATTCAAATAGAATCTGAAAGATTCAAAAAGATCTTATTGATTTTGGTTACTTGCTATAAACGAAGCTAAATCGAAGAGGTAAAAACTCCGTTCATCCTGAACATTCCTGCGTCAGGCAATTAGTAAACATGAAATATTAGTCTTAATTAACCGACCAAGTAATACCCCAATTAGCTTTTCAAAATCTCTAGTGGCATCCGCAACATATCATCACCTGTACCCGCTATAACCCAAATAATACCGATTAATGCGCTAACCGTGAGCAAATACCAAATAGCTGAAAATATTTGACCATACCTGTCTAGCGGTAATAAATGACTTTGATGACGACCGCGCCACTCAAAAACGATCTCTACACTACCAATTAATAATAAGAAACCCAACAAAGCTAAGCCTAAGCTGTAACTGATAAATACCCCAATAGCGGCTCCGGCAACGCAGGCGATTAACCCTGTGACGCTATTCATCGAAAAGCTGATGCTTTTTAAAATATGGCCACCATCTAAGGGCAGAATGGGCAGTAGGTTAAAGAGGTTGAGTAATGCGTTAAAGGCTGCAAGTCCGGCAAAGAACACATTACCTGTGACCCAGTAGGCCACCAAACAAGCGATTGATAAGAGTAAGCCGAAGGTTGGGCCCATTATGGAGATGACCACATCTTGCCAGCGGGTGTTAATGCGCTCATCGCTTAAGGCTAAACCGCCCATAAAGGGGATTAGATAAATGCC
Organism: Shewanella sp. OMA3-2; assembly: GCF_021513195.1. Lineage (NCBI taxonomy): Bacteria > Pseudomonadati > Pseudomonadota > Gammaproteobacteria > Alteromonadales > Shewanellaceae > Shewanella > Shewanella sp. OMA3-2. The sequence goes on along the minus strand of NZ_CP090974.1, from coordinate 3,942,459 downwards.
TTTGGTTTTCATGCCAAAGTGTTTCATGGCTCTAATGTGGCCATATTCATGAAAGACTAAACAGGCAATTAAGGCGAGGGCGAATTCAATCGAGAATAGCCATGAATAAGCGGCAACACTGGCTCCGGCTAATAAGGCTTTGACCACTTTAGCGCTTTTTAATAGCTTAAACCCTAATGACGCCAAGCCGACCATGCTGATTTTATTGCCTTTAGGTACGGCGAACTCGGGTACTTGCTGTTCAATGTCTTTGGTTGTTCGTTGGCCCTGGCTGATTTGCTCTTCGTCGACTAACACGCAGTATTCAAGATAAAATGGCTGCCACTTAACATCGACTTCAACCCTTACAGGAATAGATTTTGTCTGAGTATTGTTCGTCAAAGCATCATCTATGGCACTATTAACGCGCTCATCGGTAGTGGTTTGAGCTTGCTGAGTTGCTGGTGGAGCTGAAGATAAAGTTAATTCAAATTGATGAATATTAAACGCTTGGTTATTGGGTGAAGCTGATTTTTGTGACACCAATTGGTTGTCCCAATATAACTGTTGCCAACCTGCCATTGAGCCTTCTAAACGTAGACGTTTACCAAAACACTCAATATTTAATAACTCCATGCACACTCTCAAACTCACTCGTAAAATTGTTGCTATTTTGCCAGAGGGTTGGCAATAGCTCAATCAATCTAGCTGATCAATTATCGCAAAACCTTGTTGAAAGTTTGAGAAGTTTAATTTACTGCTGCAACAATGCCCTTGTAATTGCGCGAATCGCTGTACTATAGCAACAAATTGCTCAAGGCTGATTGGTGTAGTAAGTGTTAATTTCCCCTGCTTAATAGACTGGCTAATTAATAAGCATTGTCCCGTGCTATCAATCAGTTTATCTTCAGCGACCAGATTAGCGGCTTCATGATCAAAATAATCTTGCCAAGCACAGTGATTGGCAAGATAGACGAGGTCATTGTGTTGATCTAGCAACACAATGGCAGGCCAATTTATTACGGGGCTGATAGGGTTATGAGTTGGTTGCACTAGCGACTATAATCAAAGCTGATTTCTGCATTAATATTCTTGACCGTACTTGGTCCATGCTCACGCTGGGTACGATTTTGAGCATTACCTATATGTAATTCAACATTGGCAAAAATGTACTTCTCAGCTCGAATGAAATACCGGTCATAATAACCTTCTACTTCATTTTTAACTTGCTCAACCTCTAGCTCTTCTTTTAAACGTTCTGCGGCAATAAGGTTTTTTTGCTCTAGCATCATTTTGACTTGTTCAATCATGCCTGCATCGTTTTGCCAGTCTTTTTTGGGTGGAAGTTTGCGTAATCTGGCTTCAATATCCAGACCTGCCACCACAAGCTGTTTGGCACTTTCGTCCAGCGCTTTTAAAGTCTGCTTTAACACTTGCTGATGCATAGCACAAAACAGTTCAGTTTTGGTTCCTGCTGTTGCGCCAAATGCAATAGCACGTATCCCTTTCGCGGCAGTGGCTTTACCACCAACAAGATCACCTCGTCGACCTTGTGGATCACTGACTGTTATTGTATTACCGGAATGAGAATGACTATGCAGTAACTGCTTAGTGACCAATATATCACCTTCGGCAGTAAGATTTGAATATTGAACGAATTGAGCACAAATTTGCCCTTGAGCATGAATTTTAGTGCTGAGCTCATGATCTTTAATTAACCGACCAATAATGCCTTTGCTAACGATAACATCCCCGCCTGCGTCAAGGCTGGCAGAGTCAACAAACCCCATTACCGTAATATCGCCACTGGATTTTACCTGCATGCCTTCCTGGACATCACCGGTAATTAATATACTGCCTTTAAAGTTAACATGACCGTATTTTACATCGACATTGGTAATCTGTAATACATCATCAACCTGCATGCCTGTTTTATTTTCGACCGGTTGGCCTGCGACTGTGGCGATAAGTTTATTTGGGTCGTTAGGATGCAGGGCTGTACCGTTACCCGGTATCATTAACTTATCTTTACCCGGTGTTTGATTTAATGTATCACCATGGACATTATAGCCAGCTGTACCTGAGGTTGCAGGCTGTTTTATCATTAATACATCGTTAGGCTTTACAGTGATTAATGCGCCTAAGTTTCGCATGTCCACTGTACCGTCTTCGCGCTCTTGTGGTTGTAATAAGCGTTCGCGCGCGAGTGGTACTTTGCGGGTTAATACTGCATGAACGCCATTGATTGGTGCTTTACCTATGGCTATTTCGCCTTCGCAAAATTCACCCGGTGGTAAAATCTCTAATCTTTGTAATAACGCCATAATTTTAGGCTTACTTAAGCCCATTTTTATTTGATGGTTTTTAAGGTTGTTGAGTACATCGGCTAATACAATGTCTTTGCCACCCCAAGCGGAAGTGAGTTTCATTGATGCCTGCATTTTATCGTCACTAATGCTGATGCTAATAGCACCATCTTTACGTTCTGCTATGGTGAAGAATAGTTCGTGATTGCCTGGCTTTTGTCCGCATAGCGCATTCACTTCATTAACGGCTTTGTCTATAGCAGGGGTGATAGGAAACAACATGGCAAAATTAGGTTGTTTAAGAAGCTGAGCAATATCTTCAGCAGAAATGGGCCCGTGGGTATTAGGGATAAGCCGCAATTCTACTTTAGATTTTTCAGCATTAAATACTGCAACAGAAGGCTCTAACATAACGTCCTTTTATTTATTATTTTTATTGGAGAGTTAAACAAGTGATATAAAAATCAATACCTCTCGAATCTAGCGGAATTTCGCTAGATTATCCAGCACCAAAGTCACAGCTTATAATCCATTTACTCACTTAGTTGCTTTAATGACATGTTATTTACTTTTATTGCAGTACAATTTGTATTTATTGTTTTCAGCTGGCACGTTAACCGAACCAAATGTATTGGCTATGTTGTCTGCATAGGGCAAGTGTCTATTCGCCACTATTTGCCACACACCTTTAGCTGTTAATCGTGTTGCACTTTGGCTAACAAAAGCATGTGCGATGGCAAATGTTCTGTCTAAGCCGTCATGAAACGGGGGGTTAGATATAATTCCGTCGAACTTGCCTTCAATTTGGCTAAACCCATCCGAAGGATATACCTTGGCTTGCATTTGATTAGCCGCTAAGGTGAGCTCACATGATGCTAAAGCCATCGCATTGATATCAATACATTCAATATTAAGCTCAGGGTATTGTTTCAGTAGTGCGACCGATATTACCCCTGAACCACAGCCAAAATCTAACACTCGACCACTCAGTTTAGGCAAGTTAGACAGTAATAATTCAGTGCCTAGATCAAGTTTCTTTTCGCTAAAAACACCGACTAAATTACAAACGGTAATATCACCTTGTGGGGTGTCGATTGTGTATTGTGTCATCCAGTCACTTAGCTTTAAAGGGGGGTGACTTGGGTTAAAAATGCCCGGTATAGTAAACTGTGACGAGCATTGTCTATTTTAACTGCTGCACTAAAAACATCGGGTAATAGTTTATCTACCGATTTTATGCCGCCTTTGTTTTCACCCACAACCAGCAGTAAACCTTCTGCTACAAGATGGCTGGCTGCTAAAGCAAATAAGTATTCTGCTAGTGGCTTGGCTTTAGGGAAATACACAATCACACAATCAAATTTCTCTAACTGTTGAGCGTCTGGCAACTTAGGGGCAAAGTAACAGCGTAGTCGGTCACTTTCATAAGGCGATAGCGTTAGGTGATGATTATAATCCAATGCTAATGCGGTAACGTTTTTGGCGTTCTCAATACAGTGATGCGCTAAGGTATCGGACTCATAATTGAGGATAAGAATATTAAGGCCAGCAAATTCGTGATGGTTTCTTAATAATAATTGAGATGGATTAGTTAACACATTGACCTACTATCATTTATAGAATGAAAAAATTAAAGCGACTAATGTCGCTTTAATATATTGATATAGCCTAGGTTTAAAAATCAACTAGGCTAACCGTTAATGTCAGTTTTACTGAGCTGAACTTGGTAATAAGCTGAATATTTTATTGGCAATATCAGTATTATCTTGATGACCAGAAAACAGTTTCGCACCAGGGCCTGAGGCAAAAACTTGTACGTCATCACCTGTATGGCCAAGGGTTGTCCAACCGGTATTCGAATATACATCAATTAACTTACGCAGTGATATGGCCATGGCTTCATTGCCTTGCATGCGAGCGTTCGCTAGCAAGGTAAACTCTTGAGAGCTGGGCTCAAAACCTAGTCGTTTAGTGACAATTTTTTGCCATTTTTGTGCGGCAATAGCCTGCGCAGCAATGACATCAGGACTGGCTTTCACCTTGTGTAGTACTGCTGGTTTCCATACATAAATATCATTAGCGCCAATAGAAAGCCCGCCAGTATTATGATCAGCAGTAACTATCATTAAGGTATCTTTTTGTTGGCGAACAAATTGCTCAACAATTTCAATACTGTGGGCAAAACCATCCATTTCCGCCATCGCGGTGGCGATATCGTTGCTGTGCCCAGCCCAATCAATCAAACTGCCTTCGATTAATAACACAAAACCATTTGGGTTTTGCGACAGTAATTCAAGTGATTTGTGTGTCAGCACTCCTAAATGGTTTGCTTGCTTAGTATCAATAACCCAAGGCAATTGAACATCCGCAAATAAGCCTAATACCTTAGGTGAGGTAAGAGTATCTAATTGACTAAATTCAGTAATGTGCTGATAACCTTTAGCCGTGAACTGGCTAAGTAGCTCGTCTGAAAAGTAGCGTTGCCCGCCACCCAAAATGACATCCGCGTCTGTATCAAGGTAGCTTTGTGCTATTTCAATATAGTTTTTACGGCTTTCATTATGGGTTAAAAAGGCTGCTGGTGTGGCATGGTTAACTTGTGAGCTAACGGCAACACCGGTAGATAAACCCAGTGCTTTAGCTTGCTGGAGTAAAGTGGCTAAAGGTCTTTTCTCTACATCAACACTGATAGCACCGTTATAACTTTTGACACCGGTTGATAAAGCTGTTGCTGAAGCGGCTGAATCAGTGACATAACCACTTATGGTTGCGGGATAAGTACTTGCCATGCCTACTAGTAGTCTATCAAATACCGTTTGTTCAACTTCCTCAGTTTCAGGGTTGTCTTTATAATAACGATAGGCAGATGTATAAGCAGGACCCATGCCGTCACCAATCATTACAATGATATTTTTAGGGCGTGATTGTGAGATGTTTTGACTGCTATTTGCCATAGCAATCGCCGCTGGCGTGCTTGCTTGAGCTTGGGGATCGCTGACTATATTGGTTTCATTGGTTTCATTGGCTAATGTGCTTGTGGCGACAAGGTTAGTCAAAGCAAACAAAAATACGCTAGCAAATCCACGATAAGTGTTTAAAAACAGCATGAAATTTCCTGATTATTGAGCTAGGTTAACACGTGCCTCGATGGCATCCATCAACATCCCTGTAATATCAACGTCAAATGCCGCTTCAATTTCACGGATACACGTTGGGCTAGTGACGTTAATTTCGGTGAGTTTATCACCAATTACATCTAAACCGACAAAAATTAAGCCACGTCTTTTTAACTCTGGGCCGATAGCGCGGGCAATTTTCCAATCACTTTCAGATAATGGCTGGGCTACACCGCGTCCGCCTGCAGCTAAATTGCCGCGGGTTTCACCTTTCATCGGAATACGGGCTAATGAATAGGGTACTGGCTCGCCATCGACAACTAAAATACGTTTGTCGCCTAAGGTGATCTCTGGAATGAACGCCTGTGCCATTGCATATTGCTGGCCGTAGTTGGTTAAGGTTTCAATAATGACTCCAATATTAGGATCATCTTTTTTGATCCTAAAAATTGAGCTACCACCCATGCCGTCTAACGGTTTTATAATGATATCTGACTTTTGCTGGTGGAACGCACGAATACGTTGAGCATCACGGGTAACAACCGTTTCTGGGGTAAATTCAGAGAACCATGCGGTAAACAGTTTTTCATTCGCATCACGTAAACTTTGCGGCTTATTGACGATTAATGTGCCTTCTTCTTCAGCACGTTCAAGCATGTACGTAGCGTAGATAAATTCGGTATCAAATGGCGGGTCTTTACGCATTAAAATAACGTCTAAATCAGCTAAAGGTGTATCAATTGCTTCGCCTAATTCAAACCATTTTGCGGCATCATTGATAACGGTCAGTGAGCGCATATTACCCATTGCTTTACCGTTTACCATAGCTAGATCTTTCATTTCTAAATAGAACAACTTATAGCCACGAGATTGCGCTGCAAGTAGCATGGCAAAACTTGAATCTTTTTTAATATTAATGTCGCTAATGGGGTCCATCACGATGCCGAGTTTGATCATGTTGATATCCTTAAAGTGTAAATATGTGATAGCGGTTTGCAGTATGTGGCATTAACCGATATCACCAAATTTGAGTTGTAATGCTGTTATTGCCGTCAGTGCCGCGGTTTCTGTGCGCAGCACGCGTGGACCTAGCAATACGTCGGTAAAGGTAAATTGTTCAGTCATGGCGATTTCTTGATCTGACAAACCGCCTTCTGGGCCAATTAATAGACGGACTTTTTGTTGTTCACCTAATTGGCTTAAACCATTAACTCCGTGGCTTGCACGGGGGTGTAAGTTCAGTTTTAATGCTTGGGTGGGCTCTTGGCACCAAGCGCTTAATTCCATTGCGGGCCTAATTGTAGGCACCACACTGCGGCCAGATTGCTCGCAAGCACTGATGACAATTTTTTGCCATTGTTGTATTTTTTTATCTAATCTTTCGCCATTCAGTTTAACACCACAACGTTCAGAAAATAGGGGGTAATGGTAGTGACACCCAGTTCGACTGATTTCTGAATAGTAAACTCCATGCGGTCGCCGCGTGATATCACTTGACCTAAATGTAAATCAAGCGGTGATTCAGATTGATTCGCTGTGACAGATAAGACCTTTACAGAGACGTTTTTCTTACTGGATTGGATGATTTCGGCTAAATAGTCGTTGCCATCACCACAAAACAGGCTGATATTATCGCCTTCGCCCATACGCAATACTTTGCCAATGTGGGCTGCACCATCTTCATCTAAAGCAACAATTTGATCAACATTGAGTGTATCAATCGCTTGGTAAATTCTTGGGACTCTCATGGGTAGTATTATCCGAGCTTGTGTTATTGGCTTAACCCTAGATTCTGACATTGTTTGTGCACAAAATCATTATGATTACCTTGGGAACGGGCAATTAACTTATCACGTTTGCATTCTGTTTTATCTACCAGGTAGCTTTTATCCCAGGCTTGAAATAATTGTCGTTGGCTAGATGAAATTTGTAGTGCATAAGTTTTCTGCATATAAAAGTAGGTTCTGGCTACCGCGCCGCGGCTACGTGCTGGCGGTTGAGCTTTGCGACCTTTAAAATCGACAATCATGTCACATTGACCGTATTGATCCGCTTTACCATTCCATTGGCTAAAACGGAAGTTACTGCGATCACCGTTGACTTCACCAATTGCTGGGGTCAGGTTATGCAGGTCAGATTCCATTTTTTTAAATTGTGGGCTGGTTTTACCGCAGTTTTTACGCCCCCCTTGCTGCCAACATTGGAGCTGATGGCCGAACTCCCAAGCTGGGACAACGTGCTCCCATTCAATTCGGTTGGCGCGCACTTGCTGTTTACGGACTTTATAGCCACAACTTTGATGTTCAGGTTGCCAAACTTTTCCTGCAATAGTGATGTCACAACCACAATAAAAGCTTTTAAGTGGCAGATTATCCTGATAAAGGGTGCGAATAATACGCTTGGCTTGATTAAAGCTAGTAGGATGTTGCGCCGCAGCCGTTGTTAAAGGCAGTAAAAATGTACACAGCAAAGTGCAAAATGCGAGTAATCGCATTTTGAGGGGAGTATAAAACATGTTAGCGCCGACCTTAATATGAGCAATATTGCAGACTAAAGCTGTTATAAAAACTGGCCTTGCCTGTCATTTTGGCGAAATGGTAAGGGATACTTTCGACTGATGCAATGGCAGGACGCTGATATCTGTTTGATGCTGCGACTCACTAGCATTGTAGCGGGGGGAATACGCTAGTATCAGGTTTACAATAGTGGCGCATTTTGTAAGGTATGCTGACAGGACTTACAGCGGTACCGCGTTTTACCTTTGACCACATTGTTATGGCGTCTGACGCTAAGCTGGACACTGCCGCAACCGCAAAAATACTCAAATTGTTTGCCACGTACTGATTGTGTGTCGAGTTGATGGGTGGTTTTGGGCGCGCGATTAAACACTTTGCGCATAATGCTTTGCCATTCAGCGCCATGGGGTTTAACTCGGCCAAATAATTGAAAACTCAGTAAGTGACTAATTTCATGTGGCACCACATCATCAATAAATACAGCGGTGTTCTCATCCAGTAATACCGGATTAAAGCGCAGCTTATTGAGTTGCAAGTGCGCGGTGCCAGCACTTTTTCCCCTTAAGGAAAACAGCACCAATGGGCGCGGAAAGGTTTGCTTAAAATAGTGCTCAGCTAATTGATAATCCATTTCAATTTTATCGATAATACTTTGCTGAATGTCGCTGATGTTTTTAGGATGAACAATATGAGTGTGAGTGAAAGCTTGCTGGTTGGAATAAGCTAAGCTCATGTTGGGTTTTGCGGTAAGCGAATTAACATTAAGGCCCAGTTTTTGAGCCATAGAGTGTAAATGCTGGTACAAACGTTGTGGCAAGGTAATACCTTTTAAATAAGTAGGCTGAAAAAACTAAGTAAAATTATACTCGTTTAAACAATAAACAGTTAAATAATGGTAACTCAAAACGTTATAGGGTTGCCGCCGCGGCCGCAATCATTACTTTAATTTGTTCAACAATGTCATGTTCTGCCTGTGAATCATAACCCTTCACTTTAGGTGTGTGTATGTGTCCAACAGGAATATTACGTCCCAATTGTTGCATCAATAAAATACTGCGGTAGGAGATTTCGTTAGAAAGGTAACCGCCACCAGAGCCTTCAACAGAGGTTTCGTTCTGCAATTCATTAAGCGATTTTGCATTAAACTGACCGCGAGCAGTGGTGGTGACTTGGTGGTTGTCATTAACTTGCCAATGACCTTGTTCTTTTTGCATCGCGGTGATTGGCAGTGAAAACTCGACAAACTCAGGGCCATTTAAAGCTTGGTTATTTAACATTGGCGGTAATGGATTAGTTTTTGAAGCACCGGTGAATACGTTAAGGTTATCAGGCGCTGCAGCGCTGCGGTTTCGAGCTGGAAAGCGTTCAATATCAAATTGTTCACGGCCCATACTTACTGTGAAAATCATATCAACACTGTTGTCACGGTAAATGGGGGTCAGCAGAGATTCAATAATCCCTTTATCAAAATCAGCAAAGCGTACTGGGATCATCACAGTTTCTATTTGAGCTATTTTACCGTCGACATTGAATTGATAACCATCTAAAGCTAACGCCGTTACACCTGAAGGATTACTTTGACCAATATCTTTATCGAGGAAGAAGGGGTCGAATCCTGTCAGTAAAATCTTAATACGAGTATCCGTTTTAAAATCAATATCGCTAAAACCACGGGATGATTTTTCAATCGCACTGACTAAAATGTCACGTTGCCAAGGCACAATGTTATAGCCCACTCTTTGGGTTTTTAGACTTTCACGCATTATGAGTCGGCTCCAATATAAAGCGCGATCGTCAGTATTGCCTGATTGGACATCTTTCACGGCTTGTTGCCATAAACGATGGCCTTGGTTGGCAACCATTTGAGTAATGGCAAGCTCATCGGTGGCACTAGATAACTTATTGTTAAGGTCTTCGGTGACGCCCTGATAGCGGTCGACTATGTGCGGCATGGTTTTACTGGCTAAAGGTAAACGCAGTTCTTCAACATCCTTTTCAAGTTGTCCTGCATTAACAGGATTCGATAATGTAAGTAGTGTTAATGAGGTGAGTATTACTAAAGAGCTGTGCTTAACCATGATGTTTCCTTTAGAACTCAGATAGTCCTATTTTAGGCAATATGTAATTACGTTTTACTTGCTAGGTGACTAACGATTAGTAGAGGTTACATTTATAACACAGTTGCTTAGGCTATTTAATACCTGTACAGCTTTATGTCAGATGCACTGGACATGTGATTTTGATATTTTATTTGGCGAGTCAATTTACAGTTAACTCCATTTAATTGCTGATTCTTTCTACACTATTCTGGTTTATCAACCATACTGGGATTAACCTAAAAATGTAGCTGGGATAGCAGATATACTGATGTTAGCCATTGTGGTTACTCTAAAGTGAGTAGCCAATACTAGGATGATTTAAGATGGACAAAGTGTGGTTTTTACTCATATATGAATATTGAGTTGAATAATGACGCTTAACAAGTGATGACTTTCTTTATGTATTGAGTTACCGATGATACAAGCGATTGATCCGGGTTGATATGATAAGTAACCCAGAGTTTCTATCTAAGTAACATTGTCCGGTTATATCTATAGATAAGATACGCAGGCTAAACATGTGTTAGCACTTTTGTGTTCAATGTCTCACAAGGATATCAACATGGAACCATTACTGGTGGCAGGTTTTCAATGCTATGAGCTCAGTCAGGTACTTTCTCAATTACACTTTGATACTCAATATATCGATAAAGAAAGTAAACATAAAATACCGTCCAATTGTACCCTATGTTTAATGGATCTTCGCCAGGGAGATATGATCAGTGAAGCCAATTACCTCGCTAGGGAGTTAGCACCGCAAATTCATATCATTGTACTTATCAATAAAGCGCAGCTTGACGATACAGACATCACGACTTTCATTGTTCAATTTGCGTGGGATTTTTGCACCAGCCCAATCGATGCAGAAAGGTTAGCTAAGTGCTTAGGGCATGGGATTGGTTTAGCTAAATTAAAGCAGCAATATCATACACCTCAGACAGGATTATCTTCTAATGATCACGAGCAACCTGTAACTGAATCAGAGGTAATGCAACAGCTTTTTCGTCAAGTTGAGCGAGTGGCGCCTACAGATATCCCTGTGCTTATTCGTGGCGAGTCTGGAACGGGTAAAGAATTAGTGGCGACCAAACTACATCAACTTTCAGCTAGAAAAGATCAACCTTTTATTACCGTTAATTGTGGTGCTATGGCTGCAGGATTAATTCAGTCGGATTTATTTGGCCATCAAAAAGGGGCTTTTACTGGGGCGACAAGTAGCAGAAAAGGGAAAATTGCTTTGGCTGATGGTGGCACATTGTTTTTAGATGAAATTGGCGATCTACCCGCTGAATTGCAGGTCAATTTACTGCGTTTCTTACAAGAGGGAGTCTTCGACTCTGTTGGTGGAATGACACAATCAGCTGATGTGCGTATTTTAGCGGCTACCCATGTCGATTTAGAAAGTGCTATTGAACAGGGCTGCTTTAGGTTAGATCTGTATTATCGTTTAAATGGCATTACTATTGACACACCACAATTAAAAACAAGGCGTGATGACATAATCGGTTTAGCTAATCGATTTATTCAGGTGTATTCGAATGAATATGGGCTAACCATTAAGCCGTTGTCGCAATCTGCTTGCCATGCGTTATTAAATTACCCATGGCCAGGGAATGTTCGCGAGTTAATTAATCGAGTTCGCCGTGCAGTTGTATTGTGCGATGCCCAGCAGATAAGTGCGCAAAACCTCGAGTTAGTCGATATTGATAAGAAACACCACAGCACCCAATCACTTAAAACGTTAAAAGACGACGCAGAGAAACAAGCATTACAACAAGCAATCATGATAGCTGATGGCCAAGTTGAACTTGCTGCAAGTTATTTAGACATTTCTAGGGCAACCTTCTATCGACTAATGGACAAGCACGACTTACCGCTGGTCTAATCTTGTTAAGCTCAAGCTTATCTATTTCGTTTACCCATCCAGTCTTAATTTTAAGATCGCCCGACTATTTTAAATTCATTCTTATTTCAATAGCTTAGTCATTCTCATTCTTAACAGTGAGAATCTGCTTCGTGCTATAAATCCTATCTGCTTGAAAAGTATTAACTTTTATTGTTGGCATAAGGGTTGCTATACCTTTGTATCAAGTATGGAAGGAACAGGTTATGGATATCATTAGCAGATCATGTTGCAACCTATTGCAATTGTCATTGATACGAGGAATGCAGCTGAGCGTGTTATTGCTGGCGGCACATTCTTACGCTGATGATTCGAGTGTGATTGGTTCGAATGTCGTGCAAGGTGCGGGTCGAGCAAGTATTAACCAAGCCGCTGGCGATTTTAATATTCAATCTAACAGTCATGCCATTGGCTACACCGCATCCATTCAAACCATTAATGAAAGTCACTTACTACAACCAGTTTTGTCACCTGAAGTTAACAAGCAACATATTGCGGTGATAGACAGTCAAGCCTTCGCCTTATTCCAGGGCTTAGCGAGTATTAACCAAGTCAGTGGCGAGCAAAATATGCAGGCCAACATAGGCAGTATTGCTATGGATTCCACATTAGAAACCATCATGGGTCAGGGGCTAGGTGATGAGGCGTTAACTTTGGTATCGAGCCAGTTGGCCCCGTCATCTTATCAATTATCACATTATCAAGCCGAGATCGCTCCAGACAGCTTTTTGGATGCACAAGGCGTGATGCAAGTAAATCAAATTTCTGGCGATAATAATATTGCCATTAACCAGTTCTCGCTGCAGTTACCTAGCGGGAATTAATTATCATCGATCGGAGGAAGGGAAGATGAAAAAACTCACTCTAGTACTAAGTATTGCAGCAATAATGAGTAGTTCTGCATATGCAAACGGATTGACTGATTCTGACAGTAGTGTTGAATTAGAGAAAAAAATAGAGGTATCTAAAGAACTTAAATATAAAGGTAAAGTGACCATAGAAGGAAATATAACAGCTAATGGTTTAGGTATGGCTGTGGTTGAAAACGTACAGGAAACTAGTGCAAATTTAGTTGAAAATTATTATCACGATAATGACGCAGAAATATCAGGCAATGCATTTGAAAACTCCAGCGGTAATATCGGTGTTAACCAAGCAGCAGGTGATTTTAATGCACAAAGTAATTCAGCTGCTTTAGCTTCTATTGATGCAGGTTTTGCTTTTGGTTCTGGTGATGCAGAAATCTTCAGTACGCAAATGGGTGGCTTTAATGGAGTGTGGAACGAAGCCTCAACCAATACTTCAACCATCAATGGTGCTTCATTTATGAATGCCACGGGTAATATTGGTGTCAACGTTGCTGCAGGTAACAACAATATTCAAGCTAACAATATGGCCGCGTCTTCATACAATGGTCGTTTAGGTGAAGCCAGTGTGTCAAATGTGCAGAGTACTGGACATAACGGCACTATGAATATGGGGGTTGTGCAAAATGACGTTGAATATATCAATGTGGATCTAGCCCTAAATGGCGAAGGAACTTATGACGGTACCTCTGCTCTAGCAGAGCCTTACTATCCTGAAATTATTCTAGATGGAAATGGTGGTCATAATAGTGGTCCTGGTTCAGTTGATGGTCATATTGATTTTGATACTGATAACCCAACAGGGGCATCAGTGATGACCTTTAATGAAGAAGGTGATTTAGATTTAAATGGCACAGTGAGTGGTCAATTGCCTTTCTTTATACAAACGGTAGTTCAGAAGTCTAATAACTCTTCATTATTAGCAGGTAGCGCTTTCCAAAATGCATCGGGTAACATTGGTGTTAACTTGGCCAGTGGTACAGGAAACTTACAGTCTAATAACCTTGCTTTAACTAGCATTACAGGTGCTGCAGACATTGTTTCTAACGAGTAAACTTCAATTGAACGTTATGAATAAGGCAGGGGGCAAGTCCTCCTGATTCATCTTATGCGCAACATTATCCAATTAATGATCTCTATATTCCTCACGTTAAGTCTGGCTCACTACAATTATGCTGCTGAGATCAGCTTAACAGGTGTTGTGCCTGGTATGGGAACTTATTCTAAAGCTATCCAGAGCATACGTGAGCGAAAATTTGAACATGTCATAGAGCAAAAAACCGATTTTTCATGCGGGGCAGCTAGTCTGGCTAGCCTGTTAAAATTTGCCTATGACCGTGATGATATTAATGAGCAGAAAGTGTTAATTGGTATGCTAGAACATGCTGATTTGACTTTGGTTCAAGAACAAGGGTTTTCACTGCTGAATATGAAACGCTACCTGCAATCTCAAGGATTAAGAGGGCGGGGATATAAAGTCGGTGAAGCAGAAATGTTATTGCTTAAGATACCTGCCATTGTATTACTTAATGATGGTGGCTATAGCCACTTTGTGATTTTTCGTCGCCATGATCGTGGGGAAGTCTATTTAGGCGATCCTGCTTTAGGTAATCGGATTATGGCAATGGATGAATTTAACAAAAAGTGGAATGGGGTTGTATTTGTGGTTATTGGACAAGAGTATCAACGTGATAATCCGTTGCTGCATCCAAGAGCAAAGCTAACATTTAACGCACTCGATCCGCTCTCACCTATGACGGATGCAGAGCTACTCGAATTTGGTTTTTCTTATTCAGATATGCTTTAAGGAGGAAGGTATGAAATTATGCATAATGTTACTGCTAGCGATAGTTGCACCAGTGATGGCTAGCCCACCTTCACTGTCTGTTTTCCAATACAGCCAAGTGCTGACAGACTTCGAATTAGGATCCATGAAAGGTAAATACACTAATAATGGCCAAGACTATTATTTTGGTTTGCAAATGCAAACGCAATTTATTCAAGAAAATGGCACTCAACAGCAAGTCGGCATGCAAATCGAATTTGCTCAAGTAGATAACCAATCTTCAGTGAATATTACTATCAGTGATCCCAATGCTATGAGTGGTAGTAACGGATTTCAGTTGGACGCTTTGGGCCAAACATCAGGGTTACAACAACGAATTCAAATCGCTGGGAGTGAAAACTTAGCCGTCAATGAATTAGATATGGGGCAAGGTCGGTTAACGCCGCTAATACAGGGGGTTAATGTCGCAATCGGCACAACACTTGTCAGCAATAATGGTAATACCATATTTTCGACAAATGCTAACACCGTTGGATATCAGGTTGAATTGCCTTCAGGTAAGGCAAGCCAAGGGATCAGTTATCAAAATGGTAATGGTCAGTTAGTGCAAAGTATTTTTATTAATGGACTCAGTCATGGAGTGATAAATCAGTCTACACTAAGGTATGACGGTATGCCTGTAGGACCGATTCACTCAAATATACTTGGTAGGCAAATCAGTGATTTAACCGCAATAGGATTTTAATTGATTTTGTACTAGGGTCTGTTGCTCTTCGTTGCAAAAACAACCTTGAAAGATCAACAGGCCTTAACCAAGGATGTAAATATGAATAATAAATGGCACTCAGTTATCGCAGTGTTACTGCCAGGAATATTGGCAATCCCTGCGTATGCTGAAGACACGGGTTCTGAGCTTGTCTCACAATCGGCGTTATCTGAACAAGAGTTTGCTAAACTGAAACAAAAATTAATTTATTTAAATCAACAGATTAAATTGCAGCAACAAACGATAAATCAGATGGCACAGCAGGTGCTTAGGCAAGAGGCGTTAAGCCGGCAAGCTAATACCGTAAATGGCGTTTCGGCAATTGAACCACAACAGACGCAATCAACACCAACATCAGTCGAACGGCAAAGTCCTCAAACTACTCAACCAGCAGTTATTGCGGATAATACTTCAGATCGAAAGAAAGCCCCAGATAGAGCAAGAAGTACTGATGATGTGTTACAAGAAGCTCATAACGTCTTTTCGCGAAAATTTACCGTAGAGCCGTCTTTTACATATAGTTATTACAGCCGAAAAGATCTCATTCTTAGAGGTTTTTTGGCTCTTGATGCTATTTTTTTAGGTAATTTAAATTTAGATCGTATTCGTACCAATACCACGCGTCTCGATCTTACCACCCGTTATACGTTAAATGAACTCTGGCAGTTTGAGTTGAGTGTGCCGTATTTGTATCGCTGGACTCAATATGATTCGGTAGGAGAGGGAAACTCAAGTCAACGCTATGAAACCGCCAACATTAGTGGCGGCCAAATTGGTGATGTAAGTGGAGCTGTTTATTACCGGATCAATACTGAATCAGTAGACTGGCCCGATGTAGTATGGAATTTTAGGCTTCGCGCACCAACGGGAAAAGATCCATTTGGAATCCTACTTGAAACATCCGATACGGGTAACTTGACCTACCCTACAGAAATGGCCACAGGATCAGGTGTCTGGGGTGTTTCGACAGGGTTTAGTTTAGCAAAGACCTTTGACCCTGCCATTGTGTTTTTTAATTTGAATTATGGTGCTAGTTTTACCGAGTCATTTGATGATTTGTCCGGTTCTGCCGGCTAAGCCCTGGTGAAATTGACTTAGGGGATTATCTTGATTATAGCGTGGGTTTGGCTTTTGCTGTCTCTGAGCGGATGAGTTTGAGTATGAGTTTTAATCAACGTTTTTACACTAAAACCAAACAGCGACCAGAAGGCGGAGAGTGGGATAAAATTCCTCGCACTGATACCAATACCGCCAGCTTAGGTATTGGCGCTACGCTAGCGTTATCACCTAATTTATCTATGGTGACCTCCATAGGTGCTGGACTTACTGAAGATTCGCCAGACTATCAAATTAGTTTACGGTTCCCTTACCGTTTTTAGTGCTAACAAAGTTAACGGCATTATGCGTCGCTAAATTGTTTTAATCTCCACGGGTTGAGATTAAATAAGTCATTTGAGATTGTGCTTTCATTTAAGTCACTCAAGTTATTTACGCTAAAGGCGCACAAGGCTAAACATAATCGATAGTGTTTGGTCGGCGTATCGCCTTACTTCATTATTGCACTTAATGATTCTTGATTGCTGTAACGCTTAGCAATAAAGTCCAAAAAGGCACTAATGTTTGATGCTAATTGTCGCCTGCTTGAATACACGCCATACACTTTAATAGAATCCATTGGCCATTCTTGCAGTATAGGCACTAAATTGCCCGAGGCAATTTCTTGCTTACAGCTAGTATTGGACAATAAGGCAATCCCAAAGTCATCTAAGGCAAAGCGTTTAACCATTTTGGCGCTGTTAACGCGCACTTTACGTTGAAAGGTGGCCATAAATTTACGATTACCTTTGCCCACTGACCAAATCGGAGCTGATAAGCTGGTGCCTAGTAATATGCCCTGGTGCTGATTAAGCTCTTGCGGCGAAGCGGGGACGCCATGTTTTTTGATGTAATTTGGGCTGGCGACTAAAATAGGCTGTCTTTCAAACAGCAACCTGGCCACTAAATCAGAGGACTGTAAAGGGCCATATTTGATGGCAATATCATATCCTTCACCCACTAACCCAATATCACTGTCAGTAAACTGAATATCTAACTCAATATTGGGGTAAAGTCGCATAAAACTAGAGCACAAATGACCGATCACTTCTTGGGAAAAAGACACTGGAATGGCAATTCTTAATGAGCCAGAAATGTCATTGTGGGTGTTCTCGATAATAGCATTTGCAGCTTCAATCTCTTGACTGATGGTTTCACAATGTTGAAAAAATAGCGCGCCAACTTGAGTTAAGCTGATATTACGAGTGTTACGTTGCAGTAAACGTACCCCGAGCTCCTCTTCAAGTTGAGCAACTTTTCGACTAATTGTAGATTTAGCTTGTCCGATGTCTCGTGCTGCTTGAGAGAAGCCGTTAGCTCTTACTACCGCTGCAAACAGCATCATACCGTTCAAATCCGGCATATTGCCCTCACTGTCTCATTTATGGAACAAAGCGTTCAAGGTAGTTTATATGGTAATTAGCCTATTAACAAAGTTATATTTACGGGCTAAAAATTTCAGAGGCTAACGACGCAGAGGATCTAAGGATGACCAGCAAAAAGCAGCCCGCTAACAAGACCAAAGTACTATCAGCGGATCCATTATTTTTACAAGCTGAACACTTGGCTAAAGATTTTTCGTTATTTCCTGCTCACAGCAAGCAGTCTTTATCGGAAGAAATTAAAGGGTTATTAACTGAAGAGGCTATACAAGCAAATTTAAAAGGCTTGGCGTCTTTAGATGTTGACGGTTACGTCAATAAAGTTATTTTACCGTCGCAAGACAAAAATCGTCCTGGCGCGAAACGCATGATTGCCGACTTAAAAGGTAAAATCATTGCAGAAAGCCATTTAGGGTCATTTTACCGTGCAGAAGTTGAGTTAAACTTTGGTACTCGTACTCGCAGAATTGGTTTTGTTGCTCAAGAGCGCAGCACAGCTAATGGTGCTTGGATGCCTGAGCATCATTTAGCCGCCTGTAAAGCGATTCGTCACTTTGCTGAATTATCAATGCCTATTATTTACCTTATCGACACACCAGGTGCTGATGCGGGTGAAATCGCCAATAGTCAAAACCAAGCACATACAATTTCTAAAGCCATTGCAGAAAGCGCAAACGTTGACGTACCTACAGTGGGTATTGTGATTGGTGCGGGTTACTCTGGTGGTGCGATTCCACTTGCAGCTGCTAACATTTTGTTGTCAATACGTGATGGTATTTTCAATACTATTCAACCGCAAGGTTTACAAAGCATTGCACGTAAGTACAACTTATCATGGCAGGAATGTGCTAAGTCAGTAGGTGTATCGCCTGAAGAGCTTTATACCGCTGGTTGTATCGACGGCATTATCGATTTCACCCCAAGTGATAAAGATGAGCGTCAACATAACTTACGTCGAGCTATTATTAGTTCTATTGAAGCCGTTGAGCGTGCTGCGGTGAGTTTTGTTGCTGAATCGACGGATTTAAAAGAGCATTATGAACTTAGCTTACAGCGCTTCTTAGCGCCGTCTAAAAATCTCGTTACCCTTGAAAATAATACCGGTTTGGCTGTAGCAAGCAATCCGACTATGTACCACAATATCTTTGGTAGTGCTTATCGTTATTTGCGTTATTTAACCTTACGCAGCCGTATCCATTCTATTTCGCTTGAACAATATGGTCGTTTATCAAAAGTAAGCGTACCTGAAGGTGACTTGCTTGAGCGAATCAAGCAAGAGCAAGAGCGTGTGTTCCAAGCTTGGTTAACAAACCCTGATAAGCTTGTTTATGATGAAGAACTTAATAAGTTATGGGGCAATTTCTCTGCTAAACGCAGTGAAGTGTCTACTGAACGTAACGTCATTACCCGCTTTATTTTAGGTGAGCCGAAAGAAAACTATAAAAAAGCGCGTAAGGCATTAATTTTCAACCTCGCCTGGTCTTTATTCCACCGTTGGAAAGGTAATGCAGCTAACAACTTTAAAGGCTTAATTCAGCATTTAGAGTCATTGCCAAAATCTGCTACTCAAGCCGCATGGCCTGAGCTAAATCAACTTACCGTATTAGATGTGGTGGTTAATGATGAGCTTCGTGAAGATTTTATTTGGCATTGTCATAACATTCTGATCTTTAATGCTTTGTATGACAACGTTGTCGGTAGCTTAGCGTCAATATCTAAAGAAGCTATGATGTCGAAAAGCTTGGCGCGTGCATCAGTTGATAAATTACTGCATAAATCGATTGATAATGCCCTTTCAACTAATGATGAAGCCAATGACAAAGCTAAGTTCTACAAGTGGCTTAAATACTTTATGGCACAATCAAACCGTGCTGAATTATTGATCCGTGTAGAGCAATGGAAAAGTGTTGGTTTCCCACAACTTAACGATTCATTATTCGTTATTTTGACTTATTTCTTTGAGCGTTTATTACCAGAATACTTCGACAGTGAAGATGATCACGACAAATACACAGGAACAATTAACCCTGTACGTATTGGACGTCGTAAAGATTTCTGGAACCGTTTGACCATGGGCTATCAAGACTTGTTAATCCAGAAAGTCCTGCGTGAAGAGAAACAGAAAGGCAAAATGGGGTGGGAGAGCGTGGTTGCCAAATTCTTCACTCAGTTTGACGAGATTAATGCAGACAAAATGTCGGCCAACTTGCTTAACTTCCCAGGCTTTCGTTTATCGATTGAAGATGCCATTGATAAGAAAATCCGCCCATGTGGTTTGATAACAGGTCTTGCTGATTTTAAGCACGAAGGTAAAAAGCTACGTGTGGGTGTGGCAGTGTCAAATATTGCCTTCCAAGCGGGTGCATTTGATATGGCCAGTGCTGAGAAGTTCAGTGCGCTACTTATTGAATGTGCTAAGCGTAAACTACCGGTTATCTGTTTTATCAGCTCTGGTGGTATGCAAACCAAAGAAGGTGCCGCGGCGCTATTCTCAATGGCTGTGGTAAACGATCGTATCACGCGTTTTATTCGTGATAATGAATTACCGGTATTGATGTTTGGTTTTGGTGACTGTACCGGTGGCGCACAGGCTAGTTTTGTGACTCATCCGTTAGTGCAAACTTATTATTTGTCTGGCACCAATATGCCATTTGCTGGCCAAATGGTGGTACCTGCATATTTACCGTCTACCGCCACACTGTCGAACTACTTATCGAAAGTGCCAGGTGCAATGACCAGCTTAGTGCACAACCCATTTAGCGACACGTTAGACGGTTTGTTGACTGGTATTGATCCATTAATGCCATTACCTACAGCGCGTATTGAAGACGTGATTGATAAAGCCTTGTCTTCGCTAGTGCCTGAAGTGGTTGAGGTTGAAGAAGTTATTCTTCAAAATGATCCTCGCGCACTAATGAAGCCAATTAATACCGTGCTTATTCATGCCCGTGGTTGTACCGCGGTGAAATTAATTCGTAAAGCGCATGATAATAATATCAACGTGGTATTAGTCGCATCAGATCCCGATATGACTTCAGTACCGGCTGATATGCTAAAAGAGAACGATAAACTGGTTTGTATTGGCGGTAATACCTCTGATGAAAGCTACTTAAATGCTTATTCGGTGTTAAGAGTGGCTGACTATGAAGATGTCGATGCGCTTCATCCAGGTATTGGTTTCTTATCAGAAAGTCCGCAATTTGCTGCGTTATGTGTGAATAACGGTGTTAACTTTGTTGGCCCAAGTGTGCATTCAATGACGACTATGGGTAACAAGTCTAACGCGATTCATACCTCTCAAGCGCAAAATGTACCGGTTGTGCCAGGCAGCCATGGCATTTTGACTAATGCTGAACAAGCTGTAAATGTGGCAATTGAAATTGGTTATCCTGTATTGCTTAAAGCGGTACAAGGTGGCGGTGGTAAAGGTATTCAGGTGGTTAAGCGCGCCGAGGATATGATTGGTTTATTCCAAAAAACAGCCACAGAAGCCGCAGCTGCCTTTGGTAATGGCGATTTGTATTTAGAGAAGTATGTAACTTCGCTACGCCATATTGAAGTTCAATTGCTACGTGATAAATTCGGTAATACCAAGGTATTGGGTATTCGCGATTGTTCTGTACAACGTAACAACCAGAAAGTGATTGAAGAGTCTGGTTCAACTATGTTGCCAGAAGAGCTTAAACAACGTGTGATGGAATATACCCGTGCATTGGGTATTGCCACCGATTATATGGGGGCGGGTACTGTCGAGTTTATTTATAACTTAGATGCTAATGAAGTGTACTTCATGGAAATGAATACACGTCTGCAAGTTGAGCATCCAGTGACTGAAGCCACTTCTGGTATTGATATTGTCAGTGCCCAATTTGATATAGCCGCAGGTCGTTCAATTGAAAACCTTCAGCCTGTCGAGCAAGGTTATGCAATGGAAGTGCGCGTTACGGCGGAAAAAGCTGCCCTAGACAGTCACGGCATTCTGCAGTTACTGCCTAACCCGGTATGATCACTGAATGTATAATGCCAAAGCGTGATGATGTTGAACTGATTTCGATTGCTGAAGCCGGTAAAGAAATATCACCATACTATGACAGTCTAATTGCTCAAATCATTATTCGTGGTATCGATCGTGAAGATGTTATCAAGAAAATGTACGAATACTTAGATACCGTCGTTATCAAAGGTATTGCTACTAACATTCCGTTGTTAAAACGTATTCTTAAAGATCGCACTTTCAATGAAGGCGTATACGATACTAACTACTTACCACGCCTAATGGCTGAGTTAGATATTCCTGAATTGATTGCTGAAATGGAAGCCGCTGCAGAAAACGTTAAAGTGGATACTGAGTCGTTACGTGTTGGTGAAAGTAATGAGCTAAAAGTATTGGCACAAGGTGCGGGGATTTTCTACACCTCTCCAGCACCGGGTGAAGCGGATTTTGTTAAAGAAGGCGACATAGTCACTGTGGATCAAACCTTAGCGTTAACAGAAGCTATGAAGATGTTCTCGCAGGTCACATTAGCAGGATTTAACCGCCAAGATGCCGTCTTGTATCCTGAAGATCAGACATACCGTATCGAGCGTATTTTAAACAGTAACGGTCAACAAGTTTCACAAAATGACCTATTGTTTGTTATCTCTCCGGTTGAGGCATAATTTGCTTAGTTAACTATGACAAGTTCATTGCGCTAGCCAATTAAAAATACCCGCCAAGTGCGGGTATTTTTTTGCTGAAAGCAGCTTCATTTTTCCATAAAAAATATCTTAATTGGCTTAAAGATAGGTTAAATGCAATAATTTGACCAAATGGCGACTTTTTCTTTGTTTGGTTAAAAAATATTCGATTATTTTTATTTTGCTGTTTTGTATAGGTTAATTGCTTTATTTGAGGTTTTTTTTTGATGAAAAGTCATAAATATTGCAACTCCTATTTGCGCCCAGCAAGGTTCCAATTTACAATATGCGCCTAAAATAACCTGATGTGCGGTGTGTCGGTACTTTTCGCATGCTCCGTCTACTTCTTAAACTAATCATTAAAGTTGAATCATGACCGAATTATCCAAATACAGAAACATTGGTATCTTCGCTCACGTTGACGCGGGTAAAACCACGACCACCGAGCGTATCCTTAAGTTAACCGGTAGAATCCATAAAGCTGGTGAAACCCATGACGGCGAATCTACTACTGACTTCATGGAACAGGAAGCTGAGCGCGGTATTACCATTCAGTCTGCAGCAGTAAGCTGTTTCTGGAAAGATCACCGTTTCAACGTTATTGATACTCCAGGCCACGTTGACTTCACAGTTGAAGTATATCGTTCGCTTAAAGTGCTAGACGGCGGTATCGGCGTATTCTGTGGTTCAGGCGGTGTTGAGCCTCAATCAGAAACTAACTGGCGTTATGCTAACGATTCAGAAGTTGCGCGTATCATCTTCGTAAACAAGTTAGACCGTATGGGTGCTGACTTCTTACGTGTTGTTAAGCAAACTAAAGACGTTTTAGCGGCTAATCCTTTGGTTATGGTTCTACCTATCGGTATTGAAGACGAATTCATCGGTGTTGTTGATCTATTGACTCGTGAAGCTCACGTTTGGGATGAATCAGGTTTACCAGAAAACTTCACTATTCAACCTGTGCCAGCTGACATGGTTGACTTAGTTGAAGAATACCGTGAAATGCTAATCGAAACAGCTCTTGAGCAAGACGATGACTTATTAGAAGCTTATATGGAAGGCGTTGAGCCATCTATTGAAGATATTAAGCGTTGTATCCGTGCTGGTACTCGTACCATGGCTGTGTTCCCAACATATTGTGGTAGCGCATTCAAAAACAAAGGTATGCAGTTAGTATTGGACGCTGTTGTTGATTATCTTCCTGATCCAGTAGAAGTTGATCCACAGCCGTTAACTGATGAAGAAGGCGTTGAAACTGGCGAATTCGCAATCGTTGACGTTGATGCTCCGTTTAAAGCATTAGCGTTCAAGATTATGGATGACCGTTTTGGTGCACTAACGTTCGTACGTGTTTATTCTGGTCGTTTGAAGAAGGGTGACACTATCCTTAACTCATTCACAGGTAAAACTGAGCGTATCGGCCGTATGGTTGAGATGCATGCAAATGAACGTATTGAAATTGAATCAGCTCAGGCTGGTGATATTATTGCTATCGTTGGTATGAAAAACGTGCAAACTGGTCACACTTTATGTGATCCTAAGCACCCTTGTACTCTAGAAGCAATGGTATTCCCAGAGCCAGTTATCTCTATCTCTGTTGCGCCAAAAGATAAAGGCGGCAGTGAGAAAATGGGTATCGCTATCGGTAAAATGATTGCAGAAGATCCATCTTTCCGTGTTGAAACTGATGTTGATTCAGGTGAAACCATCCTTAAAGGTATGGGTGAACTTCACTTAGACATTAAAGTAGACATCCTTAAGCGTACTTACGGTGTTGAACTCATTGTAGGTGAGCCACAGGTTGCTTACCGTGAAACTATTACAGCTGAAGTTGAAGATAGTTACACGCATAAGAAACAGTCTGGTGGTTCAGGTCAGTTCGGTAAGATCGATTATAAAATCCGTCCTGGCGAAGCAAACACTGGCTTCGTGTTCAAATCATCAGTTGTTGGTGGTAACGTACCTAAAGAATTCTGGCCTGCGGTTCAGAAAGGTTTTGGTAGTATGATGAACACAGGTACTATCGCTGGCTTCCCAGTGTTAGACGTTGAATTCGAATTAACTGATGGTGCATTCCACGCAGTTGACTCGTCAGCTATCGCGTTCGAAATCGCTGCTAAAGGCGCATTCCGTCAGTCTATCGCTAAAGCTAAGCCACAACTTCTTGAGCCTATCATGAACGTTGATGTATTCAGCCCAGATGACAACGTTGGTGACGTAATTGGTGACTTAAACCGTCGTCGCGGTATGATCAAAGATCAAAACGCTGGCGTTACTGGTGTGCGTATTAAAGCTGCTGTACCGTTATCAGAAATGTTCGGTTACATCGGTACACTACGTACTATGACTTCTGGTCGTGGTCAGTTCTCTATGGAGTTCTCACACTATTCAGCATGTCCTAACAACGTGTCTGAAAAAGTAGTTGCTCAAGTTAAAGAGCGTAAAGCAGCTGAAGCTAAGAAGTAATTCTTAACTCGCCGCTGAAAAAACCGTTGCCTAGGCAACGGTTTTTTTATGTCTAAAATTTACCTGACTCCGCCGTAAGTGGTTCTTCGTTACTTAACCTCAGCTCGAGATAATAAACGCTACCAAACAGCCCTTTGCCTTGCTAACAGCGTTATTTTTTTAACAAGAATACGTGTAATAGGCCAGCAATTGACGTGCTAATCTGCCTTGTTTTCAAAAAATGGCAAGTTTGCTACAAAATAAGCTAAATCTGTTGAATTCAGCTTATTGAGCTCATCTCTTAACCCGAGTTGAGGTTACTTAAGTTATTCGTACTAATGAAAATAATGATTTAGACAATGCTTTGACATAAGTGGGTTAATTTAATCGATATGCTCATAAAGGAGACCTTATTTTGCAAGTTGATCAATATAAATGGCTAATACCCAGTTAATTCCATATAGCCCATACCTGAATGTGTGCCTTCAATTTGTATTGGGCCTTCCCAGTATGTTGTCGACAATAACATTTCACTATTGGGATTAAGTGCTTGGGTGGTGATATGAATATTTTCGCTTTCAATATCAATTTTCCAACCCGTGGGGTACCGAGTGCTTTGGCTGGTATGCCGGGCAATAGGTTGCATATTAATGTCATTAGGATGACTGGCACTGGTGATGTTGCGACCACTGCCATCAGCCTGCATCAACCTAGCACTGTAAAAGCTATCTTGTGGTTGCTTACCTCTTAATCTAAACATCATTAAGGTTTGTTTTTCATCAAGGCGAATTGAAAACCAATCCCAGCCTTGCTGGCTATCGGTTAACAACTGTGAGCTCCATTCTCTATCTAACCAAGCTTGGCCTGTTACCGTGTCTGTTTTACCGTTACGGTTAATGGTGCCTGATACCTTGATATAAGGTTGGCTGTAGTAGTGTGAGGCAACGGTGGCGTCAGCACTTTTAATGCTAAATCCTTGCTCACCTTGTAATTGCCATGGGCTTTGACTGTCTAAGCTCAGTTGATATCCAAACTGTTTATCTTTAACGCTCAAAGTGGCGGGGAATGGGCTGTTGTTATGACTTTGCCAACGCCAATTATCGAGGTAAATGGCAAACGGGTTGGCAGATACCTGGGCAAATTGTGGATGACTGCGGGAAAACTTCTCTGCGCTGTAATGTTCATTTTTACTGGTTAGCCCAACATGAGCCATAAACATTTGATTGGTTGCCCAAGGAGATTGCGGAGTTGATGTGGCAGATTGCTCTTTAAGTGAAGCCGGTGGACTTAATGCGCTGCGAAATTGGGTCCATTGAATACCAATAGCCTCACCATTTTCAGTGGTTAAGTTGGCTGTAATGTACCACCACTCAATTCTATAGCCATCATGGGATAGATGATCCTGTGGAAACTTAAGAGTATTACCAGGGCTCACCTGGTTATATAGCAGTAAAGTTTCATCGGCGGCCAAAAGCTTGCCCATCGACATACCCGTAGCGGGTTTATTTGCATCTGTTGATGACTCAGTACTAGGTTGGCATCCAGTTAGAATAAGGATAACAGCAGTTATCAGAGTCGGTAGTAACATTTTGGTTCTGCCACAGTTTACGCTGCGCATTATAATGTCTCCTGTTGTAAGCTGCTGATTAACGGCTTACGGGTTTGCCAATATAGCGGCAATGCCACTGAAACTAAGCAGCTGAGCATCGCAATCATAATTACTCTGCCGTAAGCCGGCCAATCCCATATCATCGCAATGGTCCAACCAAAAGCTTGCAAGGTGACTTTATTAATCAATAAGTAACCTAATATTGCCCCCATTGGCAGGGCAAGTAAGCAGGTGAGTAACACTATCAACATCATTTGCGAGGTGACCATGACCCTAAGCTGCCTGCGACTGACTCCTAAAGCGTATAAACGCGCTAATGGTGCTAGTCTTGCTTGAGTTAGCATCATACAAGCACTGAACAAACCAATGGCTGCGACCAGTAAAGTTAGGCTATTGAGGACGACGGTAATGGAAAAGGTTTTAGTGAACATTTTAATGGCTTCATCTTTTATGCGTTGCTGACTATACATACTGGCAGATGACAGACCTTGCTTGCTGATAAGTGTTTGTTGAAGTTGCTCGTTGTCGCCTTGATAATCCACGGCCAAACTAATTGGGTTGACTGGTAAATGGTAATCTTGCCATGCCAAAGGTGAAATAATCACTTCTCCCATGGGGTTACCATAGTCAAAGTAAATGCCGCTAATCGTGAATGTGTCGCGATTCATTTGTGCCGTACCTGTAGATAATACTGTGTTAGCGGTGTTACTCAGTTTATCGATATTGATGTTATCGCCGATATTAAGTTGATATTTGATCGATAATGGCTCGCTGATGAAGACGCTTTTACCATGCTCAAACTCAGTCCAAAATGACTCATCTAACTTGCCTGGCGATTTAAACACAGTGGTGTTTTTAATCGAGTAAAGATCGCGGCTGACCAGATTGATTGGGATTGTGTTGTGAGGGTTAGATTGATCGCGAAGCAATTTAGTCTCTGTCATCCATTGTTTATAAATAGCGGTTACCTTAGGGTCGGCATCAAGGAAGGCGTTAACGTTCAATAGGGTATTAGGACTGGGGCGGATATATAAGTCAGCATGAAGGCGGGCATCTAGCCATTGCTTTAAAGTCGCTTCAAAACTACCGACTAAGGTATTCATTGAAATATTGGCACACAACGCCAGCAATATAGCCATCATGGCTAAAGAGAGTGGGGCGATAATCTCTTTGGTTTCTGCGACCACATATTGCCATAGGCCTTTTGGCATTAAAGGTAATAGCAACCTCACGCCAATGCTTATCGTCATAGGTAACAATAGCGGAATAGCGATAGCAACCAGGCCAAGTAATATTAAACTGTGCTTGTATTGAGAAGTGAAATTAAACAATATCGCACTACTGGCTAATAATATACAGGCGGTTAGAGCCTGTTTTTTGAAGAGTTTTTCATAGGGTATTAAGTGTGCTTGACGTTGAGCGCCTTGTGCTAAAGGCATTCGCGATAGCTGTAATAACAATGGCCAACATGCGCCAAGCGAGGCTGCCAAAGTTAATCCTAACCCTTGTGCAAACCATTGCCATTGCCATAATCCGGGCAGTAATTTTGCGCCATATATTTGTTCTAATGTCATCGCCACCATAGGTTGTAACCACAGGGATAATTGCAGCCCCATGATAAAACCGATAATACTGCCAACCACCACCAAACAGATAATTTCAATAATTAACGCGATGAGTAAGTTATGACGACCCACACCCATTTGCAACAACTGAATAAATAACCTTTGTCGTTTCATTAGGCTGTAGCGCACGCCGTTATAAGCAATAAATAACCCAACAACAAATGCCAGCATACTCATAGCATCTAAATTTAAATGAAAGCTTGCTGTCAGTGCACTAAGCGACTCACCATCATCTTGATTGTCTATAAGTACTTGGCGGCTATCAAATCCTGCCTGATCCAGTGCGGTAATGATTTGAGCTCGCTGCGAGTCAATGGCCGATGGTGATTTGTCTAGCGGAACAAAGACCGCGATATAACTCAATTTATTGGGCATAGCTAATAATTGCTGGGCAAAAGAGATATCCGCCAACATGCTATTACCTAAGCCAAGACTGGCTTCTATTGGAATAAGCTCCACAGGCATATTATTTAAAATCAATTGCCCTTTTGTGAATGCATTCATTCTTTCGACAAGATTGTCAGATATAACAACAGCCGGATAACCGTTTAATAAACGCTGTAGTGGAATGGCTGGCGTTGTTTGTTTAGCGTGTGGTGAATGCTTGTTTTGGCTGGGCTGCATTGATATTGCCGCCATAATATCACTGCCATTGATTTTCCATGATCGCCCTTGTGGATCACTTGCTATTCCTTCAATGACGGCTAATGCAGGAATACCGGCTTGGCGTAAGGCAAAATAGGCTGTTTCATCGATCCCAGTTTGATCTTTATCAGTAAGATAAAAGCTGGCACGTTGGCTCAATAATTCGGTTGTTTCACCATAGCTTTGTTTGGCGTTCTCATTGGTGGCTTTAACGCCTATCAGTAAGGATACCGCCAGAATGATACCCAGTAAAATGGCACTGGCTTGAATAAGAGCTTGGCGGTAATGGCGACTAAAGACCACTAAACAGCGCTTAATAAGGTGCAAGGAAAATGTCATACGCTATTACACCATCAGATTTTGGCTTGCATGGGTTTCAATAATATGACCTTGCTGTAGGTGCCAACGGGTTTGCATAAATTGAGCACATTGTTCACTGTGAGTTACCATTAAAATGCAAGTATTGGCTTGTTTAGCCAGTTCTGTTAACAGTGACATCACCTGCATTCCTGCATGTTCATCAAGGTTACCCGTTGGCTCGTCAGCGAGTAAAAGTTGTGGTTTATGCGCTAAAGCCCTCGCAATAGCAACGCGTTGCTGTTGACCTCCGGATAAGGTTTCAACTGGCCTAGCGAGTAATTCAGTTAACCCAAGTTGCAGGCATAATTCATCACACCAGCTATTCCAAGGTTGGTTATTTAGCGCTAATGCAAAACTGATATTGTCTTTGACGTTCAAGGGGGTGAGTAAATTGAATTGTTGAAATACCACACCTAAACATTGTCTACGATATGCACTCCAATGCGCATCTTGCCAGTCTGTAATTTTGTTAAGGCTTTGTTCGCTAAGAGATACTGAGGACGATGCTAATAATAAATGGCCCGAGTCTAAGGTTTCAAAACCAGCAATAATATTTAAAAGGGTACTTTTGCCACTGCCACTGGGACCGGTTAATGCCACAGTCTGTCCTTGGCTTAAAGTCAGGCTAACGTCATCAAGTACTTGATGGAATGTACCTCCGTCTTTAAACCCTTTATTGATGTTGTTAAGTGCAACAATAATGCTCATTTTTATCCCTGTGCTGTACCGCTTTAGGTGCGGTATCTGTCTAAAGCAATACGTCCTTTTTGGTGCTGACGATCAGCGTATCAAATTAGTCTTGATGGCCTCGTAGCCGTTAGTTAAAAAGTGATTATTCAAACCAAGCGATATAATTGTCATAGGCTTGGGCAAGAGCGGCTTTGGCTTTGTCGGGGTAATTACTGAATACTCCATCAACGCCAATGGCTTTTAGTGCGCGAATGTCATCTGGGTTATCCACCGTATAAACATACACTTTAGCGCCACGCTGGTGGGCGTCATCGATTAATGCTTGGCTGATAAAACTCAAATCAATATGCACAGAGTATGCTTGTAAATCAGTGACGCTTTTGGCTAAATCGAGTGGAATACCTCCCAATAGCGGTGCCACGTAAGCCGTGGGTAATGTTTGCTTGATTTGGGCAAGGTAGGGATGATTAAATGAACTCATTAATAACTGTTCGGGTTTGAAGCCTAAAACTGAAATAGCCTGAGGGTATAAAGCCAACAGTGGCGATACAGTATCATCGCCTTTTAGCTCGATATTGACGATGCAGCGGCCTTGAATCAGTTCAAGCACCTGCCATAAAGTGGGTATAGGTTGACGTTTAACATTAAGCTTGGCTAATTGATTTAATGACGCGTGGCGGATAAGACCTTTGCCGTTAGATTTACCTTCTAAGCGGCGATCATGAAATACCACCAATTGCCCTTCAACATTATGGACATCGAGCTCTATCGCTTCTGCACCCATATCTAACGCGGCTTGCATTGCAACCAAGGTATTCTCGGGATGATATCCACTGGCGCCACGGTGGGCAAATATAAGCATGATATGGTCTCTGGTTATCAGTAAGCAAAATTACAATTGTGCTAATTTGCCCCAATTACCAAGATATGGCTAGGGCCGAAAGGTTAAATTTTGTTTTTCTTATGACTTTGCTGGGTTTCAAATAATGCCGTTGCAACAATAATTGCTCCACCAATCAAGGTCTGGATGGTTAATTGTTCACCCAAAACGATTAATGCTAAAATGGCACCATAAAATGGTTGTAAACAGGATACTAATCCGACCGTTTTTGCACTTAAATAGCGTAGCGCGGTGGTAAATAAAGCATGCGGTGCGGCGGTAAATACCACCCCTAACAATATAACTAACCCTAAAGTGTGCTGATTAAGATCCGCCGTACTGACGTCTTGCCACGGACTTAAAAATATCACAGTAACGAGTGTTTGATAAAACATGGCATGCGGCCCACTGTAGCCAGTGAAGTAGCGTTTATGCAGTAGGTTACGGGCGGTGAATAACACAGCGGATAATACACCAACTAAAATACCTAAGGTAATGTCATTATTAAGATTGGGTTCAGGGATTAATAGAATAACGCCAATTAATACAGCGAAACCTGATACCAGATCGATGCATTTAAGTTGAGTGCGGTTAATTAATGGCTCAACTAATACTGTCATTACAGGATAGGTAAAAAAGGCAATCATACCGATAGCAACAGATGATAACTGCATTGCGGCAAAATATGTCACCCAATGACAGCTCACTAAGATACCGAGTAAAATGGCAATAAAATAATCTTTGCTATGGTGTAACTTAAGGGGTTGTTTACTGGCCTTTACCAGTATAGCCAGCACCAAGGCGGCGACGATACAGCGTAAGAAGGTAATATTAAGCGCACTTAGCGGAATAAGCTTAGAAAAAAGCGCCGTACCACCAAATAGTAGTACGGCTAGATGGACTTCAACTAATCCTGAACGGGGTTTAGTAGTCGTCACGGTTAACTTCTATTTAATATTAATATTGGCAAATGCCTGACCTAAGCGAGTCACTTCACCAGGCTCAACTCCATCAGCGAAAGTATCAATGGCATCCTGAGCAAATAACATCACTACAGTACTACCTAATTTAAAGCGGCCCATTTCAGCCCCTTTCTCTAATGTTAGTGCTTTAGGGCCTGTGGTTGGATAATCCCAGCTGAAGACTTGCTTGCCACCTGGTGGGGTAACTGTACCAGCCCAAATGGTTTCGATACTCGCTACAATTGTTGCGCCAACTAATACCATGGCTAATGGGCCTATTTCGGTTTCAAAAATAGCCACTACACGTTCATTACGGGCAAAAAGGCCTGGCACGTTTTGTGCTGTAAGTGGGTTAACTGAAAATAAATCGCCCGGTACGTAAGTCATTTTAGACAAGGTGCCAGTTATTGGCATATGAATACGGTGATAGTCTTTTGGTGCAAGATAGATAGTTGCAAAATCACCGCCATCAAAACGGTCTGCATCGGCTTTATCACCACCGAGTAAAGCTTGCGAGGTATAGCTATGACCTTTGGCCTGGAAAATGTTGCCAGATTCAATTGGCCCACATTGGCTAACAGCGCCATCTACTGGGTGTGCCATAATGTGTTTATCTTGATTAATTGGACGCAAACCTTGCTTTAATTCGCGGGTAAAAAAGGCATTAAAAGTATTGTAAGCTTCGGGCTCACTTTTAGCTGCTTCTGACATGTCAATTTTGTATTGATTAATGAACCACTTAATAAATACTGTGGTTAGTATCCCAGCTTCTGCGGCGGCAAATTTGCCGACTAGGCGCGATAAAAAATGTTTTGGCATGATGTATTGCAAAGCAATTTTTAATGAGTCCAATTTAATTTCCTTACTTTCTTATTAGTTTTTTACAATAGATTTATTAATTTTACGCCAGATATGCACTGACTACTTTCAAGTATCTTAGACACGGCTTAGATCTATTTAGGTTAGATCTATTAGCTTAAACGCACCCAATTAGATATTTATTACTTTGAAATATCATCAATGGCACGAAAATGTCGAGCATGGCGCTGTTCGTCAAGGCTGGCAATAATCCGGTTATAGTTATAAAACCTATCTTGGGTAATTTTGCCTTCTTTTAGGGCTGCTTGTAGTGCACAACCTGGGTCATCGCCATGTTTGCAGTCTCTAAACTTACAAGTCCCTAAAAATTCTCTAAACTCGATAAAACACCAACCGACTCGTTGAGCATCTAAATGCCATAACGCAAACTCGCGTACACCCGGAGAGTCGATTAAATCACCGCCGCTGGCAAAGTGTAATAGCTTTGCGGTTGTCGTGGTGTGTTGACCTAAACCCGAGTTACCAGACACATCGCCAATCAGTAAATCCGCTTCTGGCATTAATGCATTAATGACCGATGATTTACCAACACCAGATTGTCCAGCAAATACGCTGACTTTATCTTTGAGTAAATCTTTAAGATCAGCAATGCCTTCGCCAGTATGGCTACTCAGTTGATAAACTTGATAACCAATGTCACGATAGCGAGCTAATGCTTGTTCAATTTCAGGGCGGTTTTCATCGTCCAATAAATCGATTTTATTTAGCACAATAACCGGCGCAATATCTGTGTCTTCACAGGCCACTAAATAGCGGTCAATAATTTGGGTAGTGAAACTAGGCAATACCGATGACACGATAAGAATTTGATCAATATTAGCCGCAATAATTTTTACGCCATCATATAAATCAGGGCGAGTAAGAGACGACTTTCGCGGATGTACAGCTTCAACAATACCGCCAATGTTGGCATTGGATTGTACTTCTGTCGCTAAACGCACAACGACTCTGTCCCCCGTGACTAGACTGGTGACTGCACGGCGAATATTACAACGGGTAATAATGCCATCTTGAGTTTCAATATCAGCATGTTGGCCGAAACGAGAGATCACCACACCAGCTTGTTCAGGCGTTAATAAATGATCTTGAATATCAGCACTGTCGCTGGCTGAGTCGGTGCGATTTAATCGTTTTGATTGATTTGCACGCATGCGCCTTAATTGGCCTTGGCTTAGGGGTTTCTTTTTGCTCACAGAGAGATCTTCATCAATTAAAGGTATTTTTTTGTGTCTTAAAAGGATTATGATACACGCAATGAAATAAAAAAGCCTGAAATTAGGGCAATAGATAGAAAAGGCGAACGATATGGCTGCTGATGCGAAAAATTTGATTTGGGTTGATCTTGAAATGACAGGGCTTGAGCCTGAAGTTGATAGAATTATTGAAATTGCCACGTTAGTGACAGATCAAGATTTAAATATCATTGCCCAAGGGCCTGTTTTAGCTATATATCAAACCGATGAAGTGCTAGCGGGAATGGATGATTGGAATCAAAAGCACCATGGTGAATCAGGTCTAATTGATCGGGTTAAAGCCAGTAAATACAGTGAGCAAGATGCCATAGATCAAACGATTGAGTTTTTATCACACTATGTACCTAAAGGGGCATCACCTATGTGTGGTAATAGCATTGGCCAAGATCGCCGCTTTTTGAACAAGTATATGCTAGAGCTTGAAGACTATTTCCATTACCGTAATGTGGATGTTAGTACCATTAAAGAATTAGTCCGTCGTTGGAGCCCTGCAACTATGGATGGTTTCTCTAAAAAGAATACCCATCAAGCATTAGAAGACATCAAAGAGTCGATTGCTGAATTGCAGTATTATCGTGGTCAGGTATTTAAAATTTAACCAAACGATTCAATTTTTGTAAAAAGAGTGCAAAAAGGGGTTGCAGCAGATGAAATATTACCTATAATGCGGCCTCAACTTTCTACAGAGTGTTAAACTTTGAATGATAGAAAGTAGGAATTTGAAATACAGAAATAAGCGACATTAGCTCAGTTGGTTTAGGTAGAAAGACGATACCTTATTGATTGTTACAAATGAAGCAAGTAATAAGCGACATTAGCTCAGTTGGTAGAGCGATACCTTGCCAAGGTATAGGTCATCAGTTCGAACCTGATATGTCGCTCCAAATTCCGGCATGATTTTGATAAGCGACATTAGCTCAGTTGGTAGAGCGATACCTTGCCAAGGTATAGGTCATCAGTTCGAACCTGATATGTCGCTCCAAATTCCGGCATGATTTTGATATGCGACATTAGCTCAGTTGCGATTTTAGACAATGAGATACCTTTTTTGTTTGCCAAGGTATAGGTCATCAGTTCGAACCACTCTTTATAAAAGAGATGGTCGCTCCAAATTACAAAGTTAGTTTTGATAAGCGACATTAGCTCAGTTGATACAGGTTGAAAGACGATACCTTATTGATTGTTACAAATGAAGCAACAATAAGCGACATTAGCTCAGTTGGTAGAGCGATACCTTGCCAAGGTATAGGTCATCAGTTCGAACCTGATATGTCGCTCCAAAATCATCTACCTCCTTAAAATTTTTCCATTTTACATCATCAAGATGCTAATAAAAATTAGCTCAGTTGCGATTTTAAAAATTGCGATACCTTTTTGTTTGCCAAGGTATAGTGACCTGGTCAACTGAATTCGGTCACCCTAGTTAAGTTCGTTATGCCACTTCTGTTAACGGCTTATCCGTACGCTCAAATTCATTGGGACTTTGGTAATTAAGGTATGAATGCATCCGTTGGCTGTTGTACCACATAGTGATGTAATTCAAGACATCTTGTTGAGCTGCGTAGCGTGTTCGATAATTGCGCCAATGAACTCGTTCCTGCTTCAAGCTTCCGAAAAAGCTTTCAGCTACTGCATTATCCCAACAACATCCTTTCTTACTCATACTGCCGACAAACTTATGCAGCCTCAGTATTCGTCTATATTGATGGCTCGCATATTGAACACCTTGATCTGAGTGTATTATCAATCCAGCTTTAGGTTTTCGTTGCCATATAGCCATTGTGAGCGCATCACAAACGAGTAGTGCCTTCATTCTGCTGCCCATACTCCAACCAACAACTTTACGGGAATAGAGATCGATTACGACGGCTAAATACAGCCATCCTTCGGCAGTCCATATGTACGTAATATCTTGAACCCACGCTTGATTGGCGCATCGAACATCAAAATCCTGTTCAAGCTCATTTTCATATATAGGCTTCTTGTGGCCGCTGTTGGTTGTTGCTTTGTACTTCTTTTTATAGCGCACCCAAACGTTTGCTTCTTTCATCAGTTGCGATGTTTTCCTACGCCCAACAGGGTAATCAAGGGAATTCAATGCCTTTTGAATGCGTCTTTGTCCGTAGGTGTTATCGCTAAACTCGGCAATATCCTTAACCCACTGCAACATCTCTTGATGCTCTGTATCAACAGGTGACTGAGACTTCCGCTTTTGATAGCTGTAGTAATTATTGTTTTTCACACCCAACACGTGACACATTAATATCACAGGCCAGATCTTCTTATTTTGGGTAATAAACGCGTATTTCACTTCGTTTCTTTGGCAAAGAAGACCGTCGCTTTTTTTAATATTTCACGCTCTATTTCTAAGCGCTTTACTTGTGCCTTTAGCTTGCGGATCTCTTCCTGCTCAGGTGTCAGCTTGCCGTTGCCTCTAAATGCATGACCATCATCATTTTCTGCTTCTTTTATCCAGCGGCCGAGCAGTTGAGGAGTCACCTCTAAATTTCTAGCGGCTTCAGCAATACTGTAATTTTGCTCTCTTACCAGTGTAATGGCATCAAGCTTGAATTCTTTTGAATAGGATTTACGTGTTTTCATTTGAATCTCCAGTTAAATCAATTATGTCTTAACTGGGTTAGTCGTATCAATTAAACCACGTCACCCCTAGTTTGAAATTCGATATTAGCTCAGTTGCGCTTTTAGAAAATCTGATACCTTATGTTTGCTGAGCTTAATGTTACGCCTTTAGTTGAGAGTATTGAAACTTATCAAGAATATTTGTTTCCTAAAAATGCGGGCGTAAAGCTGATGCAAGGCTATCTGTTTGCGAAACCCGGATTCAAATGTTTACCTGAAGTGAATTTCGACATACTTTGAATGTGAAGTGTAGACTTCGTTAGTCGCTAGTAGTAAGCATTTGTCTAATAGCGGAAGTTTAAATGTAGTAGCCCTATTATAAGTCTGTCCTCATGACTGGTATCGTTAAATACACTATCTACCATAGTTGAGTACGTTGTGGTGGGTGTATCGCTATACTGATAATCCTCATTTTGAGTTAAATATCAAAATTCCTAAAATCTTTCTCAATTCTGTTAAGTGATCCAGTACGCATATCTTTATTAATCCCTAATATAAAAACATCAAACAATCAAAAATATGACCTTGCTCAAATACTTGTTAATTGAAATTTCTAATAATGAAGTTATCCCTGATGATCTCAGGAAGTAAAGTGAGGTAGTGATATATGCGTATTCAACAATTAAGTGAATTACTTGAGTATGTTGCCAAATGTCGATTAAACATGAGCAAACTGTATAAAAGATTACACCGGAATGCTGATTCTTCTCGTGTGAAATTAATGTTGGAATACTTTCAGCAACATGAAAAGCACATCCACGACACGTTAGAAAGTTATATTGAAGATGCACCCGCTAAAATTCTTGATACCTGGTATCAAGATGTCGTTTTTGAGGATTTTATCAAGCGTTGTGATGACACTACTTTACCCGCTAATATGGACGAGGAGCAAGTGTTAGAGTTACATCTTGATCTTGAGAATCGTTTGATTGAATTTCTTGAAAAGACCGCAGAATTAACCTCTTCAAATGATGCGAAAAGTGCATTGCTTGATGTCATCCGTGTCGCAAAAATTCA
Organism: Shewanella sp. OMA3-2; assembly: GCF_021513195.1. Classification (NCBI taxonomy): domain Bacteria; kingdom Pseudomonadati; phylum Pseudomonadota; class Gammaproteobacteria; order Alteromonadales; family Shewanellaceae; genus Shewanella; species Shewanella sp. OMA3-2. The sequence continues at coordinate 3,904,963 of NZ_CP090974.1, read as the reverse complement.
GCAGAAGCGTCTTGTGCACAGTGTGCTTCGTATGGATGATATTTAGGCTAAGTCAACATTTAGCTTCTCATCAACTCAAAAAATGCCAGCAATGATATTGCTGGCATTTTTATTTGTTGAAAAAAGCCACATGCAGCTGTAGGAGATAAATACAGAACTCTGGTATATTGTGGCTTTGAACCTCTTTTATGATGCTTTTGGCTGTTTGATATGACTTCTATTATTAAAAATCTTGAAAATGAACAAGCTACAGTAGCAATTGGGCAATTTATTGCTCAGGGATTTACGCCGCCATTAACGATTTTTTTAACGGGAGATTTAGGCGCAGGTAAAACTACCTTGAGCCGTGGAATTATTCAATCTTTAGGTCATAAAGGTGCGGTTAAAAGCCCAACGTATACCTTAGTTGAGCCCTATGAGTTTGATGGTTTTGATGTATTTCATTTTGACTTATATCGCGTCGCTGACCCTGAAGAGCTTGAGTTTATGGGAATTCGTGATTATTTTAATAAAACCAGTATTTGTTTGGTTGAGTGGCCTGAGCATGGCCAAGGTATGTTGCCTGATGCCGATCTTCATTTGCATTTACGCTATAAAAATAATCAACGAGAAATTGAAATTAACGCTTTGTCTGCTTCTGGGCAAACAATTTTGAAAAAATTAAAATAATAATGACTCTACTTAAAGCCATTCTTCACCTTACCTGCTGGGTAATAATAAGTACCTCGTTTACAGTACACAGTGCTAATGAGCTCGACAGTGTGCGTATTTGGGCTGCACCAGAATCAACCCGTGTGGTATTTGACTTATCGCAAGCGCCTCAATATGAGTCGTTTACCTTAACCAATCCAGAACGTTTAGTTGTAGATATTAAAAATGCCAGCAATAAAGTCCAATTAGACAGATTAAGCAATAATAGTAAATTAATTAAACGCATTAGGGTAAGCCAATCACCCGGAAAGGGACTTTACGATTAGTGTTGGATCTCAATAAACCAATTAAATCTAACTTATTTACACTGTCGCCAACAGCCCCTTACGGTAATCGTTTGGTGGTGGATTTAGATGATTCCGTTAGCGCAGAAACCAAAGCTAAAGTCACCACTCACTCTTCGGGGACTAACCGTAATATCGTGATAGCGATTGATGCGGGGCACGGTGGGGAAGACCCCGGTTCTATTGGCCCCACTGGTATTTATGAAAAACGTGTCGTGCTAGATATTTCAAAACGCCTTGCAGATAAAATTAATGCTACTCCAGGTATGCAAGCAGTGATGACGCGTACCGGAGATTACTTTGTTGACTTAAATCGTCGCTCAGAGTTAGCTAGGCGCAGTAAAGCGGACTTATTATTGTCTATTCACGCAGATGCATTTACATCGCCTCAGCCTAGAGGGGCATCGGCGTGGGTACTATCAATGCGCCGCGCTGACAGTGAATTAGGTCGATTACTTGAGCAAACAGAAAAGCATTCAGAGTTGCTAGGTGGTGTGGGTGATATTATTCAAAATTCTGATGTTGAAAAATATTTAGTTCAAACCCTTATTGATATGCAGAAAAATAATTCGATGGTAATGGGTAATGATATTGCTAAAGATATTTTGCGTGATCTTGGTAGCGTGACTCACCTGCATAAAAAAGAGCCTGAAGCAGCGAGTTTAGCGGTATTAAAAGCGGCGGACATTCCTTCTATTTTGATTGAAACCAGGTTTATCTCAAATCCAGGTGAAGAAAAGTTACTGGTTAATTATAATCACCAACAAAAACTGGCTAATGCTATTCATAAAGGCATAGTTAGATATTTTGAAACAAATCCACCTTCAGGCACATTGTTGTCTAAGAGTGCCAATACTAAACACAAGGTTCAATCTGGTGAGTCTTTGTCGGTTATCGCTAAACGCTATGGTGTTAGTGTTGATGGGCTTAAAAAGGCCAATAACTTAAGGTCTGATGTAGTGCGTATCGGCCAAAACTTGGTGATCCCAAGGGCATAATGATGGCTATTCAATTACTTCCCCCTCAACTTGCAAACCAAATCGCTGCTGGCGAAGTGGTTGAGCGCCCAGCTTCGGTAGTAAAAGAGCTGGTCGAAAATAGTCTAGATGCTGGGGCGACAAGAGTTGATATAGAAATCGACAAAGGCGGCAGTAAGCTGATTCGCATTCGTGATAATGGCTGCGGTATTCCTCAAGCTGAACTTGCGTTAGCCTTATCGCGCCATGCTACCTCGAAAGTGCATACATTAGATGATTTAGAAGCCATCATGAGCTTTGGTTTTCGCGGTGAAGCACTGGCGAGTATTAGCTCTGTTGCGCGCTTGACGTTAACCTCAAAAACAGCCGAACAAACTGAAGCTTGGCAAGCCTTTGCTGAAGGCTCACAAATGGATGTTAAAGTGACGCCAGCAGCGCACCCTCAAGGTTCGACGATTGATGTTGTCGACTTGTTTTTTAACACTCCGGCCAGACGACGTTTTTTAAAAAGTGATAAAACTGAGTTTACCCATATTGATGAATGGTTAAAACGTATTGCTATCGCGAGATGTGATATTCATTTTACCTTGACTCATAATGGCAAATTAGTTCGTCAGTATCGTCCAGCCAACACCGATATTCAGCACCAACAACGTTTGGGGCAGATATGTGGTCGTCAATTTGCTGAAAATGCGCTAACCGTGTTATGTGAACATGCTGGTTTGTCGTTGCAAGGTTATTTGCAGTCGCCGTTTGATAATGTCATCAGTGATAGTAGCTATTTTTATGTTAATGGTCGTTTAGTGCGCGATCGTCTAGTGAATCATGCAGTAAGACAAGCATTTGCAGAGCAAGGTGTAGAACATCAACCTGGATATGTGTTGATGTTGGATTTAGATCCACACCAAGTTGATGTGAATGTGCATCCTGCAAAACATGAAGTGCGCTTTCATCAATCACGTTATGTACATGATTTTATATTACAAGCGTTGCAATCTGCTTTAATGCAAATCCGTGACTTGGTGCCAGTGCCGGACTCAAAAGATGAAGTCCCACTTACTGCCAATAATTATCCGCAGACCGAGTCTACAGCTGAACACTTTTCATTGTCAGAGTCAGTAGGAACAGACTTATCTGAGAGTCACCCAGTAAGCGAGCAATTAGACCGTCCAAATAGTATCAGTCAATTTGGTCGTATGCATGTGCCTGGGCAAGCAAACCACTCATTTGGCGGACCATCTGACAGTAAAGCTCGCTATGATGTCAATACAAGCGGTAAAGCTCCTACGGTTAATCCTTATACACCATCATCGAACTCTTATACACAGTCACCTAATAAACATATCAGTCAAACAACGATTGAGAGTTATGGCCAACTTCTACAAGTATCCGATGCTGTTAACAACACAGATGCCAATCAATTTCCTGCTAGTATATTAGCAAATACAGCCATCACTAAACCTATGCCTAATGTGTTAAATAATCAATTTTGGGTCATAGTGTGTGAAAGTGAATTAAAATTAATGCCAATAATTGCAGTGCAAAAAGCTGTTGTTCAGCAGGAGGTTTTGCAAAAATTGGCGACAGGATTAATCGGCCAGCCCTTACTTATGCCTGTATCGATAAAAGCCGAACCTGAGTGGCAATTAATACTTGAACAGAATGAACCTTTTTTGCGTCAACTCGGTATTGAGTTAACAATTCGCTACGGGCAGTTGATTATTAAAAAAGTGCCCCCATATTTGAGAGATAGCCAGTTAGCCACTGTGATACCAGAGCTGTTACAATGGATGGCAGCAGTAAAGCCAAATAATGAAGCGTTAGCGTTGTGGATTGCACAACAATCAAACGAACAGTTTGTTGCCCCGCAAACTATTTGGCAAAAGTTTTGTCTACTTATAGAGGCAACTCAGCAAACAATATTAGCCAATGCCAAAGTGTTACCTTGGCAAGCATGGATTAAAGATAACGCGTGAATAATGTCGAACGGCCAAAAGTCATCTTTTTGATGGGACCAACAGCTTCGGGTAAAACTGCATTGGCCATTCAAATGGCCCAACAGCATAACTGTGAGTTAATTTCTGTTGATTCAGCGTTGATTTACCGTCAAATGGATATTGGTACCGCAAAGCCAACAGCTGAAGAGTTGGCGCAGGCACCACATCGTTTGATTGACATTTTAGATCCTAGTGAGAGTTATTCTGCGGCTGATTTTCGTCGTGATGCACTAGAACAGATTGAGCAAATTGTTGCCCGTGGTAAAACGCCTTTATTAGTCGGCGGCACTATGATGTATTTCAAAGCATTATTGGAGGGGTTATCACCTTTACCCGCTGCAGATGAGACGATACGGACTCAAATCTTAGCCGAGGCAGAAAGTCTAGGTTGGGAGGCGTTGCATCGACAATTGTGCGAGATTGACCCCGTTTCAGGTGAGCGAATTCATCCAAATGATCCACAAAGGTTATCTCGGGCATTAGAGGTTTTTCGCATAACCGGTAAGACGATAACAGAGTTAACTCAGATTAAGTCTGCCGAGCTACCGTACGATGTAATACAGTTTGCGATAGCGCCTAGCGACAGAAAAGTATTGCATGAGTTGATTGCTAAGCGTTTTCTACTGATGTTAGACCAGGGCTTTATCGATGAAGTTGCTCGATTAAAGTCCCGCGGCGACTTGCATTTAGATATGCCATCAATGCGTTGTGTCGGTTACCGGCAGTGCTGGGAATACCTTGAAAATGAGGTTGATTATACTACTATGGTCGAAAAAGCTACCGCTGCCACTAGGCAATTAGCCAAACGTCAATTAACATGGTTGAGAAGTTGGTCTGATTTACAATGGCTTGAAAGTGGCGATGAAATGAATTTAGTTACACTTATGCGACAATGCAGCTAGCTAATTAGCTGTTACTGTATAATACTAAAACTAAAGAATAAAACTTGAATTACATATTTTAAAAAGAAAAAGGAAATTACAAAATGGCTAAGGGGCAATCTTTACAAGACCCATTTTTAAACGCTCTACGTCGTGAGCGTGTACCCGTTTCGATCTATTTAGTAAACGGTATTAAGCTTCAGGGACAGGTTGAGTCTTTCGACCAATTCGTGATCTTGTTGAAAAACACAGTGAGTCAAATGGTGTATAAACATGCCATTTCGACAGTCGTTCCAGCCCGTCCGTTTAATGTGACAAGTCATCAAGGCACTAATGCTTCTGATGAGGATGATGCGGAATAAATAACTTAAAAAGGATAATGCTTCTTGTTTGATCGTTATGAAGGTGGAGAAACAGCTGTACTTGTTCATATCGAGTTTTCTGACGAAGAACGTCGTGAAGATTTATTGGAATTACAACTATTAGTTGAGTCTGCAGGTGCACGCTCGGTAGGGGTAATCACAGGCAATCGTCGTTCGCCAGACCGAAAGTTTTTTATTGGTTCTGGTAAGGCAGAAGAGTTAGCAGCTATGGTCGCTGCAACAGAAGCTAATGTAGTGATTTTTAATCATGCATTGAGCCCAGCTCAAGAGCGTAACCTCGAAGTGGTTTGCCAGTGTCGAGTGTTAGACCGCACTACATTAATATTAGATATTTTTGCCCAACGAGCCCGAACTCACGAAGGTAAGATGCAGGTGGAGCTAGCGCAACTGCGCCACATGTCAACGCGTCTGATCCGAGGTTGGACTCATCTTGAGCGGCAAAAAGGCGGTATCGGTATGCGTGGGCCTGGGGAAACTCAGCTTGAAACCGATAGACGTTTGCTACGAGGCCGGATTAAGAATATTAATAAACGCCTAGATAAAGTAGACAAACAACGCGAGCAAAGTCGCCGAGCTCGTAAACGTAGTGATATGGCTACCGTTGCATTAGTGGGTTATACCAATGCCGGTAAGTCGACATTGTTTAATTCGTTAACATTATCTGATGTTTATGCAGCTGATCAATTGTTCGCGACACTGGACCCAACACTACGGAAATTAGATTTACCTGATGGTTCAGTCATTTTGGCTGACACTGTTGGGTTTATTCGTCATTTACCCCATGACCTAGTCGCGGCGTTTAAAGCCACGCTACAGGAAACACGCCAAGCCGATTTACTATTACATATAGTCGATTGTGCTGATGATAATATGACTGAAAATTTCGATCAGGTACAAAGCGTACTTGAAGAAATTGAAGCTGATGACATCACACAATTAGTGGTATGTAATAAGATAGATTTACTTGAAGACTTTGCCCCTCGTATAGATTATGACGATGAAGGCAAGCCTGAGCGCGTGTGGGTATCTGCACAAAAACAGATTGGATTTGATCTGCTTTTACAAGCTATTACCGAATTAATCGGAACAGTGATTTATGAGCAGACTTTGAAAATACCAGCCTCTGCTGGACATTATCTTGGCCAGTTTTATCGACTGGATGCAATACAGCAGAAAGAGTATGACGATCTGGGGAACTGTATTTTATCTGTTCGCGTATCGGAAGCCGATTGGCGCCGATTATTGAAACAGAGTCAGGGGGAATTAGAGACATTTATTTTTGAAGCTTCAGAAGTAGACGTTTCTTGTTAATCTCATTTATTTCATCCAATTATGGAGTGCTAAATGGCTTGGAATGAGCCCGGTAACAAGGGAAATAAAGACCCTTGGGGAAATAAGGGTGGTAACGATAAAGGACCACCAGATCTAGACGAAGTATTTCGTAACTTATCAAAACGTTTTGGTGGCAAGGGCGGTAATAGCGCTTCAGGCCAGCCATTTAACTCATCAATTTTGATTGTGTTTGCCTTGATTGCTTTGATTATTTGGGCGTTGTCTGGTCTATACACAGTTAAAGAAGCTGAGCGTGGTGTATTACTCCGTTTTGGTCAACACATTGGTGAAGTGAGCTCTGGTTTACACTGGAAAGCAACGTTTATTGATGAAGTGACAACCGTTGATGTGGAAACGTTCCGTTCGGTTCCTGCTTCGGGCAGTATGTTGACATCTGATGAAAACGTCGTAAAAGTTGAGCTCGTGGTTCAATATAGCGTGTCAGATGCTTATGAATACTTATTCAGTGCTGTTGATGCTAACGCAAGTTTGCGTGAAGCCACCGACAGTGCACTGCGTTATGTCATTGGTCATAACCGCATGGATGATATTTTAACGACTGGGCGTGATGCCATTCGTCGGGATACTTGGAAAGAGTTAGAACGTATTATTGAGCCTTATAAAATTGGCTTACAAATTCGTGACGTTAACTTTTTACCAGCACGTCCGCCTGAAGAAGTGAAAGATGCATTTGATGATGCAATTTCTGCACAGGAAGATGAACAACGCTTTATTCGTGAAGCAGAAGCTTACTCTCGTGAGATTGAGCCAAAAGCTCGTGGTCAAGTTGAACGTATGTCACAGCAAGCAAGTGCTTACAAACAACGTGTCGTACTTGAAGCAGAAGGTAAAGTTGCTCGATTTGAAAAGTTATTACCTGAATATAAAGCTGCACCAAGTGTAACTCGTACGCGTTTGTATCTAGATGCAATGCAAGAAGTGATGTCTGGTACTAATAAAGTATTAATTGATGCTAAAAACAACGGTAATCTAATGTATTTACCATTAGATAAGCTGATGGACAATAATAAGGCAAACAGTAAAACTGTTGAGCCAGAAGTTGAGCATCATATTAATTCAGTATCAGGTAGTGCCAATATTCCGATGACAAGTATTCCTACCGATGGACGCTTATCTCGTGAAGAACGCACTCGTCAAGGGAGGGGATAACTCATGGGTAGATTAGGTTTAATTCTTCTTGTTGTTATCTTAGGTCTTGGTTTTTCATCTGTCATGGTTGTCAATGAAGGTGAACGTGCGATAGTTTCTCGTTTCGGTAAAGTTGTTAAAGACAATATCGACGGCGTAGAAGTCACGCGTGTCTTTGTTCCAGGATTACACTTTAAGTGGCCTGTTGTGGACAAACCAAGATACATGGATGCCCGTATTCAAACTCTAGATGGTGCCGCCGATCGTTTTGTGACGTCTGAAAAGAAAGATCTAATGGTTGATTCATACGTTAAATGGCGTATTAGTGATTTTGAAAAGTACTATCTTTCAACAAACGCAGGTATTAAAGCCAACGCGGAGAAGTTATTACAAGCAAAAATCAGTAACGATTTACGTACTGAGTTTGGTCGCCGCACAATTAAAGAAATTGTGTCTGGTAAGCGCGATGAACTGCAAATTGATGCGTTAACAAATGCTTCTGAAAGTGCTGCAAACTTAGGTATTGAAGTTGTAGATGTGCGTGTTAAGCAAATCAATTTACCTGCTAACGTGAGTAATAGTATTTACCAGCGTATGCGTGCTGAGCGTCAAGCTGTAGCAAAAGAGCATCGTGCTCAGGGTAAAGAGCAAGCTGAAATCATCCGTGCAACCACCGATGCTGGTGTGACAGTTAAAGTAGCAGGAGCGGAACGTAATGCATTAACCATTCGTGGTGAAGGTGATGCGTTAGCGGCTAAGATTTATGCTGATGCTTATAATAAAGATGCCGAATTTTATGGCTTTTTACGTAGCTTAGAAGCTTACAAAGAAAGTTTTTCCGGTAATTCAGATATTATGGTGTTAGAGCCTGAAAGTGATTTCTTCAAGTATATGAAGTCGATGGACGGAAAATAAAGCTAACTGGTTAGTTTGCGAGTAAAAGCCCGATAAATATCGGGCTTTTTTGTGTCTAAAGCACGGTAGAATTATTGATCGTTTCATATAAAAATAATTATTTTTTTCATCCGACTACCTTTGACTAAATTAGTTAACCTTTATTGAGCATATAGTTATTAAAACCAGTATGTTAGATGTTTTTTTGTTTGTCATTTTGAAACGGAAACAATATCTTCAAAGCCAAAAAAATTACATTTTTAAGCCAAAGAGGCTTAATCCGCAATTTAGTTGTGTGTTTTCTCTATGATCTGCTTCTAATTTTTCGCTATAATGAGCCCTGCCTCAAACTATGATAGTTTAACACTACCTTTTTTAGAGGTTAAACTATTGAAATATAAAAATTCCAACACCCTCTGGGAGATAAGTGGATGAGCAATGCGCCAGTCGATACCGGACGTCGCAGATTCCTGACAGCCGCAACCGCCGTAGTTGGTGGTGCAGGAGCCGTTGCTGTAGCGGTTCCTTTCATCAAGTCATGGAATCCGAGTGCCAAAGCGAAAGCTGCAGGTGCGCCGGTCGAAGTAAATATTAGTAAAGTAGAACCAGGTCAGTTAATTCGTGTCGAATGGCGTGGAAAACCGGTTTGGGTAGTTCGTCGTACAGAAGCTGTGCTAAATACTCTTCAGACATTAGACAGCCAACTACGTGATCCTGCATCTGAAGAAATGCAGCAGCCAGAATATGCAACTAACCCTGCACGTTCTATCAAGCCTGAATTCTTTATTGCTGTTGGTATCTGTACCCATTTAGGATGTTCTCCAACTTATTTACCTGATTCATTTGGTGAGCAGGTTGAGGGTGTTACATCTGGTTTCTTTTGCCCATGTCATGGTTCTAAATTTGACATGGCTGGCCGTGTATTTTCGGGTGTTCCAGCTCCATTGAACCTCGTGGTGCCGCCGCATAAATATATCGATGACGCTAACGTGATTATCGGTGAAGATACGGGAGCCGCGTAATGGTTAAGAACATTATTGATTGGATCGATGCACGTATCCCTATGACGGCAACCTACAACCGTCACGTGGGTCAGTATGCGACACCGAAGAATTTCAACTTTTGGTACTTTTTCGGCTCATTAGCGTTATTAGTTTTAGTTAACCAGTTGCTTACGGGTATTTGGTTAACGATGAATTATGTACCCACAGCCGAAGGTGCTTTTGCTTCTGTTGAATACATCATGCGTGATGTTGAGTACGGTTGGCTGTTACGTTATATGCACTCTACAGGTGCGTCAGCGTTCTTCTTTGTTATCTATATGCACATGTTCCGTGGATTAATCTATGGTTCTTATCAAAAACCAAGAGAGCTATTATGGCTGTTTGGTATGTTGATTTTCCTTGTGCTGATGGCTGAAGCCTTCATGGGGTACTTACTGCCTTGGGGACAAATGTCTTACTGGGGTGCACAGGTAATTATTTCATTGTTTGGTGCTATTCCGTTTATTGGTGATGACTTGACACTGTGGATCCGCGGTGACTATGTTGTTTCTGGCGCAACTTTAAATCGTTTCTTTGCGTTGCATGTTATTGCCCTTCCACTTGTATTGGTTGTATTAGTGTTCTTACACTTAGTTGCCCTACATGAAGTTGGCTCAAATAACCCAGATGGCGTTGAAATTAAAAAGAACAAAGATGAGAATGGATGGCCTATTGATGGTATCCCATTCCACCCTTACTACACTGTAAAAGATATTATGGGTGTAGCGGGTTTCTTAATCGTGTTCTGTTATGTGTTGTTCTTCATGCCTGAAGGCGGCGGATACTTCCTTGAAAAGCCAAATTTTGAAGCGGCTAATCCAATGAAGACTCCTGAGCACATTGCACCAGTTTGGTACTTCACGCCTTTCTACGCGATTTTACGTGCAGTTCCTGATAAGTTGCTGGGTGTTATTGGTATGGGTCTATCTATTGCAGTGTTGTTCCTTCTGCCTTGGCTTGATCGCTGTAAAGTGAAGTCTATTCGCTACCGTAGCTTGATCCACAAGATCAACATTGCTCAGTTTACAGTGTCGTTCATTATATTAGGTTATTTAGGCGTAGTTCCTGCCACTCCTGAGTTAACCATTGCGGCACGTATATTCACTTTCACTTACTTTGGTTTCTTCGTGGCCCTATGGGTTTACAGTAAGAATGAGAAGACAAAGCCGGTACCTACGAGGGTGACTCACTAATGAAAAAGTTATTAATTGCATTAGTTACATTGCTGCCATCTCTCGCTATGGCTGCAAGTGGGCACAATGTTCACTTAGAAAGTGCTAACATTGACTTAAATGATAATGCGTCATTAGAGCGTGGTTTGGATTTATTCCAACATTACTGCTCAGGTTGTCACAGTACTCAATATCAACGCTACGACCGTGTAGCGACTGACTTAGGTATTTCAATCGATGATATGCGTAACAAGTACATGTTCACCGATGCTAAAGTTGGTGAGTTAATGGAAAACGCTATCCCTGAGGCAGATGCGGCTAAATGGTTTGGTGCAGCACCACCAGATTTAACTTTAGTTGCTCGTGTACGTGGTGCTGATTGGGTTTACACTTACCTAAAAGGTTTCTACGCGGATGAAAGTCGCCCATTTGGCGTTAATAACACCGTATTCCCACTAGTAGGTATGCCGCATGTTTTACAAGGTCTACAAGGCCTTAATGTAAAAGATGAACATGGTAAACTTGTGGCTACGGGTGGTTCAATGTCTGCTGAAGAGTACGACCAAGCGGTACGTGACTTAACTGGTTTCCTAGTCTATTCAGGTGACCCAGTTAAGCTAGAGCGTGAAGCATTAGGTTGGTGGGTACTCGGATTCCTGTTTATTTTCTTCATCATTGCTTACTTGTTGAAGAAAGAATACTGGAAAGATGTGCACTAGCATCAAATAACGGGTAAAATGTATTATCCGCGTAATGTAAACGAGGGGCTTAGCCCCTCGTTTGTTTTGTTTTTCTAGATTTCTGGAGAGTATCAATGGCTGTAGCTGCCAACAAACGCTCTATCATGACACTGTTTTCAGGTGCCGATGATTTATATAGCCATCAAGTGCGTATCGTATTGGCTGAGAAAGGGGTTACCGTTGATGTTTTACAGGTAGACCCAAGTGAAATGCCAGAAGATTTACTTGAAGTAAATCCATATAACTCTGTGCCAACGTTAGTTGACCGTGAATTAGTGTTATATGAATCTCGCATAATCATGGAATATTTGGACGAGCGTTTCCCACATCCACCACTTATGCCTGTTTACCTGGTATCACGTGGTCAAAGTCGCCTGATGATGCATCGCATTGATACCGATTGGTATGTACTTGTTGATCGTATTCGCAACGGTGATAAAGCTGATGCGGCTCGTAAAGAGTTAACTGAAAGTTTAGTTGCTTTGGCACCAGTATTTGCTGAAATGCCTTACTTCATGAATGAAGATTTTGGTTTGTCTGATTGCTATTTAGGCCCATTATTATGGCGTCTGCCAGTATTAGGTATCAATTTAGATCCTCGTACTGCTAAAGAGATTAATGCTTATATGACACGTATTTTTGAACGTGAATCATTTAAAGCATCATTAACAGAGGCTGAGCGCGAAATGCGCATGGGTATGTAATGAAAAGCATTACTCCAAATCGTCCTTATTTATTGCGGGCTTATTATGAGTGGTTGATGGATAACCATTTTACGCCGCATGTTGTGGTTGATGCATTTGTAGAAGGTACTCAAGTACCTCAGCAATTTGTGAAAGATGGACAAATTGTATTAAACATAGCCACAGGTGCTGTGGTTAATTTACAAATGAATAATGACGCTGTTGAATTCAGTGCACGTTTTGGCGGCGTACCTCAGCAAGTTTACTTGCCTATGGCATCTATTATTGCCATCTACGCCCGTGAGAATGGATCTGGTACCGTATTTGATATGGAAGATGCATATACTACTGATAATGAAACTAAAGTGACATCACCAGGTTTAGCTTCTGTTGATAATACTATGGATAAATCAGTAGCAGAAAAAACGGATGAAAAACCTAAGCGTAAAAGCCACCTCACTGTTGTAAAATAACAACATAAGGTCTACTAAAAACCAGCCTTTTGGCTGGTTTTTTTAATGGTGTTATATACTCACTCAGTCGGACAGTTGCATGTTGTTAATGATAGATAATTACGATTCTTTTACCTTTAATTTGGTGCAATACTTTCAAGCGCTAGGTGAGGATATCGTGGTTAAGCGAAATAACGAAATTACCCTTACTGAAATAGACAGTATATCGCCGACGCATATTGTTATTTCCCCGGTCCTGGTTCTCCTAATGAAGCGGGGATTTCACTTGATGTTGTTCGCCACTTTGCCGGCAAGCTGCCTATTCTTGGGGTGTGTTTAGGTCATCAAGTTATTGCCCAGGTTTTTGGTGCTAATGTGGTACGCGCAAAGCGGGTTATGCATGGCAAAACCAGTGTAATACAGCATACTGGGCGTGGCTTATTTGACGGGTTAAACCAGCCACTAGCCGTCACTCGGTATCATTCTTTATTAGTGGATTCATTACCAGAGAACTTTGTGCTTGATGCCTGGTATGACGATCCTATTCACGGCCAAGAAATAATGGCGATGAGCCATGAACAGTTATCTCTATATAGCGTACAGTTTCACCTGGAAGCGATACTGACTGAGCAAGGTCATGAGTTACTTGCTAATTTTTTACGCCGGTAAATTATTCGATCATTTAGCAAGCTTTTCTGTTACAACTTTCAACACAAATCTGCGCGAAACATAGTACTCAATTGTGCTATAAAGTGTCCCTAAAATAAAAACATCTTCATCGAAGGGATAATCATGTCTAGTTTTACGATCACCTTGCCAGTTATTCGTCGTTTTACTTTTAGTGCGCTGACATTGGCACTTGTCAGTGGATGTAGCGCGACAGCACAAGCACCACAAACTTCAGCAACGTTAACGAATAATGTGTCGGTTAAAATACCATTAGCCCAACCACCTAAAGCAGAACAAGCATTAACCTTAAACCAGATTATGGCGAATCCAGACTGGATGGGTATTTTGGCTCAAGATGCCTATTGGTCTGACGACAGTCAGTCGGTGTATTTTAGCCGTCAGGCAGATCGAGCGCCTACACGTGATTATTATCAGCAAAGTGTTGGCCAAACTGTTGCGCAGAAACTGTCATTAAATCAGTTACATTTAGCGGATCAAAAAAACGCGGTATTTAATCTAGACCGGACTCAAAAAGCTTATATCTACCAGGGTAACTTATTTGTAAAAGATTTGACTGATGGTGATATTAAACAGCTTACTAAGCAAAATGAGGCGATTAGCGGTGTGCGCTTTTTGTCTAATGGCGATATAGCTTATTGGCAAGGTAATAATATCTTCCGCCTACATCAAGCGTCAGGGCTTACGGAACAGATAGCTAATATTCAAATGGCTAATGAACCCAAACCTATTCAAGAGCCTGCATCTTATATTGCTAAGCAGCAACATAGATTAATTCAATACGTTGCTTTGCAACATGATAATGCAAAGTCTCAACAAGATTATCAGAAGCAACTTGCTAAAGTTGATCCTAGCTTTGCAGCTAACACTTGGTATTTAGGCGATACCGAAGTGGTATCTGATTTGAGTTTGTCTGCTGATGGTCGCTATGCCATTTTAGCCTTAACCGACAAAAATTATTCTTGGCGTGCTGAACACGACATTATGCCTAATTATCTTGGACAAGACGGTTATATCGATAAAGTCCCTGCAAGAGCTAGAGTCGCCGAAGATAAATTTCCTGGTCAACGCTTAGTATTATTAGATTTAGTTGAGCATGTTAAAAAAGATATCACTATTGAAGGATTAACGGGTTTTGATGAAGATGTGCTGGCAGCAGTAAAAAAAGAAAATGCTGTTGCAAAAGGCGAAACATATAAAAGCGAAACATCCCCACGTTTGATCCAGCTTATGCAAGATTGGGGCTGGGATCAAAGTGCGATTCGGTGGCATCCTACCGACAATAAACTACTTGTCATGGTTGAAGCTGTTGATAATAAAGATCGCTGGATAGCGTCAGTTGATTTAGATAAAGGCACATTAGTCACCGAGCATCGTTTACATGACGATGCTTGGGTAAACTATACGTTTAATCAATTTGGTTGGTTACCAGGCTCAGATAGCTTTTTTTACCTTTCTGAAGAAAGTGGATACTCACAACTTTATGTTAAAGCTTCAGGCCAAAAAGCGCGTGCATTAACTCAAGGTAAATTTGTTGTTGATGATGTGACTTTATCACCTGATGGTAAGCATATTGTCTACCGCGCCAATGTCGATCATCCTGGAAGTTATAATGTTTATCGTGTTGAGATTGCGTCAGGCAAGATTGAGCAACTGACAAACTGGTTTGGTACCCTGTCATACGTATTAAGCCCTGACGGACAGTCACTGCTGCTTGATGCATCATCAGCGATTCATCCTAATGAGCTTTATACTCAAAAAATTGGCGGAAAAATCACTCAGTTAACCGATTACACCAGCCAAGCGTTTAAGCAGTATGCTTGGCAAGCACCTAAAGTTGTTGCTGTGCCGTCTACCCATGGCGCGGCTGATATTTATGCGCGGGTTTATTTGCCTGAGGGATTTGATGCTCAAGCGGCTGATAAATACCCAGCAGTTATTTTTAATCATGGTGCAGGCTATTTGCAAAATGCTCATTATGGTTTTTCAGGTTACTTCCGCGAGTTTATGTTCCACAACATGTTGGCCCAACAGGGCTACGTAGTGATGGACATGGATTACCGTGGTTCGAAAGGCTATGGACGTGACTGGCGTACCGCGGTTTACCGTAATATGGGCACGCCTGAAGTTGAAGACTTAAAAGATGGCGTTTCTTGGATGGCAAGTAATGCTAATGTAGATAGCGCGAAAGTAGGCACTTACGGTGGTTCATATGGTGGCTTCTTAACCTTTATGGCACTGTTTAATGAACCTGAACTATTCCAAGCGGGCGCAGCATTGCGTCCAGTGACTGACTGGGCTCATTATAATGCGCCGTACACATCAAATATTTTAAATACGCCGGATATCGACCCCATAGCTTATGAACGTAGCTCACCGATTGAGCATGCTGATGGATTACAAAAGCCATTACTGATCATGAGCGGCGTATTAGATGACAACGTTTTCTTTCAAGACAGCGTACGTATAGTACAACGGTTAATAGAGCTTGAAAAACCGATGTTTGAAACAGCCATTTATCCAGTTGAACCACATGGTTTTAAACAACCATCAAGTTGGTTAGATGAATATCGTCGAATTTATAAACTATTTGAACAAGAGTTAAAGAAATAATCTTAGTGAATCAAATTAAGGCTTCCTTTAGGAGGCCTTAATTTTTATTATGTTATTTATAATTAATAGTAGGATTTGTTTTAGTGACAGTATCGACAGCAGGTGGCGTTCGTCCAGGTAAGTTGATTGAAATTGAACGACGTCTATATCAGCATCTTATCGTCGGCAAGCATAAAGCAGCCGCAATGGAGGATGATGCTAATGAAAAACTGGAGCAAGATGCTAATAAATTAGATATCGAGCGTAAAGCTATTCAGCTTAGGTTAGATAAGAAGGCTGAAGCTAAAGCTATTTATAAGGCTATTTCTGCTCAATTGATCGATACGGTTAATAATGCTATTGAACATAAAGTAACGAGTCTTGACAGCTTGTTAGTCAGTTCAGGCATACAAAACACTCAAATTTTATTGCTTGATTTACTCCTAGAAAAAGATCCTAATATTAATCGTCTCAGGCCTATCATTGCTAGCCTTCCTTGGTTAACGAGGGATCTTGTGACCTTGATAAATAGCCCTGCATCTACACATAGGCGCCCAAAAAACTCAGATGTACGGGTAACGGATATTAAATTGATATTAAATTATATCGGTTTAGAAAACTTACGCTTGCTGATCCCCTATTTTTGCATCAGAAATTGGCTACCCAGTGGCCATGCAAATTTACTTTGGACGACCCGAAAGTTGTGGCGATACAGCATGATCACCGCTATTGCAGCACAAGCTTTAACGGTATTACATAATCGTCCAACAGATATCAGTTACACCTGTGCACTTTTATATCAATTAGGTACCTCAGTTATTTTATCTAATAGCGCACGATTATTTGAAAGATACTGGGGAACTTGGTTAAGAGAGGCCAGTAGGAGCCGTGATAAAGAAGTTTATGATGCTGTGATGGCGACAGAGTTTCCTGCGGAACAAGTTTTTAACCAAGTGATTAATCATGGTCATCACTTAAACTGGCAATTACTTGAACAGCTAGATTTTGAACAAAGCTCGATTACTAAAGTGTTAAAAGAATTAGATCAAGATTATCATTTTAATGAGCTATCGATTGATGCATCTATCGTGGCGAAAGCAAGTTGCTACGCTAAAATAATATTACTAGAAGAACATCAATTACTCGCACCACAAGAGCGAAAAGTGATGTTCGATTATTATGAGTTTTCCCAACAAGAAGTTATCCGTTTAAAAGCGCAAAATTACCGTAAGTTAGATCTAACTTAAGTGGTTTAGTCTTTTCAAGCACACTGCATATAACAATGTAAATAGTGTGTAATTATGCACAATTGAACTATTGTGTGGTTAAAAGCAGTCAAATAACTTTTTTTATGACTATTTATGCTGTAAAGCCCCAGCTAAAGCGCTTCGTTTAGTCATTTTAATCAATCTTTATTCAGTTTTAGGCCCGCCTTAGCAGAAGTTAATTGTTGATAACTGGTATTTTGATCACATTTTCGTTAATAATAACTAATACTGTATACAAACAGTCGTCGTTTCACGACTATATAACAAAGAAAACGGCGATATATAGCGGCTTTAGGCCGTTTACACAAAATAAAGGATGAAATGGAATGACTGTTGAAATGAATCTTAACCGCGCCCAATTTGATGAAGTCATGGTGCCTAATTATGCGCCTGCAGCGGTAATTCCCGTTAAAGGTGAAGGTAGCCGTGTTTGGGATCAAAACGGTAATGAATTTATCGACTTTGCTGGCGGTATTGCCGTTAACTGTTTAGGACATTGTCATCCTGCATTGGTTTCAGCGTTAAAAGAGCAAGGCGAGAAGTTATGGCATTTATCTAATGTGATGACTAATGAACCCGCTTTAGCATTAGCCACAAAATTAGTTAACGCTACGTTCGCTGAGCGTGTTTATTTTGCTAACTCAGGTGCAGAAGCAAACGAAGCGGCGTTAAAATTAGCCCGTCGTTATGCTTTAGATAACCATGGCCCACAAAAAGATCAAATTATTGCGTTTGATAAAGCTTTCCATGGTCGTACTTTTTTCACCGTTACTGTTGGTGGTCAAGCTGCTTATTCAGATGGTTTCGGTCCTAAGCCACAAAGTATCACTCACGTACCATTCAATGATATCGCAGCATTAGAAGCCGTTGTTTCTGACAATACCTGCGCCATCATGCTTGAACCTTTACAAGGCGAGGGCGGCATTATCAATGGCGATCCTGAATTCTTAAAAGCGGTTCGCGCACTAGCTGACAAGCACGATGCATTGGTCATTTTTGATGAAGTACAAACAGGTGTAGGTCGTACTGGTGAGTTATTTGCTTATATGGGTACAGATATCGTGCCTGATATTTTAACCAGTGCTAAAGCATTGGGTGGCGGTTTCCCCATCGCAGCTATGCTAACAACCGCAAAAATTGCTGCGCACCTTAAAGTTGGTACTCATGGTTCTACATATGGTGGCAACCCATTAGCCTGCGCTATCGGCAATGCAGTAATGGATGTGGTCAATACTAAAGAAGTATTAGACGGTGTTAAACATCGTGAGCAGTTATTCCGTGATGGTCTGGCAGTCATTAATGCTAAACATCATGTGTTTAGTGAAGTACGTGGTAAAGGTATGTTGTTAGGTGCAGTGTTAAACGAAAAATACGAAGGTCGTAGTCGTGACTTTTTAGTTGCTTCAGTAGCAGAAGGGTTAATGACCCTGATGGCTGGTGCAAACGTGGTTCGTTTTGCTCCATCATTGGTTATCCCAGAAGCTGATATCGCTGAAGGTTTAGTACGTTTTGAACGTGCTGTAGCCAAAGTGGTTGCAGGTTAATACAAAAGGAGTGCAGCTTGCTGCGCTCCTTTTGTTTGGGTCAGTGTTAGATAAAGGCGTTTACCTTAGTTGTGAACGCTTTACTCATCTAGCACCATGAGGAGATTTAGATGTTAATCATACGTCCGATCCGTGCCGGCGATTATCAAGCACTCTATGACATAGCAGTAGAGTCTGGCCATGGGTTTACTTCTTTACCAGTAAATGAAGAATTACTGCGTTCGAAGATTGCGAGGGCTGAAACATCCTTTTCCAAAGACGTTAATAAGCCTTTCGATGAAAGCTATTTAATGGTTCTTGAGGACACAAGCACACAACAAGTTGTTGGCACCTGTGGTATTGAAGCTGCTGTTGGTATGGAAGATGCTTTCTACCATTATCGTTTAGGCACAGAGGTATATCATTCAAAACAAATAGCAGTACGTAATGAAGTAGAAACTCTGACTTTATGTCACGATTACACCGGTGCGGCAGAGTTATGTACTTTGTTTTTGAAAGAGGCTTACCGCAAAGGTAATAATGGCCGCATGCTATCGCGTTCACGATTTTTATTGTTGGCGCAACATAAGCACCGCTTCGGTGAAACTGTTATTGCTGAAATGCGTGGTGTTAGTGATGACAAAGGTGATTCTCCTTTTTATGAGTGGCTACAAAAACATTTCCTTGGCATTGATTTTGTCGAAGCGGATTACTTATCTGGCTTAGGTAAAAAAGCTTTTATGGCCGAAATGATGCCACGCAGCCCAGTATATGTATGTATGTTGCCCAAGAAGGCGCAGAAAGTGATTGGTGAAGTACACAAAAATACTAAACCCGCCTTGCGTTTACTGCAAGCTGAAGGCTTTAAGTTTAGAAACTATGTCGACATTTTTGATGGCGGCCCTACGGTTGAATGTGGACTAAACGAAATTAAATCGGTTAAACGCAGTCGTTTACTGACCGTTGAAATTGGTAAAACGCACCATACCGACACCCGATTCATAATTTCAAATACCAAGCTTGCTGATTACCGCGCAACTGCTGCAATGCTTAATGTATCTGATGCACACGATAATGTTGTTCTATCACCAGAACTAGCTCAAGGGCTAATGGTCGAAAACGGTCAACAAATTCGCGTGCTTTCATTATAGGAATATACGATGACTCAATTTATTCAAGGTCAATGGTTAGCTGGCGAAGGCCATGATGTGCAATCAATTAACCCAGCCAATGGCGACGTTATTTGGCACGGCAAAACCGCAACAGCAGCTCAAGTAGACAGCGCGGTTGATGCTGCACGTGCAGCACAGTTTGATTGGTTTATGCTAGGTTATGAAGCACGTTTAGCGATTGTTGAAGCTTACCGTGATCAGTTAGAAGCTCATAAAGCTGAAATGGCTGAAACCATTGCTCAAGAAACGGGTAAACCACAGTGGGAAACAGCAACAGAAGCAGCCGCTATGATTGGCAAAATTGGCTTATCAGCTAAAGCCCATGACAAGCGCACTGGTACAGAAACTAATGATTTACCTGCAGGTCGTGCAGTATTACGCCATAAGCCTCATGGTGTTGTTGCTGTATTTGGCCCATATAACTTCCCTGGACATTTGCCTAATGGTCATATCGTACCGGCATTATTAGCTGGTAATACCGTGGTATTTAAGCCATCAGAGTTAACGCCTAAAGTGGCTGAACTCATGTTAAAGTGCTGGGAAAAAGCAGGTTTACCAAAAGGGATTATTAACCTTGTTCAAGGTGAAGTTGATACAGGTAAAGCACTGGCTTCTCACCCTCAAATTGATGGTTTATTCTTTACCGGTAGTTCACGAACCAGGCATATATTACATCAGCAATATGCCGGTCATCCGGGTAAAATTTTAGCCTTAGAGATGGGCGGTAATAACCCGTTAATCATTAAAGGCGTCAGCGATACCAAAGCTGCTGTGCACGATATTATTCAATCGGCATATATTTCCTCAGGCCAGCGCTGTACCTGTGCTCGACGTTTATATGTTGAGAAAGGTGCTCAAGGTGATGCATTGATTGCTGCCCTGATCGCGGCTGTGAAGCAAATAAAAGTTGGTGCTTGGAATGCTCAGCCACAACCATTTATGGGGTCAATGATCTCTGAAACGGCAGCGCGTGGTATGGTTGCTGCACAAGCGACATTACAATCTTTGGGCGGCGTGTCCTTGATTGAGCTGAAACAAGTTGAAGCAGGTACGGGCATTGTCTCACCGGGTTTAATTGATGTATCAGCGATAGCCAAACTGCCAGATGATGAGTATTTCGGACCGTTACTGCAATTAGTTCGCTACAGTGATTTTGATGAAGCAATTCGTCTTGCAAACGATACTCGTTATGGTTTATCAGCAGGTTTATTAGCTGATAACAGAGACGATTATGATTACTTCTTAGCGCGTATCCGTGCAGGTATTGTGAACTGGAATAAACAAATTACTGGTGCTTCAGGTGCTGCGCCGTTTGGTGGTGTTGGTGCTTCAGGTAATCACCGAGCTAGTGCATTCTATGCCGCTGACTACTGTGCTTACCCTGTCGCTTCGATGGAAGCGGATAGTGTCAGTTTTCCAGCGAGTTTAAGCCCTGGTTTATCGATTTAACTTTATTCTAGTTTTTAGATAAAGTTCCAATGTGCTTCAAGCAAATGCTTGAAGCACCATTAGCGTGATTTAACTGGTTTTTATTGCCCGACCTCAATAAAAATCTGCTTTTTAGAAGGATTTTACCATGCATACTGACGTCAATTCGTTGTTTGCGGCTATCTGGCAAGACTATATAAAAATGACCCCATCAGCAGCCCAAATTCATCAATTACTGAGTAAAGGTGCGCCGATTATTAATGACCATATTGCATTGCGTACGTTTAACATTGCTAAAGTTAACCTTAGCGTGCTGGCGAAGCATTTTACCTCAATTGGTTATGTTGACAGCGGTGATTACAAATTCGAGCAGAAAAAGCTGATTGCGAAGCATTTTGAACATCCAGATCCAAGCCAGCCTAAAGTGTTTATTTCTGAATTGTTAGTGGAAGAATTTAGCCCTGCACTGCAACAAACCATTAAAGGCTTTATTGAGCAAATTGATGTCGCAGCAACTGTTGCGGATAACTTTATCTATTCAGGCCGTCACTGGGAACTTGATAAAGCCACTTACCAAGCATTACTGGCTGAAAGCGAATATGCTGCCTGGGTTGCTGCTATTGGTTATCGAGCGAACCATTTCACCGTATCAATAAATGATTTACCTGATTTTGAACGCATTGAAGATGTTAACCAAGCGTTGAAAGACGCAGGTTTTTTACTGAATGCATCTGGTGGTGAAATCAAAGGTACGCCTGAAGTGTTATTAGAGCAATCTTCTACCATGGCAGATAAAGTGGTGGTTAGCTTTACTGATGGTGATGCAGAAATTCCAAGTTGTTTTTATGAGTTTGCCCGCCGTTATCCAATGGATAATGGTCAGCTATATACTGGATTTGTTGCAGCGTCTGCTGATAAGATTTTTGAAAGTACCAATGCAATGATGTAATCGTTATCTCGATTACTATAAAAGCCTCACTGTGTGGGGCTTTTTAATATCTGAAATTGATACATATGTTGAGTTCAGTTTAGATAGCGGGTTTATTGAGTGGGATGACAATTGATACCGCTAAACCGCTGAAGTGTTCACTGGGGTAAAATTGCAATTGAAAACCATATTGCTCACAAATTTCCTTCACGATTGATAAACCTAATCCATGGCCCATAACATCTTCGTCCAAACGTTTACCTCTGGCGGTTAACAAAGCTAATTGATCTTGCTGCACACCCGCGCCATCGTCTTCTACTGTGATAGTAATTGAATGATTGTGCTGTTTTTTAAATGACAATTGCACAGATGAATTCGTCCATTTAAACGCATTATCAAGTAAGTTACCAAATAGCTCCATTCCATCCTCACGGTGAATGGGAAGACGAGACAACAGTTGAGGGTTGTAAATATGGTCCGTCACGGTTTTATGCCGATACACTTTTTTAAGGGTATTTAATAAACTGGTAAAATCGTTGTCGACAGTCATTTGGGCGGCAGGAAGCATGTCACCTGTTACTCTGGCTGCAGCCAGCTTTCTTTCAATCATCTTGCGGATTTGATCTAACTGTTGCTGCATTGCTATTGCCGCATCAGGATCGGTTAACCCTAAGGCTTCTACCTGCTGTTGCATGATAGTTAAAGGGGTTTTCAACCCATGGCTTAAGTTACCTAAATTATTGCGGCTGCGCTCAATCTGTTTCGCGGTATAGTCGAGTAATTGGTTATAAGTCTCTGCTAAGGGTTTTATTTCAGAGGGTATGTGCTGAGTGTCTAGGGCGCTGATTTCACCTTGGCGCAATTTGGCTAGCGATTGTTGTATCTTTTTTACCGGCTTAAAAGACTGGCGTAAAATAATAAAAATACCGGTTATCATGGCCAATAGCATACCAATATTAATCGCCAGTTTAGTGCCAAAAACCTCACTAAAGACTCGCCTACCTATGCTTAAATCCTGCGCCACGGTTAATGTGGCGGTATTGGGCGTGCTATCTGAGCCAATACCGATAGATAACAACTGCATATCATTATTTTTTGGTCCTTTTGCCTGCCAGACACGTTTTTGAGAATCGGTTAATGGCTCGATCTCTAATTCAACATCCCACAGTGAACGAGATCGAATTACCTGGGTTGGTAAATTCAGTTGGAAATAACGGCCAGAATAGGCAGGTTTGTAAAAACTAGACAGTTGCTGATGATCGATTTCTATTTGACCATCTTGTAGGCGAGTTGCTAAAATAACGTGTTCAAGATCTTCCTCTAAGCGGTTGATTATAGAGTCGTGAAATGCTTCTCTGAGCATGGATTCAAACAACATTAGCCCAATAATAGTGCTTAATATAATCAGCCCGGTTAACCAGAGGCTGAGCTTAGAGCGAATGGAGATCATGTCTCGATTATGCCGTGGAAGATATATCCTTGTCCTCGACGAGTTTCAATCGCGGTTTTACCCAGTTTTTTGCGTAAGTGGGTCACATAAACTTCAACCACATTACTTTCTTTTTCATCATCAAATTGATACAACTTATCGGTCAGCTGTGTTTTTGACAGTAATTTTTTCGGTGACATCAGAAATATTTTAAGCAGTCTGAACTCCATTGCTGTTAGTTCAAATTCTTGGTCGCCCACAATCACTTTTTGCTCATTTTCGTCTAATGTAATCCCTGCGTAGCAGAGCTGTTTTGATGCTGTATTAGCCCAGCCATGAGCACGATTAATCAGTGCTTGTATACGTGCAAGTAATTCTTGTGTATGAAATGGTTTGCCAAGGTAGTCGTCTGCGCCAGCATTAAACCCTTCTACTTTCTCGTGCCACTGCGATCGCGCCGTGAGCATAATCACTGGCGTGACTATGCCTTTTTCGCGCCAACTAGTGACAAGGTTTAACCCATTTCCATCCGGTAAACCAATATCGAGGATGACGCAGTCATATTGAGTTTCTTTGATAAGATAGTCTGCTTCAACCGCTTTATCTGTTACATCGGTAACATAGCCAGCTTGTTTGAGCTGTTTTTCTAGTTCAGCCACTAAAAGTGGATTATCTTCAACGAGTAGCAGTTTCATGTTGCGTGCATTCACTAGGTAATTGAGTTAACGAATTGAGAGTACCACTTTGTGCATCAAATTGCAGATTTACAGTGTGACCTTGTTTTAATTTTAGTTGTAAATTATATCGCCACTTATCTTTTTCTTGAAATAACTGTGCATCTACTAGCTGAACATCGCAATATTGAGCTAACCAGTTAAGGCATTCATCTAAAGAACGTATATGACCAGCACTTACCAGTTTTTGAACATGATTATGATCAGCCTCATATAAGGTTTGAGCGCTGTTGAAGTTAGCGTTTAATGTGCTAAGGCTGAATAAGCCAATAGTAATAAACATGGACATACTCTCTCCAAGGCATAAAAAAAGTGGTGTGCAGATAAACTGACACCACTTTAATAATCTTGGCTTAAATCAAGCTGAAGCTTAACTTAACGGGTACCGTAAACCACTATCGTTTTACCGTGTGCTTGGATTAAGTTTTGCTCTTCAAGCATTTTCAAAATACGTCCAACGGTTTCACGTGAACACCCTACAATTTGACCAATCTCTTGACGAGTAATCTTAATTTGCATGCCATCAGGGTGAGTCATTGCATCTGGTAGTTTAGCAAGATGTAATAACGTTTGAGCAATACGACCTGCCACATCTAAGAAGGCTAAATCACCTACTTTTTGGCTAGTACTGTGTAAGCGCAATGCCATTTGTGCTGATAGTTTCATCAGGATTTCAGGGTTTACTTGAATGAGTTGCTTGAATTTTTTATAAGAAATTTCAGCAATTTCACATGCTTGTTTAGCTCTGACCCATGCAGTACGTTCGGCTTGCTCTTCAAACAGACCTAGCTCGCCGATGAAGTCGCCTTGGTTAAGATAAGAAAGGATCATTTCTTTGCCTTCTTCATCTTTAATCAATACGGCAACCGAACCTTTAACGATATAATATAAAGTATCAGAATCTTCGCCAGCATGAATTAGCGTGCTTTTAGCTGGGTATTTATGAATGTGACAGTGTGACAGAAACCATTCTAAAGTTGGATCCGGTTTTGGCTTACCAATCAGAGCCATATTGATGTTCCTCGATTGATTGAAAAGTAAGTAATCTCTAATTAAGTACTTTACGCTATTTAAATTGATAAAACCTTGATAGAGATCTAGTTTAACGACTCGCAATTCTATATTAACTTGTTAGCATGTAAGTTTATTTGATCAGATTTGAGAGATGAGTCAATAAAAATGCCAGATTCGAACCAAAGTCACAGTGGCTTGTTGCGCAGCTGCTTGCTGAGATTAATGTATATTCATGCATGTGAGCGTTGTTAGTTGTGGTGAATATTCTATTATGGTTTATTGTAATGCTAACCTATGTTGGTTTATGTTTAAGGTGTTATTGTCGGGGTTAATGAGGTGGATGTGAAAAAGTTATTCCAGATTAGTTTGGGTTGTATTATTTTTTGCTGTTTATTGGTGTCAAAATCACAGGCATTTTCACAGCCGCAAACTATGCAGTCTAACGCGCAATCAAGAGTCGTGCATATTCAACTAAAGGCTGCTCAAGGCGATGCCGATGCCCAATTTTTATTAGGGCTGATGTATTTGTCTGGACGTTTTGTTGAGAAAAATATCACAGAAGGTTTTTTGTGGGTTGAGCAAGCGGCAAATCAACAGCATATTAAGGCTCAACAGACTATTGCTGATTTAGCGTTTGAAGGTAAGTTGATCCCTCGGAATTTACTTAAAGCTGAAAAATGGTATTTAGACATGAGTCAGCAAGGCGATAAGTGGGCGCATTTTCGTTTAGGTTTTATTTATTCCGCTGGTGGTGATGGTGTTGAGCGCAATTGTGGTAAAGCTTTGACTCAATTTGGCGCTGCTGGTGATGATGTTTCTTTAGGCAATGTCGCTTGGATTTTGGCAACGTGTCCTGAGTCTGAATATCGTGACGGCTCAAAAGCGGTGAGTTTGTCACTTAAATTGCTTGAAACCAATCAAGATGATCCGACAATTTTAGACAATTTGGCCGCAGGTTATGCTGAACTAGGTAATTTTATTCAAGCAGTGAGTGTGCAGAAAAAAGCAATTGATGCGTTAAAGCTTTATCCTGAGGTGGCCAAAAGTGACGAGTTTTTACAGCGTTTAAAAAGTTATCAAAATAATCAAGCATATCGAGAAGTCATTCCTCTTATGGATTAATTGACACCCATAAGTTTGAAGTCAAATAAGTCAAATGGGGGATGTAGAAGTGTTAGATTATAAACGTTTGAATAATAAGTAGGCTGGAAGCGCTGACATGCTCAAGATGCTAACAGATCGAGATAGGGGGAATTAACATCTGAGCATATCAACTATCGTTCTTTCGCCTGAAGTCCCGATAGTTATAGCCTAGTATATTTAGCTTAATGCAAACTTAAATGTCTATTAATTCAATAGGTTTAGATTTATTTAGCGGAGTGCTAAATTAATCTAATTTTTGTAACTCAAAACGCTTATCCATTAAATCACGAATTAATGGTGTCAGAATTAACTCCATCGCCAGAGACATTTTTCCACCTGGCACCACTAGAGTGTTAACTCGAGACATAAACGAGCCCTGTATCATGTTCAAGAAGTAGGGGAAGTCGACATTGTTCATCCCACGAAAGCGAATCACCACAAAGCTTTCATCTAAACTTGGAATATCTTTAGCGCTAAAAGGGTTCGACGTATCAACCGTAGGAACACGTTGAAAGTTAATATGGGTACGAGAAAATTGTGGCGTCATATGATTGATGTAATCGTCCATGCTGCGAACGATAGACCCCATGACTTTTTCACGGCTATGACCACGGTCATTGGTATCGCGAATAATTTTTTGGATCCACTCAAGGTTAACAATAGGTACCATGCCGATCAGTAAATCGACATGTTTAGCCACATCAGCATCGTCGGTAACGACTCCGCCGTGTAAACCTTCATAATACAGTAGATCGGTATTAGGCGGCAGATCTCGCCACTGGGTAAATGTACCTGGCATTTGGTTAAAGGGCACAGCTTCATCAAATGTGTGCAGATAGCTACGGGTTTTACCCATACCTTGATTACCATAACTTTCAAAACACTCTTCTAGCTTGATAAAGTTATTTGCTTCTGGGCCAAAATAGCTAATATTACGATTTTCAGCTTGAGACTTACGGATTAACACTTCCATCTCTGCACGGGTGAAATTATGAAAGCTGTCACCTTCAACAAAGGCAGCATTAATCCCCAATTGGCGAAAAATGTGAGTAAAAGCCATTGTCGTAGTTGTTGTGCCGGCACCTGAAGAGCCTGTCACAGCAATAATAGGATGTTTAGCTGACATTGTTCCTGCCTAGAAATTATCATATTGAACATGGGGTAACAAAGCTAAGTGTGTAAACTTTGTATTCGTTGAGCTAACATTTATACGGCAGTTAAGACCTTTTGGTCAATGCTCGCGGGCTTTATTATTTTGAATCAATAATATTTTTGATGTGACGTATGGCTACAGATTCATCTTCTTCACTGTATTCAACCACTAACTCACCCTGTTTTAATGCCAGTTTACATTGATTGGTCATGTTTAAAAGTTGCTGGTTATCAAGCTCACTAAAACTGCCATCTTCTATTTGAGTCAATAAGTGTTCTTTAATTAAGTTGTTAAGGGTATCGCCAGCTAAGCCGTGTAATGCGCTGTAAGGAATAATCATGCTGTATCACCTTTAGTATTGAATACTTTAGTGTTTGTAAGTAAGAAATCAATGATGCGATTTTCAAGATAAAATCTAGGTTTCCAAGGCCAACCACCATTGATAAACCCGACATGACCGCCTGATGCATGTAGCTCATAGTTTACCGCTACTGACAGTTCATCTTGGGCAGGAATAACCGCTTCAGTCATAAAGGGATCGTCTTTGGCGTGAATGATAAGTGTCGGTTTGCTAATGTGTTTTAGTAAACTTAGTGCGCTAGATTGGGTGTAATAATCATCCACCCCATTAAACCCATGCAAAGGGGCAGTGACTTTGTCATCAAATTGGTAAAATGTACTTAATTGCTGTAATTCAGTTTTATTTAAAGGCATTTGTGCGACTAAGTTATGATTGTCGAGTTTTGCGAGCATCTTTTTTTGTAAACGCTTAATTAAATGCGATTGATAAACTTTTGAAAAACCACTCTCTAATCTTTTAGCGCAGGCACTGAGTGTCAGTGGTGCTGACACGACAACAGCCCGAGCCAGTAAGCTTTGATTTTGCTGATAGCCCAGGTATTTGGCCAATACATTCCCCCCCAAACTATAACCAACAGCGTATAACGGAGAATCTGGGTAATTAATGTGAAGTTGCTGTAAGGTGAATGCGAGATCATCAAAGTCACCGCTGTGGTAACTTCTGGCTAAACGATTAGGTTCACCTGAACAGCCACGGTGATGGTGTACCACTGAACATAATTGGACTTTTTGTGCTTCTACTAGCATTCTACGAACATAGTGAGATTCAGTGCTACCTTCTAATCCGTGGGCAATGACTAGAATAGGATCGCCATTTAGTGGCTTACCCAACCAGTCTAAATCAATAAAATCACCATCAGGTAGCTCTTGTCTTTGACGAAAAACGTCTGGTTTGGCTACTTTGAAAATGAAGGGTAAAATAGTCTGTAAATGTGGGTTGGCGGCCCACCAGGGCGGAGTAAAGAGGCTTTTTATCGACATGTGTCATTCAACGAGTGTTTGTTAAAGTTTAAACGTGTGTTTAAATATGATTAATGCCACTGTAACACAGATAAAAATACCACAACAAACATAATAGGGGGAAGAAAATGAAACGTCGTACTTTTCTTACCGGCGCTTTTGCTGGCACAGCTGTACTCGCTTTAGGCGTTAATTTATATCCATCTGACCCCATTACTATTGGTGGTGATACTCAGTATCGGGTGCTGTTCAGTGTACTTATTCCACCTTTACTTGAAGGCGCTTTACCGGATGTCGTTAGCCAAAGAAAATTGGCAATAGACACAACATTAGATGCAATTCAAACATCAATTAGTGTACTACCGGTAGAGCAGCAAGCTGAGCTAATGGAGTTATTAGCACTGCTTGAAAGTCGATTAGGTTTGTTAATATTGACGGGTAGCATGACACCGCTAATGATGCGTTCGCCAGCGGACTTAACTAACATGCTTGAAGCATGGCGATTCCATTATTTAGATATGGTACAGATGGCCTATCTTGGATTACGCGAATTAATATTAGCCAGTTATTATGCGACCCCAGCCCATTGGGGAAAATTAGGTTATGCAAAGCCGACTTTTTTGCTTAACGCCTAAATAACCCAACTTGCTTGCCTAAAGGAGACGCTTCAATTGGCTATCATTGATCCCATTACAACAGGTTTAGATTCAGGCTGGCAGCACATTGATGCTAGTACTTTACAGAAAAATCGTCATTTTGAAGCTGATGTTATCATTGTTGGAACCGGCGCAGGTGGTGGAACCGCAGCAGAAGTACTTACCGAAGCAGGGCTGACGGTTATTATGATAGAAGGCGGCCCGCTTAAGTCTTCTAAAGACTTTGATATGGAAGAGCGTCACGCATACCCTAATTTGTATCAACAAGCCGCAGCAATGAAAACAGCCGACAAAGGCATAGGTATATTTCAAGGCCGAGCCGTGGGTGGGTCGACTACCATTAACTGGACCACGTCAATTCGTACTCCTAAGCAAACTCTTGATTTTTGGGCATCAGAGCGTTCAGTTATCAACACCTCAGCAGAAGAGATGCTGCCTTGGTTTGAAAAAATGGAACAACGGCTCAATATTACAGAGTGGAAACATGAACCCAATCGTAATAATGGTGTGTTACGTGAAGGTTGTGAGAAACTTGGCTGGGAACATACGGTTATTAAGCGTAATGTAGCCGGATGTTGGAATACAGGTTATTGCGGTATGGGTTGTCCGGTTAACGCCAAGCAATCTATGCTGGTAACCACGATTCCTGCAGCATTAAATAAAGGCGCTACCCTTATTTCACGGGCTAAGGTGACTAAACTTGAGCACAGTGGCGAAAAAGTTAGCGGCTTAACCGCTGTGGCGTTAACTGAGGGCTTAAAGCCTAGTAGTGTTGAGTTAACCTTCAGTGCTAAACATTATATTTTAAGCGCTGGCGCCATTCATACCCCAACCATTTTAATGCGCTCTAATGTGCCTGATCCACACAAGTTATTGGGCAAAACTTTTCTACATCCTTCGCTGTTGTCTGGTGGTTTGTTTGATGAGCAGATTAACGGTCACAGTGGCGCACCTCAGTCTATTTATTCAGATCAATTTGTGTGGCGAGACGGTGCCGCGGGGGACTTAGGTTATAAGTTAGAAGTTGCCCCTATTCACCCAGTGTTGATCGCATCTAAAACTATTGGTTTTGGTCAAAGTCATGCGCAATTAATGGCTAACTTTAACAAAATGCAAGTAATGATTGCTTTGGTTAGAGATGGATTTAATGAGCAGTGTATTGGTGGTCAAGTGCGTTTGACTGACCATGGTTTTGCATTAGATTATCCGTTATCAAGTGATTTTTGGGCCGCAGCAAGAAAAGCTTTTCTATCAATGGCAGAGTTACAGTTTGCCGCAGGAGCTAGAAAAGTATTGCCGATGAATGATGGATTAGATTTCATAACCTCCTGGAAGCAAGCACAAGACGTTATTGGTTCAATGGACTTACGTTTGCTGAAAACCATTGTCGCCTCGGCACACGTAATGGGCGGCTGCCCTATGGGAGAGGACACCACCAAGGCGATGGTAGATAGTTTTGGTCAATCGCATTATTTTACTAATTTGTCGGTGTTTGACGGTTCGATGTTCCAAACCAGCCTAGGTGCTAATCCACAGTTATCTATTTATGGAATAGTGGCTAGAAATGCCACAATGCTGGCTGAAAAGTTGAAAGCCAGTTAACAATAATTGTGGGTCGGTATAAACCGACCCAAGTTATTAGTGTTGTGGCTAAGGTGTTGTCGCTAACCTGGTAGGTGTGCCACTGTTAGACCAAATAGGCTTAAATAGTGGCAGCTATTGTGGCTTGCAGTGCTAACTGTGACATTAATAGGTGGATGGATATTAACCAGGGCGTCTTTCCCTGTGTTGTCAGATGCAGTTGGCTCTGCTTGAATGAGATTAATATGCTGTAATAGCATTGTTTGTGATTTGCGTTCCAGCATCAATTCAACCTTTAGCATCTTTTGATATTCATCAATGGCTAAATGCGCTTTGGCCAATCGACGTAATTGACGATAAGGTTTCAATACCTCGGCTTCCCATGGGGCAATGACATTGGCTAATTGCTGCCAATGCTTAAGGCTAAGCTGATAAGATTGTTGATCTAAATATTGCGCCAGTAATAACAAATTAACATTTACTTGGTACTTGTCTTGCAGCGCAATATAGGCTTGTGGATCACACAGATATCTTTGTTCGCATTGTCCCCAGATTTCATTAGAAAATGTTGTCATTGAAGATCACTCATTTACCTTACTCAAGTTTAGATGAACCATTAGAGGCGCGCACGGGCCTTTTGCTAACGTTAACCAGTTACTTCGCTAGTTTTTAGCCCGTGATTCTGCTAATAATATCCAGTTACTCTGCTTTGAATGATTGTTCTATAGCTTCTATTTGCTCTTGTATTTCTAACCAGTTCATTTCACTTTCATCCATCGCCTGAGTCAGCTTCGTCCGCTCATTAAGCACTTGGGTCATCTTGGCTTTGTTTTCCGCTTCATAAAGGCTGCCATCCGCCAATGTCACTTCAAGTTCGGCTAATCGGTCAGTAAATTTTTGTTGTTCAGTTTCTAATTTCGTTTGCTGTTTTCTTAACGGTGACACCTGTTGACGTAATTCAGCTTCAATTCTTTTTAGCTGTTTTTTGTCAATTTGTGGTGTATCTGTATTGGCATTGTCAGACTTCTGATTAGCTTGCGCCGCTTTTGCCGCATCTAATAACCATTGATGATAATCATCTAGATCACCGTCGAAAGACTTCACCACACCTTGGTCGACAAGGTAGTAATCACTGCAGCTCAGGCGTAATAAGTGGCGATCATGCGATACGATAACCATTGCGCCTTCAAAGGTTTGCAGTGCCATGGTTAATGCATGGCGCATTTCTAAGTCAAGGTGGTTGGTGGGTTCATCTAATAAAAGCAGGTTAGGGCGTTGCCACACTAATAATGCCAGCACTAAACGAGCTTTTTCGCCACCGGAAAAAGGTCTCACAGGGGCTAATGCCATATCACCATTAAACCCAAATCCGCCTAAAAAATTACGTAACTCTTGCTCGCGAACACTTGGCGCGGCTAAGCGAGAAAGATGCTGCATAGGAGTATCATCTAATTGCAAAAATTCAATTTGATGCTGAGCAAAGTAACCAATGTTTAGTCCTGGGTTAGGCTCATACTTACCTGATAATGCTTGAAGCTGGCCGGATAATAATTTAATTAGCGTTGATTTACCGGCACCATTTCGACCTAGTAAACCAATTCGTGCCCCTGGGACTAAGTTAAGCTGCACTTGACTTAAAATTGTTTTATCACCATAACCCACAGCAACTTGTTCCATTTTTATTAATGGATTGGGTAAAGCTTCGGGTTCGCGAAATGCCATTTGAAAAGGGTTATCAGCTTGAGACGGCAGTAGCTCAGCCATGCGCTCTAATGCTTTTAGGCGGCTTTGCGCTTGCTTGGCTTTACTGGCTTTATAGCGAAAACGGTCAACAAAAGACTGCATGTGTGCTCGTTCTTTTTGTTGACGTTCAAAAGCCACTTGTTGTTGTGATAAACGCTCGGCACGCACATGTTCAAATGCAGTATAACCGCCTTTATAGAAGTTAAGCTTATGATGTTCAACATGGATAATTTCATCCACGATAGCATCAATGAAATCACGGTCATGGGAAATTAAAATCAAGGTGCCTTGATAAGACTTAATCCAACCTTCTAACCAGTACATGGTATCTAAGTCTAAGTGGTTGGTGGGTTCATCAAGTAATAATAAGTCTGAGCGGCATAATAGCGCTTGTGCCAGGTTTAAGCGCATCCGCCAGCCACCTGAGAAGCTTTTAACCGGATTACTCTGTTCTGCATCGCCAAAACCTAAACCGGCTAATAGTGCGCCAGCTCGAGCGCGTATAGCGTATCCACCAATAGCATCAATTTTACCGTGAATAAGCGCGATGGCATTACCATCATTGTCATCTTGAGCTGTGACCAGTTGAGCTTCAAGTTGGCGGAACTCTGTGTCACCATCTAATACATATTCTAATGCTGATACATCAAGCGCGGGAGTTTCTTGGGCGACAGAGGATATTTGCCAATTAGCGGGTAATGAGAACTCGCCTTTATCTAGGTGTAAATGGCCTAAAATCAATGCCAATAATGACGTTTTTCCGGTGCCATTGGCGCCGACTAATCCTACTTTGTGACCTGGGTAAATTGTCACAGAGGCTTCGTCAAGTAAGGTTTTGCTGCCCCGAATTAATTGTGCCTGGCTAATACTGATCATGAACGCAACTTGAAGCTGTAAAATAAAGTGGGTGGATAATACCGTATTCGCAATTTATTTCCCACAATGACAGGACGGATACGCTGCTTCCATGGCAAAATAGCCGCTGTGATCTAATTAACCCGAATTGAGAGTGTCTGATGACAAAAATAAAAAAACGCTTTGTAGCGGGGGCTAAATGCCCTAAATGTGGCGCAAAAGACAGTATTCTATTATTCAAAGAAAATAATATTGAAACAATTGAGTGTACCGAGTGTGATTACCGTGAGCAGCAAACCGATATTGAAGTGCCTAAAAAATCCACCGGTAATATGATCGGGGTATTTAAGCCAGAGTAATCTTGGTAGGGGATAGTATTTTGAAGGGACTCACGGTTTTATGTCCCTTTTTAGAATAGGCTTGTTGAACGGTTAATATTTTGATCAGTAAAGGGTTTGCTGACAATGGTGATAACGAAAATAGTGGTCAGCATTGAACTTGAAGAAACACGCTAGCTAACAAGAATACTCATGCGGCTGACAAACTGTATATGGCTCATGTTTGATGCCTTGTTTGGTTTGCAGGGGTAAGGTATCTATTACTGACTCATTAACTCATCTGGTGACGCTTCTGCTTCAATTTTTGATTTATGCAGGTTCAATACTTTCATCACATTGTTATTACTGAGAATCAGCTCGTCAAAGCGTTGATTAATTTCTTGTAATTCTAATCCATAACTAGGGTCATCTTTGGCTTGAGTTTGCCAAAAACGCTTACGATCTAATTTTTGTACTTCACTTGCACGCAGAATTTCAAAGTAACTATTTTCTTGCTTAAGGCGGTAGATCTCTGAGTCTAGTAATTGGAGTAACTTTTCTTTTGAAATAGTTTGCTTGTTAAGCAGCGCTTTGAGAGGGTCAATTTTTATTTCGCGTTTATCTGAGTCGACTTCGGTAGTAATACCATTTTCGTATTCAATTTTATGTTGGCGGAATGCTTCTGGGCAAACGCTATGACTAAAGACGACTTTATCATCCTTCATGCATTTATAAATGGCATTAGTGTTCCCTAGTACCATAAAGGGACTGAGCAAAAGCACCAATAAATATAAAATTTTTGCCATGCGGCCACATATCCTTCTGTAAATCCACGATATACCGTTAATTAGTATAGGATCATCGTAGCGTTAGCGCATAAAAATGTTAGATAAATTTATCCTAAATAAACACAGCAAGTGTACCGACAAAACCAGTTTATTGACAATTGATTTCTTTTTGACACATGTAATATTTAGTATCAGGTTTTTTTTGCTATTAATGCTACTAAAAATAACGCCTTTCTTAGTTAGAATAACTGAGAAAGGCGTTATAGTGGGTATTAGGGGGGTTCTCTATGGCAGAATATAGGCTTGCTAGAGGTTGATATGGCTTAAGTTAAAGTATCGACTTTTATTCCACATTAGAACTATTCAACACTAGAACTTTAGTGATGGCCATTATCGGTTAAATATTAAATTATCGATAAGACGCGCTTTTCCTAAATATGCTGCCGCGACAATCACCAAATTGTTATCTTCAGGGGTTACGGGTTGCAAATTGTGGCTATTGCGCACTTCAAGATAGTCTGGCGTAAAGCCGGCCTTAATCAGTGATGCTGTGGCATGTTCGCTGGCCTGAATAATACTCACGCCTTGTTGAATATTGAGTGCCATTTTATCTAATGCCTGTTTAAGCGCAGCAGCATTGATTTTTTCTTCAGCAGTTAAATAACCATTACGCGAACTCATGGCTAAACCTGATGGCTCACGAATCGTTTCCACACCAATAATATTAATGGGTAACGATAGGTCAGCGACCATCGTTTTAATCACTAACAATTGTTGGAAGTCTTTGTTGCCAAAAAATGCCATGTCTGGCTGAACTATGTTAAAAAGCTTATTCACTATGGTGGCAACACCACGAAAATGACCTGGACGACTTGCGCCGCAAAGCTCATCGCCGATTTCTGGCACTTCTATAAAGGTTTGTTTATCTAAGCCCTTGGGGTAAATAGTTTCTGGTGTCGGGGTAAATAATAACGCAGCACCTGCGTCAATTAAGGCCTGTTTGTCTGCTGCTAAGGTGCGTGGATAAGCCCCTAAGTCTTCATTTTTACCAAATTGCAGGGGATTGACAAAAATAGACACCACAACATGGTCAGCTTGTTTCAGCGCTTTACTGACAAGGGTTATATGTCCTTGATGTAAATTTCCCATCGTTGGGACAAATGCAACTGTTTCACCTTTAATGCGCCAAGCGTTAACTTGATCGCGAACTTTTGAGATGGCGGCAGTGGTGATCATGATGAATTAAACCTGTGAAATAATTAATTAAAAATATGTTCTTCAGCGGGGAATGAACCGTCAGCAACTTCGTCAATATACGCTCGAATGGCACTGCGGATCTCACCCGTTTGTTTTAGGTAATTTTTTGAAAAACGAGGAATGTAACCACTTGATATACCTAAAACATCATGCATAACTAAGATTTGACCGTCAGTATCCGCACCCGCACCAATACCAATCACCGGAATGAAAAGTGCTTCTGTGATTGTTTTAGCTAACGTTGCCGGAATACATTCAAGCACTAATAATTGAGCGCCAGCAGCTTGTAAGGCTTTGGCTTCATCTAAAATACGTTGTGCATTATCGGCATCGCGTCCTTGGACTTTAAAGCCCCCAAATACATGAACAGATTGAGGTGTTAATCCTAAATGAGCGCAAACAGGAATACCACGCTCTGTGAGCATTCTAACGCTTTCAAGTAGCCAGTGACCACCTTCAACTTTGACCATGTTAGCGCCTGCTTGCATTAATATTGCAGCGTTTTGCATAGTTTGCTCTGCAGTGGCATAGCTCATAAATGGCATATCGGCGATCAGTAAAGCACGGTTTATACCGCGACGTACGCATGCTGTGTGATAGGCAATATCAGCAACGGTAACAGGTAAGGTATCATCATGACCCTGTAAAACCATTCCCATAGAGTCACCCACTAATAAAACATCAATCCCTTCGCTGTCAAAGGCTCCTGCAAAACTGGCATCATATGCCGTTAATGCAGTGAATTTTTTGCCTTCTTTTTTGAACTTCAATAGGGTAGAACTAGTGACTTTTGACATAGTAGACTCTTAATACAATTCAAATTTATACGCTATGGTGCATATACTCTAAAGCGGTGAAATCAATTTCTATTCGGTATTTTGTGCAATGACCGCCGCATTTCTGGCGTCAGTAACGATTTAAGTGCTTGATGACAGGGTAAGATTAAGTCTTCAGCAATTTCAGCCAGCGGGATCAATACAAAGCTGCGTTCTTTCATACCATAATGTGGGACTCGTAATCTCGGTAGATCAATCGTGTCTAAACCATATAATAATAGATCAAGATCTAAGGTTCTTGGCCCCCAACGTTCATTACGCACCCGGCCTTGCCGTTGTTCAATTTCTTGCAAACTATTAAGTAACTCAATGGGGTCAAGCTGAGTATTAAAACAGGCTACTGCATTAACATAATCAGGCTGAACAACATCACCCATGGGCGTTGAGCTATAATAACTCGAAACTGTAATTTCACCAGTAATCGCGATCTTTTTTAATGCAACAACGGCTTGATTTAGTTGTTGCACGGGGTCTGCAAGGTTAGCCCCTAAGGCGACATAAACTAAAGTCATTACTCTGCTGTTGAGTCCGTTTTAGCTGCAGGCTTGCGCTTTCTTTTACGTTGCGCGGTATTACGATTACGATTTCCGCTTGTTTTGCCTGAGCCTTTAGCAATATTACCGCGCTGTGCTTCATCGGCTTCAACAAATAATTTCCACCAGGCAGCCTGTTTAGCCACACTGCCGCCTTCAGCTTCACCGCGAAGTAATAATAAATCATATGCTGCACGGAATTTAGGGTGCTCTAACAATTTAAATGCGCGTGAACCTTGGCTACGCTCAAATCTAAGCTGTAATTGCCAAATATCTTTTGCAGGTGTACTGAAACGACGTGGAATGCTAATAGTGCGACATTGCTCTTCCATAACATCACCCATAGCAGCAACTTGTGCATCATATAATGCCAAGCCACTTTCAAGGGCGATATCGTCAGCACGTTGCTTTAACGGATACCAAAGTATTGCCGCATAAAAGAATGCGGGTGTAACAGGTTTATCTTGGTTAACGCGATCGTCAGTGCTGCGCATAACTGCATTGAGCATTTTAGCCGCATTACCTCTAGGGTCGTCAGCAATAACACCTTGTATTTGTGGGAATAGTGGCCCAAACAAATCAAAATCTTGCATCATTTGATAATTAGCAAGTGCCTTACCAGCAAAGAAAAGTTTTAATACTTCTTCGTACATACGCGCGGCAGGAATATCGGCTAATAGTGGTGCTAATGATTTAATGGGCGCGGCAGATATTGGATCAATTTGCATCGATAATTTTGTCGCAAACCTTACTGCGCGTAGCATGCGAACCGGATCTTCACGATATCGGGTTTCAGGATCGCCAATAAGCTTGATTGTTCGAGCTTGTAGATCCTCAATACCACCGCCATAACTGCGGATAGAAAAGTCACTAATATCATAATATAAGGCGTTAACCGTAAAGTCGCGACGTTCAGCATCTTCATCAATTTCGCCGTATACGTTGTCACGCAATAGGCGACCTTCGGCATTTGACTTTGAAATCGTGTCACTGTTCTCACCATGATGTCCACGAAACGTAGCCACTTCAATAACATCACGACCAAAAACAATATGTGCTAAGCGAAAACGACGTCCGACTAATCGACAATTACGGAATAATTTTTTGATCTCATCTGGCGTGGCATTGGTCACAACGTCAAAGTCTTTAGGCTCAAGTCCCAACAAGATATCGCGAACCCCGCCACCGACTAAATAGGCTTTAAAACCTGATTTGTGCAGGCGATAAAGCACTTTTAGTGCATTTTCGCTGATTTGACGACGCGAAATATCGTGGCCATCACGTGTAATGATGTCCAAACGCAGGCCGTTTTGTTCTTCTAACGGCGTGTCGAGCTCGGGCGCTGCTTTATTATTGTCAAATAAATTTTTGCAGAACTGACTAATACGGCGAAAAATAATACACCTCGATGAAGCTAAATTAATTGATTAAAAATCTGGCGGGTATGATATACCAATTGTGCGCGAATGAGTAGATAACTGTGTGATAAGTGATGTTGAGAAATTTCCAACTGGTATTTGGTGCTAATCGATTGCAGCCGCTGGTTTTGCTAAGATAATCTCACTGTGTTTTGGCACACTGGCTAAGGAAAACTGCGCTACTGCTTGCGCGAGCATTTTATCTACATGGTCGAT
Organism: Shewanella sp. OMA3-2; assembly: GCF_021513195.1. Classification (NCBI taxonomy): domain Bacteria; kingdom Pseudomonadati; phylum Pseudomonadota; class Gammaproteobacteria; order Alteromonadales; family Shewanellaceae; genus Shewanella; species Shewanella sp. OMA3-2. The sequence goes on along the minus strand of NZ_CP090974.1, from coordinate 3,865,674 downwards.
ATCAACTTTAGCCTGACCCAAAAAGTCTAGGGCGGCATTTAGGCTTTGCTGTGGAGCTTGGATATTGATCGCTGGTGCATGGTTTTGCTTGGACAATTTAAATCCTGGTTTTGCACAAGCCAATGGCAGGTGTAACCAATTGGGCGAGGGGAGATTTAATAGGTTGAATAAACTGACTTGTCGACAACTGGCGTGTAATAGGTCACTGCCTCTAACGACTTCAGTGATCCCCTGAAAAGCATCATCAATAACCACCGCAAGTTGGTATGCAAATAGGCCATCGCTACGTTTAATAATGAAGTCTTCACCTGCAAAACCACTTTCAACACTGATGCGGCCGCGATTAATATCCTCAAAAAAACTGACTTTCGCGCTATTACGAATACGGATAGCACCTGAAAAGTGTGTTGTTTTAATATTGGCTAAACCGCAGCGGCTGTCGTAAACGCCTCCCATGGTTTGAATCATTTTACGGGAACATTGGCAGTAGTAGGCTTGGTTTTGCGCTAAAAGTTGCTCAATAGTACTTTGATAAACTTGCGTGCGCTGGCTTTGATATAACACTGAGCCGTGCCAATGTAGACCATAGGCATCAAGTGTCCGCAGTATGTCATCACTGGCACCGTGAACTTCCCGAGGAGGGTCGATATCTTCCATTCTGACTAACCATTGGCCATGTAAACTGTGGGCACGCAAATAGCTACCGAGTGCGGCAATTAATGATCCAAAATGAAGGGAGCCTGATGGCGATGGCGCAAAGCGTCCGATATATGACATATCTTAAGCCGTTTTGAAGTGAGGACACATTAAATAGAAAGGGCGAGAATAATCTCGCCCTCAACGTATTTAACCAGCCATTTGCTTTTCTTTGATTTCTGCTAATGTTTTGCAGTCAATACATTGATCAGCGGTAGGTCTTGCTTCAAGTCTGCGGATACCAATTTCGATACCACATGAGAAACAATAACCAAAATCGTCTTCTTCGATTAATTGTAATGTTTTCTCAATTTTCTTGATTAACTTACGTTCTCTATCACGAGCACGAAGCTCTAAACTGAACTCTTCTTCTTGAGCTGCGCGGTCAACAGGATCAGGAAAATTTGCAGCTTCATCTTGCATATGAGTCAGAGTACGGTCAACTTCTTCACGCAATTGGTTACGCCATGCTTCGAGGATCACTTTAAAGTGACGACGTTGCGTGGGATTCATATACTCTTCACCAGCTTTTTCCTGGTAAGGATCTACACCTGCGATAGCGAGTACGCCAAGTTTCTTAGTGCCTTCAGGCATAACGCATCTCCTGTAATCGTTTGCGTTTAATTGCGGCTTATTTTTTACGGCGCTATCTATACCAGAATCTGTATAGCGTGGCAAATTTTTTCCGGTATAAATCTTTTTATTTAATTTATACCATCACCTTGCACGGACCGATTATTCTACTGGCTTGGGGTGACAATAGGGTTTGATATGCCAGTACTTCAACGCCTTGGTTAATTGCTTGGTTGAATAAGTCTGCGTAGTGAGGATCGATATGTGCGGCGGGTTTCACTGTTGATATTCCACTGTGCTGCACCACAAACAATAATACTGCACGATGACCTTGTTGTACCATTTGGATTAATTCTCTTAGATGCTTTTGTCCCCGCGTAGTAACGGCATCAGGAAAATAACCTTCACCTTGCTCTAACAAGGTACAACTCTTAATTTCAATATAGCACTTAGGTTGGTCTTTGCGCGTTAAAAGAATGTCGATGCGGCTGCTTTCTTCACCGTATTTTACTTCACGCTGTAAAGTGGAGTAGCCAGTTAGCTCAGTAATAATGCCATTATTGATCGCTTCCTCGGCAAGGGCATTTGCTCTTGCACTGTTAATACCGATTAAATGATTTTGATCCGATTGCATAATTTCAAAGGTGTGAGGGTATTTCCGTTTTGGGTTGTCGGATTCAGAGAACCACACACTTTGGCCAGGGTATAAGCAGTTTTTCATTGAACCTGTATTAGGACAATGAATAGTGATTTCGCTGCCATCATCTAACATGATATCGGTCAGAAACCGCTTATAGCGTTTAATCAGTCGGCCATGTTGTAGTGGGGGGTAAAGTCCATATAAACTCATTTAGCGACAAATAATGGCAACCATACACCATTAGATAAAAGAATGTGACAGCTGATATACTATTACTAATTTCGTTATTCGATTGAATACATTATTATTCAACGGTGACGTACCGCGAAAATGCTGCAAACAAGGAATTTATTATGCAATTTATGACTGTCATTTTAACTCAAGAAGCTCCCGCATCTCATTGGGGCAAGTCCGATGTCACTTTTGAAGGCCAGAGTAGCTTTATTCATTTAAGTGGTAACGCACCGCTTCGCCAAGTGCAAATGGCTGCCCGTAAAATTCGCAATCAGGGCATTAACCAAGTTCAGCTACAAGGTGAGTTATGGACTGTTGATTTGCAGTGGGTTTTCGCCCAAGGCTTTGCTACTGCTAAACCTGGTTATGAAGTGCTTTGGTGTGGTGATGAGCAACAGCAGCAAACACTAACACATCGTGCGCAGGCCGCTACGTTTGCCCGTAAGTTAATTAACGATACTCCAGAAGACCTTTCACCTGTGTCACTGGCTACCCAAGCGGCTAATTGGTTAAAAGACATTGGTGGCGATACAGTGACCTTTAATATTATTGAAGGCCAAGAGTTGTTAGCTAAAAAGTGGGTGGGTATTCATGCTGTGGGTCGTGGCAGTGAACGCCCTCCGGCATTATTAGAACTCGATTTTAATCCGCTTGCGGCTGATGCGCCTGTTGATGTTGCGCTTGTGGGTAAAGGCATCACATTCGACTCAGGCGGTTATAGCTTAAAATCGTCGGTTGGCATGTTGGCGATGAAGTGCGATATGGGTGGCGCGGCCACCGTGACGGCAGCTTTAGGTTTAGCGATTAAATCTGGTTTGAACAAACGCGTGAAATTATATTTATGCTGTGCAGAAAACCTTGTCAGTGGCCGTGCCTTTAAATTAGGCGATATTTTAACCTATAAAAATGGCACCACAGTAGAAATAGTTAATACTGATGCCGAAGGGCGTTTGGTATTAGCTGATGGTTTACAGGCTGCTTCAGAGTCAGGTGCTAAATTAATTATCGATGCAGCAACCTTAACTGGCGCGGCGGTTATGGCAGTAAGCAACGAATATAACGCGATATTCTCACCGCAAACAGAAACCATTAAAATGGCGCAACAATGCGCAGCCGCGGTGGGTGAGAATGTGTGGCCATTACCGTTAGATCCTTGGCATCGTGACACTTGTCCATCTGCTTATGCAGATACAGCCAATAGCCGTCCGGTTAAAGGTGGTGGCGCTGGTGGAGCATCAAACGCAGCAGGTTTCCTATGGCGTTTTGTCACACCTGAGGCAAACTGGCTTCATATTGATTTGGCCGCGGCGTTTGAGTCATCTGCTACAGGGTTATTTAGCGCAGGCGCCACAACCCATGGTGTACTGACTGTGGCAGAAATATTGAAGCGAGAATAGCTTTCACTAATACCGCCCATTAATGACTGTTAAGTATAAAAGTCTGCTTATTGAGTCAAGCCATCGCAAGATGGCTTTTTTTATCGCTGACAATCGTTTTGTAATGGCCAACTGTGCAATATGTTATATTGCTCACCTTGTTTGGTTTTCACTGATTGATATAAGTGTAAATTTGTTGGTGAGATGGTAATGGGTAACTTATCATCCAGACTGATTAATGGTTGTGGTGAATCATCTCGTCTGCTGGCTTTTTTAAATAAGGTGACATGTGGTTGATAACACCATTGGCTTTGATGAAGATCTAGTCGCAGACAAATTTGCTGGGCGGCGTCTGCCATGGTTAGCAGTATATCGTCGGCAATGCCTTGAACACATATTATGCTCGGCTGAGTCCATAGGCAGAGTTTGTCTAACTTTAGATGAAATACAGGTTTAATTAGCTTGTCTAGAGCATCCAATAACCTTGGTGTACACGAATGATTCACTTGGCCAAGAAAAGCTAAAGTAATATGCATATTTGATTGTATTACAGGAGAAGCTTCTGTATTAATGTGTGGTATAAGCTTTTGCTGTATATCAAAAAATTGACGCGCGTCTGTTTTTTTGACGCAAAAGCCAATAAATAATCTTTGTGCAGTTATTGGGTGACTTGATTTCATCATTTATCTCGCCGTCTTTAGAAACAGAGTAATTAGCCTAGCTCGGTACTGACGAAAACAAGGTTTTCGACTATGGTTAATGTTGACCATGTAATTCATGGTGAAGCTATATGGAAAGTATGTTAAATGCACCAATCCACATAGCTCAAAACAATTTAGACAGTCAAGGAAGATGACATTGTGTTTATACGGACAGTATATGAATGATATGTGTCCAATAGGTCTAGTCGTCTCTGAACACTGGCTGTAAAGAATATATCTCGCTAACTTTATTATTGAGTTGATTAATGGCTGAAAGCACCCAGAATTTATTGAAACAGGCTTTGACCTATGAGTCTTTAGAAATGGATAGCCCAACGTCAATGTTAATGATTGATAGCGTGCTAGCGCGGATATGCAAACAGCTTAGTTGCGATATCGTGTTCGCTATTAAAAGTAGCCACAGCAATAATACATTTTCCCCAAGTCTTGATATCGTCGATACTTCAATAAATAAGGTTGCTAGTCATTTTACTAAGCACTTCCCATTGCAAAGCTTATTGACCCAAGCAATTGAAAAAAATAAAGACTTAATGGATCTGGTACTCAATTTATCAAAACCATTACATATTCATCAGCAATACTCTTCAGCAACGACTGAGCAAGAGCAATTCATTTGTCAATTTTTTGCACAGTCGCTTGATGCAAACTTAGCCATATCACATTTAGAAATAACTTCAGCTGCCAGCGTTGGTAATGTCAGTGTGGTGCTTATTGCGATGTCATTACACCAAGCCACTGTAACCATTGAGTCTCAATCACAAAGCTGTGAAAGTTTTTGGCAATCTGTATTAGATGAGCACTGCTTTCATTTAGCGACCGCTTTTGAACTAAAACGATTATCCGTTTTATTAGTTAATAAAGAAAAACAATACCAAGAGCTATTCAGTCATTTGCCAATGGCTTGTGCATTAATTGATGTTAACAATTTAGTGGTACTGCAAAATGAAGTATCGCAAAACATGTTGAAGTTTGAGGTCGGCCAGAGCTTATTTGATGGTCTTCGACATGATGATCATGCGTTATTACAAGATACATTACATATTGTCAGGCAAGGTGTGCTTCGACAAGCTTGGTGTGAGGTGCCGCTAAAATTGGGCATATCAACCCATTGGTATAAAATGAGTTTTTGCCACGCATTAAATTCACAGAAACAACTTTTATTAATGGTTGAGGATGTTACCGAGCGTTACCGTTTAGCTGACGAACTGACATTTCACTCAAATCACGATGCGTTAACTGGGTTACCTAATCGGGTGCAATTTGAAGGTATATTGGATGAGTTGCTTGCCAGCGACGAAGCTATTCCCGCTTGTGTTGCCTTTTTGGATTTAGATCAATTTCAAGTTGTTAATGATTTAAGCGGTCATCAGGCAGGTGATGAATTATTACTGCAAGTCTCTAAGCGTCTTAAGCAGTTGGTACGAAAGGGCGATGTGGTTGCCAGATTAGGCGGTGATGAGTTTGGTATTTTAATGTATCACTCAGATAAAGAGTCTTCTCAACAAGTCGCTAAGCGAATATGCCAACAGCTTTGTGAGCATGAGTTTAAGTGGAAAAAAGTGAAGCATAATGTCAGCATGAGTATTGGCATAGCAACATTTGATCCTCAAGCCAAAGACATTTATGAAGTCATGAGTCAAGCTGATGCAGCCTGTCGTCTTGCTAAAGAAGAAGGTCGAAACCGTTGGCATTATTTTAGCTCAGACGATCCACAAGTGCATATTCTTTATACTCAAATGATTGCCTCTGTCGACATTACCGGCGCTTTAGCACTTAATCAGTTTGAGTTGTTTTATCAGTTAATTGAGCCCCTTAATCATAATGATGTGGGCTTACATATGGAAATTTTACTGCGCATGGTGCTAGAGGATGGCAGCTTTGTTTCTCCGGCTATTTTCTTGCCTGCGGCAGAGCGCTACAACTTAGCATCAAGAGTCGATCGTTGGGTGGTTGATAATTTGCTTAAATGGGGCAGTGATAATCTCGACATTTGGCGAGAGTTGTCTATGGTCTCAGTTAACTTATCGGCCATGTCATTGGCCGATAAAAAGTTCATGAGCTGGCTTGAGATGCGCTTAATGGTTGAGCCTGAATTGGTCGATAAACTGTGTTTTGAAATAACTGAAACCGCTGCGGTTAGCCAGTTAACACAGGCAACAGCATTAATTGATTTACTGCGCCCATTAGGGTGTAAATTAGCATTGGATGATTTTGGTTCAGGTTTTTCAAGCTTTGCTTACTTAAAAACCTTGGATGTAGACTTTGTTAAAATTGATGGGCAGTTTGTGGTAAATGTTTGCACTGATCGCAGAGATAAAGCGATCGTATCAGCGATTTGCCAACTGGGTGAAGATATGAATTTTGAAGTCATTGCAGAGTTTGTTGAAACGGCTGAAATTGGTTTGAAAATTAAAGCGCTTGGGGTCGATTATGCTCAGGGGTATGCGATTAATAAACCTTGCCCATTATCTAACCTTAAGTCGGGTATTCGCGTGCCTTGGTTAGCGGTTCGTCAACTTGAAAATATGATTGACGATATTTAATTGTTTGCGGGTTTGCAATAGCGCGTAAGGCACGTAAAATGACGTGATATGACAATACTGATAACGACTAATTAATTGATGAGACTATCAATTAATAGACAATTATTAAAGCATAAAACGTATCTTCCTTGCGCCATAAAATAATCAGCGCCTTGGTAAATTATTTGACCTCAACTAGCCAAATGGCTGATGTAACCTACATGAACCCTGCTGTTTTAAATGTTCCCATCACCGCGGTATTGCCTGATATTTTGCATGCAGTTGCTACCTGTAATCAAATCATACTACAAGCACCTACAGGGGCTGGTAAATCAACTGCATTGCCTTTGGCTTTACTTCAATCGGGTAACATTAGGGGCAAAATTTTAATGCTGGAGCCACGTCGAGTGGCAACACGTAATGTGGCGCGCTTTATTGCGCAGCAGCTAAACCAACCCCTTGGCCAGCAAGTGGGTTATCGAGTGCGAGGTGACAGTCAAGTTAGCGCGAATACTCAGCTCGAAGTGGTAACCGAAGGTATTTTAACGCGGATGATTCAAGATGATCCTGAGTTAAATGGCATTGATATGATTATTTTTGATGAAATTCATGAGCGCCATTTGCCAACCGATATTGGCTTAGCTTTAGCGTTAGAAGTGCAAGCATCACTGCGTGAAGATCTCATTATTCTAGCTATGTCAGCAACCTTAGAAGCGCTGCCATTGCAAATATTAATGCCTGATGCACAGGTTATATATAGCGAAGGAAGAAGCTTTCCTGTTGATGTTCGATACTCTCCTGTCGGCTCTGCTCCAGACTGGCTGAGTCATATGGCTAACGTTATTGCTGAGTTAATGGTCGAGTCTAAGGCTGACAATAGTCAACAAGACGCATCTTTACTGGCTTTTCTGCCTGGCAAGGGCGAAATAAATCGCTTAGCGAATTTATTACAGTCTAAGCTGGGGCAAGATATTTTATTATGTCCTTTATACGGTGACTTAACAGCCTCTGAGCAAGATAAAGCGATTCAAATAGCCCCCAAAGGCCTTCGTAAAGTGGTACTTGCTACTAATGTTGCCGAGTCCAGTTTAACGATTGAAGGTATTACTATGGTGGTCGACAGTGGCTATCAACGTAGTGCTAATTTTAATCCTAAAACCGGTGTGTCACGGCTGAGTTTAACTCGCATCAGCCAAGCCTCTGCTGTGCAACGAAGTGGCCGAGCAGGGCGTTTGTCGCCAGGAGTCGCTGTAAGATTGTGGAGCCAAGAAGAACAGGGGCGTTTATTAAAGGCAACATTGCCAGAAATCATGTTGTCTGAACTGACCAGTGTAGCCCTAGATTGTGCCTGTTGGGGCGTAAAGCAATTTAGCGATTTGGCCTTATTAACCCCAGCACCTAAAGTGAATGAGCAATTGGCTTGGCAGTTATTACAGCAGCTTGAGCTGGTGGATAGCGAACATAAAATGACTGCATTAGGTCAAGAGGCATATCAATTAGGTTGTCATCCGCGTCTTGCGCATATGTTACTTGGCGCCAAAAAATTAGCACAACTTAACGGTACACCTGAATTTGCATTATTAGCCTGTTTAATTGCTGGTATTATAGAAGCGAGAGGTTTGCCCGCAAAAGGCGCAGATATTAGTTGTTATTTATCGATAGCTTGTCAGGGACAAATAGGCCAACAAGCTAAACAGTGGCAAAAGAAGTTGTCACTACAAGGCGATATGAAACAGGCTGTGAGCCTAGCGAGTGATTATGATATTGCCCACCTGTTGGGGTTAGCGTATCCAGACCGAATAGGTAAAGCGCGTGGTCAATTAGGTTTTGTATTAAGTAATGGCACAGGTGTTACCCTTGATCCTCAAGATCCACTTGTTCATGCGCAGTGGTTAGTTGTCGCTGATTTTCAAGAAACTCAGGGCAGAAATGCAGGTAGAGTGTATCTAGCTTGTGCGTTAGATGAGCGTTTATTAAATGATGAACTTGCGCACCTAGTGACTCAGCAAAGGGTGAGCGGTTGGGATGAAGCTAAAGGACGTTTCTTTGCTCAAATCCAAACACAGTTAGGCAGTATTGTGCTTAAATCTGTGGCAGACACCAGTATCAGTTCAGCCGATATTCGAGATGCGTTAATGGCATTGGTGCAACAAAAAGGCCTAACCGTTTTAAATATCGATGAAAGCGTAAAGCAATTGCAATTAAGAGTGATAATGGCCGCGCACTTGTTAGCCGATTTGTCAGCTAAACATACTTGGCCTGATTATACCGATGCCGGTTTAATAGCCAGTGCAACTCAGTGGTTGATGCCTTACTTAACCGATGTACGCAGCTTAGCTCAGTTGGCCAAGTTAGATTGTGGCAAGCTGTTAATCAATCACCTTACGTGGGAGCAACAGCAAGCTTTAAACCGTTTAGCGCCCACTAGCTGGCTGATGTCTACAGGAACGTATGCGCCTATTCGATATCAGCTGCCTATGGATGAATATGGTCAGGTGTATTTTGAGCAGCAACAATTAAGAGCTTTACTGAGCGTTAGGCTGCAAGAAGCACTCGGCATGGACCAAAGCCCGATATTATTTAATGGTAAATTGACCGTAACCATGGAATTATTGTCCCCCGCACATAGGCCGCTTGCCACAACAGCCGATTTAGCCAGTTTTTGGCAAGGGCCTTATGTTGAAGTGAAAAAAGAAATGCGCGGTAGATACCCTAAACATTTATGGCCAGATGACCCAGCTAATACCAGGGCAACCAAATTTACCAAAAAGAAAACACCAGGCTTATAAGCCATTGAAGCACTTTTTATCTCATTAATAACCTTGTAGAGCAACATGGCAAAAAATAAAGCAACAAAGACATCAACAACGAAGTCGACCCACAATCACAACAAAGGCAGGTTGCGGAGTCTATTTTCATTAGCGTGGAAACTGTCACTGGTAGGTATTGCATTTGTGACCTTTTATGCCATCTATCTTGATCAAATTATTGGCCAAAAATTTGAAGGCCAGAAGTGGCATTTACCTGCACAAGTCTTCAGTCGTTCTATGGCGCTTTATCCTGGTGCTGCGATTAATCATCCACAATTGATGGCTGAGCTTAAATTGCTGGGTTACCGAAAAGTATCCAATCCACGTCAAGTCGGTGAGTTTTCGGCATCGAGCACGCGGATAGAGTTATGGCGTAGACCCTTTTTACATCCAGAGGGAAATCAAGCTGAACAACGTGTAATGATAAGTTTCGATAGCTTAGGGGTGAATTCCGTTAAGCGAATGAGTGATATGCGTGAATTGGCAGTGTTTCATTTAGAGCCAGTTTTATTAGATCGTATCATTGCCAGCGATGGCGAAGACCGCTTATTTGTGCCGACGCCGGAAATGCCTACATTGGTGGTTGACTCATTATTGCTGGTGGAAGACCGCAGCTTTTATGAACATCATGGGGTTAACCCATTAGCCATTGCCCGCGCTGCGCTGGTCAACATTACCGCGGGTCGTACCGTACAAGGTGGCTCGACGTTAACTCAGCAATTGGCTAAAAATTTCTTTTTAAGCAGTGAGCGTTCACTTATTCGTAAAGCGCGTGAAGCATTGATGGCGATTATTATTGATTTTCGTTACAGCAAAGATGAAATACTTGAAGCTTACTTAAATGAAGTATACATGGGGCAAGATAAAGCCCGTGGTGTACATGGGATAGGCTTGGCTTCACAATTCTATTTTGGTCGCCCTGTAGCTGAGTTGACCGTGGCACAGCAAGCATTTCTCGTAGCGGTAATTAAAGGGCCTTCCTATTACAACCCCTGGCGATATCCGGCACGTGCTCAAGAACGACGTGATTTAGTGTTACGTATTTTGATGGAACATGACAAGTTGACCGTCGCGCAGTATAAAGCGGCGGCAGAGTCTCCCTTGGGATTAAGAGATGGCAAAAAATCAGTCCATCAAAAACTGCCGGCATTTTTTGCTGTGGTGACTCATGAATTACGAGAGCGTTATGGTGACAGCTTATTAAGCCAGTCAGGCATAAAGGTATACACCACACTTGATCCTATGGCTCAAGATGCGGCTGAAAAAGCAGTGGTGTCGACGTTAAAGTCATTAGATAAACGTGCTAAAAATGTTCAAGTTGGCATGGTAGTAACAGATAAATACACCGGTGGTATTGCTGCAATGGTGGGAGATAAACAACCTAGTTACGAAGGGTTTAACCGTGCGGTAGAGATTCGCCGACCGATTGGATCTTTAATTAAACCGTTCGTGTATGCCGCAGCGTTAGCTCAAACGGATAAGTTTACTTTAGCCAGCCCTTTAGCTGACAAACCACTCACCTTGAAAAATGAACAAGGTAAAACGTGGTCACCTAATAATGTCGACAAAAAATTCAGTGGCGAAGTCTCCCTATTAGAAGCCTTTACCAACTCGATGAACGTGCCAACAGTAAATGCGGGTTTGGCGGTTGGGGTTGATAACGTAGCAGCAACCATTCAAAAAGCAGGTTGGAATGAGGCCATACCGCATTATCCTTCCATGTTATTAGGCGCGGTGAATGGCTCGCCGTTAATGGTTGCGCAGGTTTATCAGACCATTGCTGATGAAGGACGCTATCGTAAACTGACCTCTATCACTGCAGTATTAGACAGTCAAAATACCCCACTTGAGGTTAACCGTTTAGCCAATGAGATTGCTATTGACCCCGCAACTGACTATTTAGTCCAGTATGCAATGAGTAATGTCGTGCAAAAAGGAACAGCGAAACGCTTAGGTGCTGCATTTCCAGGGGTTAAGTTAGCCGGTAAAACGGGCACCAGTAACGACAGTCGAGATTCATGGTTTGCGGGGTTTGATGAACGAAATGTCGCCGCTATTTGGGTCGGACAGGATGATAATAGCAAAACGGGTTTATATGGCAGTAGTGGTGCTATGGCGGTTTATCAGGCATTTTTACACGAACGTCCACCGTTAAGTTTACGTATGTCACCAGTTAACGGCATTGTGAATGGTTACTTTGACCAGACCAATGGCGCAGCGATGCAACCCAAGTGTCATAACGTGGTTAACTTACCCGCCCATCAGGTCAGTTATAAACCCGCAGCAAATTGTGGTGAATCATTATCTTGGTGGCAAAAATTACTGGGCGAGTAACTATCACTTTTAATCAAAGAGCTAACGTTGAAAATGGCTGTCGCAGATGATTGCGACAGCCATTTAAGCTTATTAAAGACTTATGTCTACATTTCTGCGAATTTAAATAAGCCATATAGGCAAGAATGCTTGAGCTTTATTTGCCGAATTATCGCAGGATGATGTTCATGGTTTATGAAGTACTTATGGTTTAGTGATTACTTATTGTTTAAATCGGTTTTCAGCTTAGCGATTTCATTCAACATAGCTATTTGATTTTGCTCCATCTTAGTTTGGTTTGCTTCCATACGTAATAATGCATTTTCTAATTCATTTTTAATCGCTTCTTGATGTGCTTCATTACGCTCAGACGATTCATCTGGGGAAACAAAAACCGAAGCCATATAACCTGAAATTACCCCAAAAAAGCTCACGCCACTGATAATCACTACGCTACCAATTACATGTCCTAAAGTACTTACGGGATAAAAATCACCATAACCTACGGTTGAAATAGTCACTAACGCCCACCAAATAGCTTGTTCAGCGGTATGAATGTTGGCCCCTTCAACACCCGACTCAACGATAAGTATCAGTACTGAAGCATTAGCTAAAATCAGTACCATTGCCAATAGTAAGCTTGCCAGGGTGGCCTGCTTTTTTTGTCTTAGCAAAGGTAAAAAAATCGAACGGCTGGTACGAAGCAGTCTGATCACCCGCAGTATTTGAAATACACGAGCAATTCTTAATGCTTCTATGGCAGGAATGCTGGCGACAAAATCAATCCAGTGATGTCGCCAGTAGTAAATTTTATTACGTGCTTTAAACAAACCCCAAAAAAAGCGGCTCATAAAAACAAAACAAATGCCGCCATCGATATACAATAAAACCCGATAGGTCTCAGGATCGAGCTTGCCAAAGGTTAAGGCTAAAACAATGATCACCGAAAAAAATGATAAAATCATCATCACAAAATCAAAAGGGTTGAGCGAGTTAATATTTTTAGTAGCCCATCGCTTAGATTTGATCATCAAAAAGTCCGTTTAGTCAAAGTGGATTTTGGATTAGTTATTTGGCATTTTTGACATAATAAAAAACGCGTTAGGCAAAAGTCTAACGCGTTTTAAGTATTTATTCATTATCGGTAAAACAATGAGTTGTTATTTTTTATCAATAAAATGGACTAAATCATCTAAAACTCGCTTCTTGATTTCAAGCTGAGCATCAGACGGTAAGGCATATTTTTCGGCTAACAATACATAATCATCAGCGCTTAGCGATACCGTCAGCCTAGGCCGTTTAGGGCGTTTAGATACCGATAAACCCAAAATGGTGCGAATTTGATCTGAAGGACTAACGCCACGATCTAGGGCAGCTTTACGAATAGAGTATTGGAATTGCTCATCAATATCAAAAGCCACTTGAGTGGCTTTTGCGGCTTTTTGATTATTTAACCATTTCTCTGGTAATGGTTTACCTTTACTCATAGAGTAGACTCTCCTTGATTAGCTCGCAGGCCAGTATTCGCGGATATCAGATAACGGACGGTACAAGGTCAACATCACCTCAGTATCACCACCTTCATAAACTTCAATATCAAGCGCGTGAGTGTCTTGGTTATTAATTAATGCATAACTTTCAAATGCTTCGCCACGGGCACCATTGTCATCCTGTGGAGGCTTTTGACCGCGATAATCTTCACGGTGAAAATAACCAAAACCGGCAAACTCTACTTGATGATAATCGTCGCTTAACCACTGACCAAACTCTTCAGCTGTGTCGGCTGATAGCGTTTGTAACGTTAGCGTTGCTTTGCCTGGTTCTTCAAAAATTTCAGCAAAAGCATCTAAGTCAAATAGCTTATCTACAGTCTCGCGGTTCACTTTAATAGAAAAACTTAAATAAGCTTCGTCTTCCACCACATATGACATAAAGATTGGGCTGCCACTGTGACCACGCAATAAATATTCACATTGCTGCGAACGTTCATATTCGTAAGTGTGAATAGCTTCAACCTTTAATTGTTGTCCGCGCAACTGCGCGGGCAACGCAAAGCTGTCATCAAGGGTTAACATATCACCCTTGAGCAGCTTATTGGGATGGTCAAGCTGGCGCTTAGGGGCTTCTTTTTTGCCAAATAGGCCGCTTAAAAATCCCATAGTCAATTAGCCTTTACGTGCTTTAATACGATCAAGTACAGCATTAGCACTCGATTTTTGCTCACCAATGCCAGCTTCGGCCAGTTTGGCGTGTAATGACTTGTCGCTGTTTTCTTCCGCTAATGTTTCAGACGCTTTTAGGCGATCATCAAACTGTTGTTGACGGGCTTTAATGCGTTCTAAAGAATCTTTAGCATTAAGCAGTTTTGAATTGCTTGAGGCGAATGAGTCAGTAATGGTTGCTGTAGCTTTTTGCACGCTTTCAGTGGTTTTCACCATGCTTAATTGACGTTGGTAATCAGACAACTGGCGTCCAGTTTTCTTAACCAAATCTTTAAGGCGTAGCGCATGTGAGCTAAAGCTATCATTGGCAGCTTGTTGCTCAGATAACTCCTGGTCAAGCTGAGATATTTTTTCTGCAATGTCAATTGCTAAAGCTTCATTACCTTTATCAAGTGCTTGAGTAACATAACCTTCATGCTCTGCAATACTGCGCTTTAAACGGTCAACTTCACGATTAGCCTGCATTTCTTTAGCCATAACGTCTGTTAACTCGCGCTTGGCGTTCGTTAAATGTTTCTCTGCGTCACGAATTTCTTGTTCAAAAATACGGGTTGAGTTAGCGTCAACAATACTTTGACCTACTTCAGTTGCGCCGCCACGAAATGCGGTTAGGATTTTATTTAAAATGCCCATAATTGACTCCTTAATTCAAAAACTCTGAGAGTTCATCGATCACTTCCAAACAGTTGTCTGAAAGTACTGCTAATTCTTGCTCAATCTCTTCCATACTGGATTCGACTGATAATGCACCGTAAACCACATATTTATCATCGATTTTTGCGAATGAAGAGAGTGGCATTGGAATATTGAGCTCTAACATGGTCTCAAACATTTCTGCGCGGCGTGATTGATTGACTTCATCTTCGCCCCATAAATAACTGATACACAATATTTGATTGTCTGTCACTGAGACAAAAACCGGAATTTCTTCTCGGCTAACAACGTTGACTTGAAGCACTTCTACTTCACCGTCAATTGGGTAGCAATCAAATTGAAAACCGGTACGGCTTTTGTCACAAAGACCATTTAAGTGGTTAGCAATAGTGTGGATGTTCATATTTGTCCTTATATGACATATTATGTCTGTGTTAAAGATAGCATCAAGACATAATATGTCAAGTGCTATCGTGTCCATTAAAAAAGATTCATCACTTCGTTTTCAGACCATGCGGCTAAATGATAATGGTAAAGCTGTAATGAGCCAATATGATTGATTTTAACATCTTGTTGTTCAGCATAGTAATTGCCTGGAAATTCGAACGCCCCGTTTACTAAGCCTAAGGTTAACCAGTCGTTTTGAATGGGCAGTTGAGAAAGTGTCGCCAATCTATGTTTGGGTGATAAGCCTTGTTTGCTGGCAATGCTCCAACCCCATTCGCCAAAACTGGGCACATTATGATGAAATTGGTCGACCTTAAAGCCAGCCGAGGCTAAGGTTTTACCAATAGAAATAAAGGCTTTCGGGGCATGGTAAGGTGAGGTTGATTGCACTGTGACAATACCATCAGCACTGAGTAACTCATTCAGTTTTCGATAAAATAAATCGGAATAAAGTTTATTTAAATCGGGGTGGCTAGGGTCGGGTAAGTCAACAATGATGGCATCAAAGTGTAGCCCTTGAGCAATTAAACTATCTACCCCGTTAAAAGCATCATCATTAATTAGTGTCAACCTAGGATCATTTAAACTATCACCATTTAATTCCCGCATCGCTTTACTTAGAAAAACTGGCATGTCGTCGGGTGGTGATTTAAATAAGCTGACTAAGTCTTTATCTAAATCGATTAAGGTGACTTTTTTGGGCTCCCAAGCAAGCACTTGCTTTAACCCTAGACCATCGCCGCCACCAATAATCAACACATTGTCATGCCGTGCACTGGCCGCTAGGGTTGGGTGAACCAAAAAGTTATGATAAATATGCTCATCACTGCTAGAAAACTGTAACCGGCCATTGATATACAAATTATAAACAGGGGCTAATCCATTACCCCTTAACCGCTCGGTAAAAGTAAGCTGTTGAAACCGCGTTGCTTTGGCGTACACCACGTTGTCTTTATACAGTAAATTATTAAAATGCTGCTCCCATTGCGGTCCTTTAGTGGCTAATAAACCAATACATAAACTGGCAATGATATGGCCTATTAGCAGTAGCTTTACATGACGGATATTGTGCCAAAAACGCCAAATAAACACTAAACCTGCAATTAAGTTAACGCTTGCGGTCAGTGCCGCAGCAAGTTGAATATCGATGGCCAACATAAAGCCAACCCAAATAGCTGCCCCCACGCCTGCGCCAATATAATCAGCGCCATAAATAGTGCCTGCATTATGCAATAAATGCGCTTCAGAGAGTGACTGCCTAACTCTGGCGATTAGCGGTATTTCCATACCAATCATTAACCCTAATATCACCCCCCAAACGTACGGAAGGTATTCACTCAGTGCCTGTAAAGTGCCAATAAAGCCACCGTTTGGCAGTTGATCTGGTGGCAAACCTAAGTGACTTGCAATAGCCAATGGCAGTTGTTGACCAAAGCCAATCACTGCTGCGGTAATGATGATGGCAAATGAGCCGCATAAGGCGACGGTGAGTTCTAATATGGCAAAACCGGTAAAGGCGCATTTTATTTTACGCGCAGCAAATGCGCCAACGCCCATGGAGACAATCATCAAACCTATCATGGTGTAAATAGCGGCTTCTAACGCGCCTAAAATTCGCCCTGCATAATGCGACAGTAGGTATTCATAGATTAAACCACAACCCGCAAGAAGTGCCATGATGCCTAGCAGTAAGGCGTCATCGAACCAGGTGATACGTTTATGCAGGGGGGAAGTTGCAGAGGCTGCATCACTTTGCTTGAAATCCTCCGCTGTAGATTGAGGTTTTTTTGTTTCAAGCAAAGTGTCAGACATAGTTGTTAAGCCATTAGTGCCGTTAAGATTAGTGCAACAGCAATGCTGATTGCCATTTCAACAGCGGCAATGCCAATGTTGTGTTGCTTCTCTACTTCTTCGGCTAAATTAATCCCAGCAAGCACTAATTTTTTAACCAATGCGATAACTAAACTCATTAGCACTAGCATCACAAAAGAGAAAATTAACCAGCCGATAAGGTTACTCACGTAAGCGGTAGGGATATATAAAATAAAGTGGCTTGCGGCATTAAAGCTTAGCGCCATCGCAATCATATAACCGCTGTGACGTATTGCAAGGGCGGTTTGCCCTTGTTTAAGAGCTTGTTGCATTGAAGCGTCTTGATTGCGTTTGGCATAACGGCTTTCACGTAAACGAGTCAAAATGACTAAGATTAATTGTGACACTAAAAATGCGCTGAAGATGGCAATAAAAGTGTCGATAGTGATGTCTTCTGCCCACATTAATACTGCACGAACAATAATGGCAGTTGCTATCGCGGCCGCAGCGTCCACTATGGCAACAGAGACATTACCGTTAAGTATTTCGTCACTTTTATTAAATTCATTTAAGGCAATTTTGTCATGTAGATAACGCCCTAGCTTAATCAATACTAACCCGAAAAAACCATAAGCGGTCATGCCAATGGCTTCGGTTGTATATGAAATCGCCGCCTCTCCGGTTATTGCGCCTGTTAGCACAATGCCTAAAGCCGCTATTGCTCCTGCAGTGCTAATGCCAAAGGCAAAGTTATCACGCACCGCGAGCTCTTGGGTGCTATTGACTTTAATTGACCAGCCCTGCAAATAGCGCATTAAGGCGAGTAAGATAACTGCGATAGTTAAGTCAATCGCAAGAATAATCAGTAGTGGCTCTGTGATGCCATATTGTTGAAGAAATGTCATTGTCAGTCCTACCTATTTACCACGGCTAATGCCGCGAGTGGTGCGGCTACTTGAATTACGGAAACTACTCGTTTTTGAATAGTTTGAACGAAACTTATTGCTTGCTGTACGGGTTGTGCTGCTGGCTTTAGGGGCGCTTGCACTTTGACGAGATAAGCTAGTCGATCCTGTACGAGGTTTAGCGTATGGGCTATCAAACTTTTTACCTTGGCGGGCGAAGCTTTTTTTGGTTTGTTCATAGGTTTTAGCCTGCGAGCTAGCTTGTTTGGGGGATGTATAACGATAACGGCCGACATCATTGTAGTAGCTATAGCCCCGACGGCTTGACCAATTGTCATAACGAATAGGGCGTTGAAAGACATTAGAAAACATGGCATACATGCCGTACCAAGCCCAAAAAGAAGTGCCGCTGGAATTACTTTGCCAGCTGCCATATGACGGATTACCCACCAATTGGCTGCCAGGGCCAAAATCTTCACTGCCATTTGCTAGTGCGGCCGCTTCACGGCTAATCGAATTAACTCGCGCTAATTTACCATTGGATAAATCGGCAACCACATTGACAGGATCTGACAACATATCGTTGTATAAACTGGTATCAGTCGCTTGATATACATTTTCAGCTTCAGCAAGCTGCTGATCTAAATCGATAAAGTTACCTGGACTCGCAAGGTCGGCATTACGGCGCAGTAAAGACTGATACATAGGTCCATTGGGGGTGGCATCTAATGCCAGCTCACTAATTAACGGCGCCAGATCAGGACTTTGTTTGGTGAGCAATTCACTGTATTGCTTCAACAAGGTTGCATTGCGTAATTGACCCGTTTCAAGACTGCTTTTTAGCTGCGCTAAACGCTGCGTGGTCAACTGTTGATATTTTGCTATTTGCTCAGGTCGATCATCACCACAGCCCGTAAGATTTAGGCCAATAAAAATCATGATAAAAAACGTGAATACACGGGGAAACTTGCCAGCCATGTTTTCTCCAAGTGTTATAAAATTCATGTGCATAGGGCGCAATTTTTAATGTGCGTATGCTACAGGGTATAGTATCTTGACTATATTAACCTTAACTCAGAACAGTAAAAGCACTTAAACCGTTATTTATTCTGTTAACAGTGCTAAATTCAGACTTCATAGACTCGCTATCGACGAGAAAGTAACCTTTGAAAACAAAATAACCTAGATATTGAAGATGGCGGTTTATATTTTAAGCCATATTAACTAAGTCATTCGTCTGCGAGTTTTGAGTTGAGACTATATATAAAAATTTCTGATTCAAGATATAACATTCTTGACATATTATGTCTAACAGAGAATTTGATTAAAGGACAATTATCGCCATGCCATCTCAAAGTAACAAGGTATTATCTGCACAAATACAGCAAAAGGCAGAAAGTTACTGGTTAAGATTAGTCGACCGCTGGCCTGAGGTGACGACGCTGACAAATAGTCAGCAAACTGAGCTGCGCACTACATTAGGGCTTAGTGATTATATTGCTGAGCAGTTATGTCGCAACCCTGACTGGATACCGCAGCTTTTTAACGGCTTGCTTAATGAAGTGGTTAGGAGCGATTTTGGTAAGGAATTGGATCAAATTCTTGCTGGGTTGACCACCGAAGACCAAGTGAAGAGTGCATTACGTCAATTTCGCAACAAACAAATGGTACGACTAGCGTGGCGAGACTTTGGTAATTATGCCAAATTAGAAGACTCCTTAGTGGATTTATCTTCATTAGCTGAAGCATTGGTTATCGCGGCTAGAGACTGGCTTTACACTGATACTTGCCAACAATTGGGCACACCTACTGATTCAGAAGGTAAGCCGCAGCCTTTATTAATTCTTGGAATGGGTAAGTTAGGTGGCCGAGAGCTCAATTTCTCCTCTGATATTGATTTAATATTTACCTTTCCTGAGCATGGCGAAACAGTGGGTGGCCGACGTGCGATTGCTAATCAGCAGTTTTTTATACGCATGGGACAAAAACTAGTTAATCTGCTTGATCAAGTGACGGCCGATGGATTTGTGTTCCGAGTCGATATGCGCCTGCGTCCCTATGGTGAAAGTGGTCCTTTAGTGGTCAGCTTTGCTGGCCTTGAAGATTACTACCAAGAACAAGGGCGCGACTGGGAGCGTTACGCTATGGTAAAAGCCCGAGTGCTAGGGCCATGGACCGCTTATTGTGATGAATTACACGACTTATTACGTCCATTTGTATATCGCCGTTATATTGATTTTTCTGCGATTGAATCATTGCGAAAAATGAAACAAATGATCGCCCAGGAAGTCCGTCGTCGTCAATTAACCGACAATATTAAACTTGGTGCGGGTGGCATTCGTGAAGTGGAATTCGTGGTGCAAAGCTTTCAGTTAATTCGCGGCGGCCGTGAGCCAGCGTTACGCCAACAAAGCTTATTCGGCGCGATTGATATTTTGTACAATTTAGGGCAACTGGAATATTTAGCTGTTGATGAATTAAAACATGCTTATATTTTATTGCGTAGAGTTGAAAATCTGCTGCAAGCTATTGATGATAAACAAACCCAGACGTTACCGAATAACTCCTTGGACTGGGAACGTTTATGTTACAGCATAGGGCTAACTAACGAAACGGATTTACGTACTCATATTGAAGCGGCGATGGCAAAAATTCATGGTCATTTTAATGCCACAGTCGGTGGCAGTGATTCACATGAACATAGTGATCATTGGACAAGTTTGTTTTGGAATATTCAGCAAGATGAGCATGCTGACAATTTATTGCAAGAACAACAAATTGAAGACCCTGAATTATGGCCGTTACTCAGTGACTGGCGCAATACAGTCTCTAAGCGATCAATTGGTCCAAGAGGGCGGGAAACCCTTGACCGTTTAATGCCGAAGTTGCTGGAAGAGTTAACGGCGCAAGCTAAGCCGAGCTTAGCATTTAAGCCGGTATCTAAGGTGTTGGATAAAATATTAACCCGCACCACTTATCTTGAATTGTTATGTGAAAACCCAGGTGCCCGCCAACAACTGGTCAGCCTGTGTTGTGCCAGCCCTTGGATTGCTAAAGAGTTAGCCAATTTTCCAATGTTGTTAGATGAGCTGATCGATCCGGCTCAGTTATATGACATTACTTCAATTGATGATTACCCAAGCGAGCTGCGACAATATCTACTGCGTGTGCCAGAAGATGATATGGAACAGCAAATGGAAGCGTTGCGCCAGTTTAAGCTGTCGCAACAGTTAAAGATTGCTGCTGCAGATGTGACAGGTGTATTGCCTGTCATGCAGGTGAGCGATCATCTAACCTATTTGGCTGAAGCTATTATTGAGCAAGTTGTGCTACATGCTTGGCATCAAGTCGCTGATCGCCATGGTGTGCCACAAGGCACTACTCCAAATGAGATGGGCTTTGCAGTCATTGGCTACGGTAAGTTGGGCGGTATAGAGCTGGGTTATGGATCAGATTTAGATTTAGTCTTTTTACACGGCAATAAAGCCGCAGGCACGACCGATGGCGATAGGCCGATTGAGAACAGCCATTTTTATTTAAAATTAGCGCAGCGTATTGTTCATTTATTTGCCACTCGTACCACATCGGGTGAACTATACGAAGTTGATATGCGCTTACGTCCGTCAGGCGCTTCAGGGTTATTAGTCAGTGAGATTGAGCGCTTTGGTGAATATCAAATGCAAGATGCCTGGACATGGGAGCATCAAGCTTTAGTACGTTCTCGATTTGTATTTGGCGACCATGAATTAGCCCATCGCTTCAGTGTACTACGGACACAAGTATTGCAAATTCAGCGCGATAAGAATGAACTGGCCACAGCGGTTCGGGACATGCGGATTAAAATGCGTGATCACTTGTTACAGGTTAGCGAAGGTATGTTTAACTTGAAACAAAGTGAAGGCGGAATTGCTGATATCGAATTTATCGCCCAGTTTATGGTGTTGGCATATGCTCATCAATATCAAGAACTGACTATCTGGTCAGACAATGTGCGTATTTTTGAGGTGTTGGCAGATTTAGATCTAATGCCCGTGATGCAAGCGCAGCACTT
Organism: Shewanella sp. OMA3-2; assembly: GCF_021513195.1. Classification (NCBI taxonomy): domain Bacteria; kingdom Pseudomonadati; phylum Pseudomonadota; class Gammaproteobacteria; order Alteromonadales; family Shewanellaceae; genus Shewanella; species Shewanella sp. OMA3-2. The sequence goes on along the minus strand of NZ_CP090974.1, from coordinate 3,843,697 downwards.
AACTCAAACCTATTGTTGGTTGCGAGATCATAATCATGAACTCACATTACAACAAATGGGTAGTCAAATTAATCAACAATTGGTCAAAAATAAAACCGATATCGTGATTGAAATTTATCGTCATATTCTTGAAATGTGATATTAATGTTGAAATTGATTTGATTAAATTAAAGTTGCCCTGGCTACTATAGTTTATAGGGCATACTTATTAAGGCGAAAGATTAGATGTTATGTGCACCTATTCCCGAAAATGAACGCACACGTTTAGAAACATTACGTGGTTTAAATCTACTTGATACTGTCGCAGAAGAGCGGTTTGATCGCATTACACGCCTAGCTAAACGTTTGTTTGGGGTGTCAGTATGCTTGGTCAGCTTGGTGGACGAAGATCGCCAATGGTTTAAGTCTGTGCAAGGCATAGAAGTTGAACAAACTGGCAGAGATATTTCGTTTTGTGGGCATGCTATTATGCAACATGATGTTTTTGTTATCGAAGATACCTTCAAAGACACACGTTTTGCCGATAATCCCTTAGTGGCGGAACCGCCTAATATTCGCTTTTATGCGGGGTATCCGCTGACCATGCCAAACAAAGTGTGTATTGGTACCTTGTGTATAATTGACGATAAACCGCGTGAATTCTCACAGAGTGATCGTCAATCGTTAATAGATTTTGGTCACTTGGTTGAAGCTGAAATTAATGCTATTCAGCAAACGACATTAGATGCGTTAACAGCTATTTCAAACCGCAAAGGCTTTGAAATACTAGCCAAACAAGTGATTGCCAATTGTGATCGGCAAGGTATTGGTAGCAGTTTGTTATTTTTCGATTTGGATCATTTTAAAAAAATTAACGATCAATTTGGTCATGCCGAAGGTGATAAAGCGCTTCAGCAGTTTGCCGGATTATTGTTAGATGGATTTAGAGAATCTGATGTTATTGCACGATTTGCCGGCGATGAGTTTATCGTGTTATTAAATTATGAAGCAGAATTTAATCTGGATCTGATATTAAAGCGGTTTGACGCTTTGGTGAATACACACAACCAAGAAAATGACTTGCCTTATAAACTGGTGTACAGCACAGGTGTGGCACATCGTGCACATAACAGTAATATGTCTTTACATGAATATTTAGATAAAGCAGACAAAGCTATGTTTGCGGTTAAAGCGCTTCATCATAAATAAAATCATCATCCTTATTTGCGTGCTGAATTTCCACATCTGCTGAATTAACATAATAAAAAACAGGTTCACCTAAAGGTGACCTGTTTTTTATTAACGATAATGCAATATTCATTTAATTACTATCATAGTTTAAATCTAAACTTAAGCCAAAATCTGAGGCGTAACGCTAAAAAGTAGTCATAATTACACATTGGCTCAATTTAGTGTTAGTTTTTCAATCCAAATTTGATACAAAGGCAAACCGATAAGCACGTTAACAGGGAAGGTGATCCCCAATGATGCCAGCATAGCTAAACCAATATTTGCATCGGGTATCGCCGCTTTAATTGCCGCGGGAGCTGCAATATATGAAGCACTGGCGCTTAGCCCTGCCAACACTAAAATACTGCCTGAAGGTAAATCAAGCATAAAGCCTAAGCCAATACCTACCCAAGCTAAAATAAAAGGGGCTACTGCAGCAAACACTAATAAACGCCATTGCTTGTAGGGTAATGGAAAGCACACTTTTGCAGTACTAATACCCATTTCTAATAAGAATAATGCTAGCAATGTCTTAAAACCGCCCATTAAAATAGGGGTTAATGGCGCCATGCCTTCATTGCCATATAGCCAGCCGATAACCACACCACCACACAGTAACACTACACCGCGACTGGTCAGCGCTTCATGCAATACACTGCCATGGGAAGCGGTTGTTATTTGTGGGTTATTTTTAGCCTCTAGATGACGATGTAGCCATAACATAATAATAATGGCCGGTAATTCTAATAGCACTAGGTAAAGTGTTGTCTCTGGGCGTAACGGTAAATCTGAATAATCGACCATAGCTAACACAACCGCGAACGTACCCGCGCTCACAGAGCCATAATGAGCCGCAATACTGATGGCTTCTTTTTGTTCGAGTTGAATTGCTTTACGTAAAATAGGGTACAGGGTAAGCGGGATAATAAACCCCAGAGCAATAATTGCGATCAGCTCACTGATTTGTAGGTTATGTGTTTCACCATGTAATGCCATACCGCCTTTTAAGCCAAGGGTTAGCATCAGTAAAATGGTCAGGGTTTCATAGGTAGCTTTAGGGACTTTAAGATCTGACTTAATCAACCCTGCAAGTAAGCCCAGGGCAAAAAAAGCGATAACAATATCAGGCATAGTGATTTAAGCTCTTGTGATGAAAAACAGTTAACAGCATAATTTTATGGGCTGATTGTGCCCTGTATTCGTATTTGATAGCAATGTATTATCAATAAAATTGCGATATGATATTGACTCATAATGCAGCACAGAATTCAGGTTATTAATCTGAATGAGACCAATTGAAGGGAGCGATATGAAAAACGAAATTGATATCCATAGGGCATTGCGAGTGTTTAATAAAGTCACCCAATATGGTCAGAAAACCTCAGATACCACTGAATCGGTTTATCACCTATGCGGCATTAATGCGCTAACAGGGTTTGATGGTTACACTATTACCTTAAGCGATGTGCAGGTAAAGTTAGATATTTTCTTTCATAACAAATACCAGTTTGATTACCCTACTAATGAAGCATTAGATAACTTTCTAGCGCGTTTTAGCGACGTCGAAAAATACACGCAAGATTAACTTGTGAGCCAACGCCTCATTTCAATTAACCGACTGTAGGTGCGTTTAAACTCAAAAGACAATGCGCCGCCTTGATATATGCTTTCAAGTGGATAGTTTGAATGAATAATAAGACACACTTTTTGATCGTATAACTCATCCACCAGACTGATAAAGCGGCGAGTCGGATCATCTTGTATTGAATAGGCTAATTGTCTTTCGCCTGTGCTGGTGGCTATCACGCCATCTTCTGTGCCCCGCGCTTTAATCCAACTTCGAATTTCACCGCCTAATGCGGGGACCTCGCTAAGTAGAATGGCGTTAAATTTTCCTGCTAGTTCGATATAGTCCAGTGCGCTTCTAGGGCCATTGCATAATGCGTCAAATTCAAACCAAGCAAGGGTGTCGATAGCATTTTTGATGATAATAGGCCGTTGGCAAATAGAGATAACATTTGCGTTAAATTGCCTATTTTGATCAATCGCTAAAGCGGCATTATGTTGTAACAGATTATAAACACTGAGTGCATCTAGCTTGGACGGCAAAGCAAATAATGAATTACTTAATTCGGCATTGTTATCTAGTGCTAAGCCGTTTGATTGGTTGACATCAGGATAGGTTTTCAAGCGATGATCGACTGTACCATTTAGGTGTATCTCTTGGGTATGACGTTTAAGTAATTCAATAGTGGGTAAAAAGCGATCGCGTTGTAAGCCGCCTTTATATAACTCATTAATGGCAATGTTGGATGTGGCAACTAATATTACGCCCTCGGTAAATAATGTCTCAAACAGACGAGCTAATAAAATAGCATCGCCAATATCGGCAACAAAAAATTCATCGAAGCAAATTAAACGGTACTGCTTTGCAATGTCTTTAGCAATGTGGGTGAGTGGATCTCTAATGCCAGCCGTTTGATTAAGACGTTGGTGTAACATTGCCATAAATCGATGAAAATGCAGGCGTAACTTTGAGGTGCTGGTGATACTTTGATAAAACAAATCCATCAAAAAAGTTTTACCGCGGCCGACATCTCCCCACAAGTAAATCCCTTTTATATCGCTGATATGGCTTGAAGAACCTAATTGATAATAAAGTGAGTCTAGTGCTTGTAAAGCCACCGATTGAGCTTCATCAGGCTGTAAGTTTATTTGGCTTAACACTTGGTACTGTGAAAGGGGCGATAATGTCATAACGTGATTCAAAGGGGTAAACGGCATTAGTATAACTCAGTATCATGGGTCGCGTTTATGTTTAGTTTAAGGTAGATTTACAACACCCCAAAAATCTGTAAAGGATAGAATAATGAATAATAAAAGCAAGGGTGTAACTTACATTGGGGCAGATATGTCGCTCAATGGCGAAATTGATATACAAGGTCCTGCGTTAATTGCCGGTAAAATAACTGGCGTAATTCGCTCCAGTGATGAAGTCAAAATAGAGCCTGGTGGAATAATTGACGGCGAGGTATATTGCCAAGAATTACGTGTAAGCGGTACGCTAAAAGGTAAATTGTTTTGTAATAAATTAGTGATTATTAGCACGGGCGTGGTTGAGGCTGATGTGTCGAGCCACGATATGGAAATATATGATGGCGGTCAATTTATTGGCCAACGAACCAAGGGCCCAGATGCAGATGCGTTGCCTGCATCCACTGATAGTATAGCTAGGCAGATGTCTCAACAAACAAGCTCTAGTGATAATGTTCAAGCTAGAAAAGTGGCCAAACAGTCACCCCAAACCACATCTTCATCGTCTTTGAATGAAGATCAAAAAACCAATATGCCTTCCAACAAAGTCCTATTAAGCATTATGGCTATTGCTGTAGCGGCTTTGTTAGGGTGGCAATCGGGTGCATTAAGTTCGTTTTCTTCACCTCCAAAGGCGAGTTCTGAACCCGCGTTGTTTACGCCGATATCTGAATCGGTTGAATCAATCACTGAGCGTAATGCCGCTAAGTTATTAAATGATGTTAAAACAGAAACGTTTTTAGTTGAACAACGGGAAGAGTTAATCAATGCCGGATTAGCAGATCCTAATATGGCAATGGAGGATTTACAGGCAATGGAAGCGTCAAATGAATTAATGTCAGACAATATAGAGACATCATCAGAAGAGTCAGTGAAAGAGCTTGTAGGTGTTGAAGACAAGATAGCCGCTAAGGTTAACGCTATCACTGACGCGGTAAATAAAACACAAACTGATAAGTAAAGCACTGGCAGTAAACTGAAAAAGACCCATTAAGTATGGGTCTTTTTAATACAAATTGATTCGCTCAGTGTGTAAGCTTATTTAGTCCAACTGGTACCTTAAGGGTTGATACGTGTTGGTATACCAGTACGTTGCTCCAATAAGCGTTTTAACACAAAAGAGTCTGTTTCAGCGTGTGCAATAAAGCGAGTCGTTTCTTTATTAAAGGTTAATGCTACAGGCTCATTAGATTCAAATTCATTTTGTGTTTTAGACAGTGGTTGATGCACTTCTAAATAACGATTTCCATCAGGCTCAGCGGTATATTTAACCGGTTGATTTACAAATTCAACGCGGGTGCCCACAGGAACAGTATTAAATAAGTGCTCAATATCATCATGGCGTAAGCGAATACAGCCTTGGCTTATCCGTAAACCGATACCAAAAGTCGCATTAGTGCCATGAATAGCGAACAGGTTACCGATATAAAGGGCATATAAACCCATAGGGTTATCAGGACCAGCAGGCCATACAGCAGGTAAAGTTATGCCCTTGGCTTCATAGATTTTTCGGGTCGTCGCGGTAGGTGTCCAGGTTGGGTTAGCACGCTTACGCTGTACGGTTGTCACCCAACTTTCCGGCGTGTCGCGACCAATTTGGCCAATACCAATCGGTAATACTTCAACGGTATTAGTGCCTTTTGGGTAATAATACAAACGCATTTCAGCCACGTTAATGACAATGCCTTCTAATTTTGTATTAGGTAAAATTAATTGATGTGGGATCACCAAAGTGCTACCTGGAGCAGGCAGAAATGGATCGACACCTGGGTTTGCTTCCAACACATTGGTTAACCCTAATTGAAACTTTGAGGCGATATCTTCAAGTGTCAGTTTACCTTCAGGCACTACATAGTGTTGGTTTTCACCGACTAATAAGCTGCCTTTAGCAGGTAAGCGATATTCTAGTGCAATACTATTGAAGCTAACTATTGCTACAGTTGCTGTAAAAACGGCATATTTTACAAGGTTTAACATAGTGCTGTGATATTCCTATTTAATAGGGTTGTTTTATATGAAAACTAATACTTTATGACAGGGCGCATCGTCACTTATTCAGGTTAAAATATCAACCCATTTCTAGATTCATATAGTAGATTTAACCGATTTTACATTCGATCTCTGTTATACAGAAGGTTATAGGGTGCCTGCCATGTGGATCTTTATTTAGTCGTAAAGCGATGGGCCATTTTCATCTGGGCGTGTTTTAAAGCGTCGATGCAGCCACATATATTGTGAACGGTTTCTATTGATAATGTTTTCAACCATTTGATTGCCGCGTATTGCATCATCTAATTCATTGTCGCCAGGAAAGTTATCCAAAGGGGGTAATATCTCAATTTTATAGCCTGAATCATCGCTTGTGCGCTCAACAATAAAAGGCAATACATTTGCTTTACCTAATTTAGCCAGCGACGTTGCACCGGTTATGGTTGCTGCATCGGCTACCGCAAAAAATGGAATAAACACCGCGCTTGAACGGCCAAAGTCCTGATCCGCCGTGTACCAAATCACATCCGGTGCGCGTAAACTGCGGATCATCTGGCGTACATCCCGTTTAGGCACTAGGCCTTTATTAGATCTAAGCCGACCTTTTACCTGCAAATATTCCATCACCGGATTGTTATGCGGTCGATAGACTCCAATACCAGGTTGAAATTGACCAAAAACACGGGCACCCATTTCTAAAGGTAAACAGTGAACGGCAAATAAAATCACTCCTTTACCATTTTTTAAACTAGTGTCGACATGCTCCTGACCTGTCATTGTCATATGCGCTTGCACTTTTTCATCTGACCACCACCATGCATTAATAGTATCAAATAGCGCTTTGCCAGTTTCTTCAAAGTTACTTTTTAGTAATGCCTGCTGTTCATGTTCAGGCATGTCAGGGAAGCACAATTGAATATTGCGCTTAGCTGTGTGGGTTCGGCTTCCTGCCACAAGCATCACTAAACGACCTAATCCGGCGCCTATTTTCATTTGTATTGATATAGGCATAAGTTGAGTTACGCGCATAATTGCTACGCCTAACCAGAGTAACCAATACTTAGGGTGATAGAGTTTTGAGGTGAATTGGGCTTTTTCGATCACAAATAGCTCGTTTATCGATGAAATTTTTTAATATTCTAACTCATTTCTTTGTGAAAATTAGGTACAATCAGGGGAATTTTTTACAACAAACAGTGATTACACTATGAAGGTTTCTCTTCCTGCTTTTGAAAATGCCCGTGTTTTAGTGATTGGCGATGTAATGCTTGACCGTTATTGGGTCGGCCCAACTGCACGTATTTCGCCAGAAGCCCCTGTGCCTGTTGTAAAAATAAATCAAATTGAAGATCGCCCAGGTGGGGCGGCTAACGTGGCATTAAACGTTGCTGCTTTAGGAGGCAAGGTAAAACTTGCCGGCCTGGTAGGCCAAGATGAAACCGCTGAAGCGCTGACGTTAGGGATCAGAGCTCTTGGGGTTGAGCCGCAGTGGTTGGCGGTTGAAGGCAAGCCGACTATCACTAAGTTAAGGGTATTATCACGTAACCAGCAGTTAATTCGTCTTGATTTTGAAGAACCTTTTGAGCTTAGCCACAGTGAAATGCTATTTCAGCAAGCTGAAGCCTTATTAGATGATATTGATGTTTTAGTATTATCTGACTATGCCAAAGGGGCGATTATTGAACCTAAAGCATTTATTGCCAAAGCCCGCGCCAAAGGCGTGAGTGTGTTGGTTGACCCTAAGGGAAGTGATTTTGGTCGCTACCATGGTGCTTCATTAATTACCCCAAATATGAGTGAGTTTGAAGCCGTTGTCGGTACTGTAACCTGTGAAGATGACCTTATTGCAAAAGCCAAAGGCTTATTAACGCAACATGATTTTAAAGCAATTTTGGTTACTCGCTCTGAAAAAGGTATGACGTTAATTACCCAAGATCAGCCTGAATTACACATTCCTACCGTGGCCCGTGAAGTACATGATGTGACCGGAGCCGGTGATACGGTTATTTCAGCGTTGGCGACATCAATTGCCGCTGGAGCAACGCTTGCACAAGCCTGTGCTATTGCCAATACTGCTGCCGGTATTGTGGTAGGTAAATTAGGCACCTCTACCGTAAGCCGCATTGAGTTGATTAACGCCCTTAAGATCAATCAAGGCGAGTCGGGCTTTGGGGTAATGAGTGAAGATCAGTTAGCTTCTGCTATGGAGCAAGCCCGTTTACGTGGCGAAAAAATTGTGATGACCAACGGGTGCTTTGATATTTTGCACGCGGGACATGTTAGCTATTTACAACAAGCTCGGGCGCTTGGTGATAGATTAATTATTGCCGTTAATGATGATGCGTCGGTTAAACGTTTAAAGGGCCATGGTCGTCCAGTTAACCCTGTTGATCGCCGTATGGCGGTATTGGCTGGCTTGGCATCAGTTGATTGGGTTGTAGCCTTTGCAGAAGATACCCCACAGCGCGTTATTGCCCGTTTACTGCCAGACTCGTTAGTAAAAGGTGGTGATTACAAAATCGAAGATATTGCTGGTGGTGCAGAAGTTATCGCAAATGGCGGTAAGGTAGAAGTGCTTGGTTTTGAAGAAGGGGTGTCAACTACCGCGATTATTCAAAACATTATGGCTAGTAAATAGTGTGACTCTGTTTTTACACAAAACCTTGCCCTTCATCGATATTGATCTTATTCAAATGGTTAAATGCTATCGTCGCATTGGCTTTTTTATCGATTTGAAGGGCAAACGTGGCCAATTAATCAGACTTCTTGGCCTGCTATTGTGTATTACTTTGTCTAGCCATCTGCATGCTAAACAGTTAACCCATACAGCTGTTCTACCATCGACATTATCCGTCGATAACTCATCTGAATGGGTTGATATTTTCAACAAGCGGGCACTAGTCTGTCCACTGGTTAGTATTGAGACTTGTCTTAAAAAACTGCCGCAATCTTTACAGGGACAAATCAGTCTTTCTGCATCTAACATACGCCAATCCATAGGCTATAAAAGTGCGATGGTGTTAGCTGTTAATCACTCAACGATTGCCGGCATTATAGCAATACAAGCTGAACGTGAGCCCAAGCAGCAGACGGGGGCACTCGGGCTTAAAACCTATGGTATTGAGCTTGTAAACCAGGCTCAGTTGAGCTTGTGGCATGAGGTAGGGCATTTACATAATATTGCATTGCAGGGTAAAGAATTACCCACAAACTTAACTGATTATCAGCATGAGTGGTTGGCTGATGTTTATTTATTTTGGCATTTAGCGCAAAGCAAGCAGTTACATTTTGCTTGGCAACAACTGCATCGTCGTAACTTAGCCGTTATTCATGATAGTGATAATTTATCTCACTGGAGTGCCCCTCAACTGCAGTATTTGCTACAAATGAATCAGCAGCAATCATTGGTAAAAGATATTTCTTATCGTCAATTTATGAGTCAAATTTATCCGCATCTGCCTAATTATTCCACCAGAGACATTAGCGAATTTTCAAGTTTAATCCAACGAACATTTGGTGCAGGAGTGGTGCAACCATTACCTAATTATATGTTCTGGCGTCAACCCGATTTAGCCAAAATTCTTCAACCGACATTAGATTTTTTAATGGGAAAGCCAGCTGCGCAAAAATGGCTTAGTCAATATTTAGAATCCTCGCAACATTTGTAAGCGCTATCTACTGATTTATATGATTATTTAAAATAAAAAATTTCATGATCATTTTTGCCAGTTTTTCTGGGGCAACTTAGTTGGTACAGAGCTTAATACTCTTTGAATTTTAAAGGTAAATTCGTAACAAATGTAACGGTTTTGGTGGTTTTTTGATACAATTTGGCGTGTAATTTTGCTAATAATGATATTTTTGGCGTTATTTTTAGCGGAACTTTCTAATACTGTCTGGTAAGCTTTTTTCCAAAATAATTAGAAGAGGTACCGTGGTATGGCTAAGCGTTCACGAGTTGAAACCGAACAAACCGTAAATCAAATTTTAGATGAAGCTCTTAAGCAAATTCTTACAATAGGCTTTCAGGGTATGTCATATACGACCTTGTCAAATGCAACTGGCATTAGTCGAACAGGCATTAGTCATCACTTTCCAAAAAAGACAGAGTTTTTAGTGCGTTTAGATCATAGGATCGGACAGTTCTTTGTTGATACACTTGATTTTAGTTCTATTGCATCACTAGAGTTGTCATGGAAAAAAGCATTACAACTTGCAGAGCATAAAGCGGTATTAAAACTGTTTTTTAGTCTTTGTGGTACGAGTGATGATAGCGTTACGTATTTTAGAGCTGTCAATACTGCTCAAGAAATAGCGTCAACTGAGTTAGGTGATAATGGCGTAAAATGCGTAAATCATTTGATAGGTTACAGCGCTATTTTATTGCTAGAAAGTTCACCTCAACAAAAAGCGGCATAATTGATATATTGACTTAGTGAGCTGGCCATAAGGTTCACTAAGACAACCTTATACTGATATTTTTTTAAATTGTACAGCATCTCCCTTTCACCGTTAAGATCCGCCCGTTACCTCCAGTCTTACAATGACCTTTAACATGATTATTTATCTTGGCCTTTATCTTGCGCAAGGGGCTATTTCAGCTGTATGGACAGCAATAGTTGTTTTAGGTGGATAGTTAGTTGGTGATCCAAGTGTAAAAACAATATGAAATAGAAACGTACTTATAAATAACAATGCCTTAATTTAAGGTTTTATTGTCACAAATAGGTTAGCCCGCGCTTATCCATAATGGAGTAAGCGCATTTAGAAGCAAGCTGAAGGGTTATAGCGTGTCTTTGCGGGACTCGTAATTCAGACACATTTGTTGTGCTTTATCTTCATCGTATTCACGCAGTCCACTTAGCACTAAGGTTTTTTTCCCTGTCCCAATAGCACGTTTATTATGGCGTAATTCAAAGGTGAGAGTCACATCGCCGCGTTTGCCGTTAATCAATAATTGCTGATCAATTAAATGCAGGCTGATGTCGTCAAAGTCAAAATGATCAAGATGAAATGACATACTTTCGTAAATAACTAATGGACGGTCAGGGTTAATCATCACCTGGTGTTGTTTCATCATCGGCACTAATACGTGGGTAAAGTTTAGCCCAGAAAACGCCACATAACTTTTGATGAATGCCGCTGTTTGTATATCACATTGACACACTTTGCCTTGGCGGGTTACGTGCATGTACTCTTTATTTTTAGCATCAATAATAGTGAACTTATCTTCGCCAGCATTGGGTAAGCATAATTCAACTCCCTCACCGACCATGCCAGCAAACTGGAATGTCATATTTTGACTTAACCCGTATTCGGTTAATACCAGTGCAAATAATAAGTCACCTGGTACACAAAAACGTTTTGCGCCGACATCATGGATAGGGTTGAAATCTCCAGCAACCCGCTTAGCAAAATCACTGGCTTGTTGCGCCGCGATGAAAACACTTTGATCTTGCTTAGAATAATAAGGTGATAAAAACATGATGAAATGAGTCTTATAATTAATGGTTAATTTTTTAACCGCAGTTTACTGCACAATGAGCAATATACTCACCCGATGACTAAATATCTTTTGATATAAAGTTAAAAAAGAACGTTTTTTGTACGGAATAACGGTGATCTAATGCACATATTTGAAATTCGTCGCCACCAGATTACCTTATTTGTAAATAAAGCGTATCCATTTGTTGCTTTTAAGGCTCTCTTAAGTAAAATTGCGAAAAATGGAAACGCAAATGGTAATTGTTTTGATTTGCGTTTTGATAGTTGTAGTCATTAGGAGAATTAACATGAGCCAGTCAAACACCTTACGTTTGAGTGTTTTAACAAGTGCATTATTGATGACTATAGGCATCACAGCTGCTGAAGTTAAAGCTGATGCTAGCCAAATGGCTAATATTGAGCAAATATCTATTTTTGGTAGCCGTAACTCGATTAATACCGTGCCAGGCAGTGCGCATGTTATCTCTGCAGCAGAAATTGAAACATTCAAATATACCGATATTATGCGTACTTTAGCTTCTATCCTGGGGTGTATATTCAAGAAGAAGACGGTTACGGTTTACGTCCTAACTTAGGTATGCGCGGAACGGGTCAGAATCGCTCTGAAAAAATTACTATTATGGAAGATGGTGTATTAGCCGCTCCCGCTCCTTACGCCTCACCTGCGGCTTATTATTTCCCTACATCGGGCCGTATGCAAAGCGTAGAAATTCTTAAGGGCAGCTCAACGGTTAAATATGGTCCACGTACAACCGGTGGCGTAATTAACATGTTGTCTCGCCAGATCCCTGATGAGGAACTCGCGGGTAAAGTGGATGTCGCTGCTGGCCAAGATGGCTTTGGTAAAGTGCATGCCTATGCGGGTGGTCAAGGTGATCGCGTTGGTACTGTCGCTGAAATCTATCGCTATCAAGCTGACGGTTTCCAGGATATTAATGGTGTCGGTGGCGATACTGGTTTTGTTAAAAATGATGCGCTGGCTAAAATCAGTATCAAAACAGATGAAGCGGCTAAGTATCAGCAAGTTGTTGAATTAAAACTTAAGTATGCAGATGAAGTTTCTAACGAAACCTACATGGGGTTAACTGACGCAGATTATGCCGCAACCCCCTTTATGCGTTACTCTGCATCGCAAAAAGATAAAATGACCACAGAGCATAAACAAATTCAATTAAATCATGTTATTGAATTTAATAGTGATCTAGCATTAAGCACTACTGCTTACCATAACGACTTTCACCGTAACTGGTATAAAGCGGACAAAGTCGCGGGTTCAAGCCTAAGTAGTGGTGGCGTTGTTAACGCTGCTGAATTTGATAAAGGATTAATGACCTCACCAATTGATGTTAGCGTGAAAGCCAATAATCGTAGTTATTTGTCCCAAGGTTTACAGACAGAGTTGAATTACTATGTGGCTAATCATGAGTTAGCTTTTGGGGCGCGTTATCATGAAGATGAAATGGATCGTTACCAATGGGCTGACATTTATCAGCTTGATAGCACACAAGTGATGACTCGCACAGCAAGTGGTATTCCTGGTACAGATTCAAACCGTATTGACAGCGCTGAAGCATGGGCGTTTTTTGTTCAAGACCGGATGACTATTGGTGACTTTGCGATTACTGCAGGTCTACGCTATGAAGATATCAGTACACAGCGTTTAGATTGGGGTAAAGCTAACCCTGGTCGAGATGGTGCCCCGAATAAAGATGTCGACAACAGTTTTACTGCAGTGTTGCCATCATTATCAGCGACTTACCAAGTTAATGAACAGCTTATCGTATTAGCGGGAGCGCAAAAAGGCTTCTCTCCAGCAGCGCCAGGTAATGCTGACGGTCAAGAAGAAGAAAGCTGGAATTATGAAGCTGGTTTACGTTATAACCAGGCTGCATTTACTTCAGAAGCCATTGTATTTATCGGTGATTACAGCAATATGCACGGTAACTGTACCGCTGCCCAAGGGTGTGATGATAACAACATTGGTAACCAATATAATGCCGGTGAAGTCGATATTCATGGTTTAGAATTAAGTTTGGGCTATGAGTTTAATCAAACCAGTGACTTAAGCTTCCCGCTTAAAATGGCCTATACCTACACCAGTGCTGAGTTTGGTTCAGATTTTACGTCAGACTTTGAAAGCTGGGATAGCGTAAGTAAAGGTGACTCACTGACTTATCTGCCTGACAATCAATTATACCTTTCTGCCGGCGTACAAGCACAAAGCTGGCAAGTGACATTAGCGGGTCGTTATACCGACGATATGCGCACTAAAGCAGGTCAGGGTGATATTCCTGCTGGTGAGTTAATTGCTTCTAAAACAGTATTTGATTTATCAGCACGTTACTTTATTAACGATGCGTCAGAAGTGTACTTAAATGTAGATAATTTATTTGACGAAACCTACGTAACAACACGTGTTCACGGTTCTGTATTTGCTGGCAAGCCGCAATCAGCAACGTTAGGTTACAGCTATAAGTTTTAAATGCAGGCTGAGCGTTTTGCTCAGACCCTTTGTTTAGAGTTTAGCCTAAATAGTCAACGAGTTGCATCAGGAGGGCTAACATGGTTAGCCCTCCTTTTTTATGATGTTGTTCTGTGCTTAAATTCGTTATATTAAGTCAATGAATGATTAAGACAAGCTAAGTCTATTCATTTTGTTATGGATAACAATTGTTTATGGAGTACATTAAATGAGTTTAAAAGCAGACAGAGATATCGAAAAAACTTACACAACGGCTGAGTTTGTGGCAAAACTAAGACGATTAGCGGACTCGCTTGAAAGTGGTACTAAATTTGAGATCCAGATAGCCGGTGAAAGAATTTATGTACCAGTGCGCGCTACTTACAATATCGAGCATGAAAGAGGTGATTCAGAAGAAGAAATCGAATTTCAAATTAAATGGTCTAACGATTAAGCCATTATTTGTCGATTTTTTATATAGATGATAGGTGGCTGAACGCTGGTTAAGACCAGTTTATATAAAAATGATATTCAAACTATCCCCAAACGCTTTTAGTATGCAACATTTTGAATCGAGTTTGGGCATGTATGATGTACTCATAAAATAGGTTAATTTTAGATGAGCTCATTCGCAAAAAAGATCCGTCCATATGTGCTAGGTGAATTTAAAAGCTATCAAATTTGTCTTTTACAAGGTGATGCAATACAGGCTTTTACACATTTAGAAAATGCTCATGTTTTAGGGCAACAATCGACCTATTGGCATGTAGTAACCCATTATCATATGGCTCGCTGGGCTGTTACTCAGTGTGATATTAAAGAATTTGCCGGACAACTATTGAGAATAGCAGGCGCAGCCACTAAGACAGTGTTTGGCTTAGTGCCAGCTGGTAACACAGGTGGGACGAATGTCAGTCCATTTAAGCCTATGCCCTTAACTGCTGAACATAAAAAACTGATAGCTCAGGCAAATGTAGATTAAGCTCATTTTATGCTGGCGTGATAATTTACCGCCAGCATTCTAGCATTAGTAGACTCATTTCACGCTTCAGCGTTTTAACTCCCAAAACTCCCAGCTTGCTAGCTTATGCTTTTTCGCTAAGTCCGTTTTGCCTAAACCGGTATAAGATAAACTGATTTGCTGATGCCAGTCGGCACAGTTTATGCCTTCTTTTGCCGCTGAATTTAATACTTTTAATGCCACTTTGGGTTGTTGTTTTTTTATAAACCCTTTAGCAAAGCCTATACACAATTCAGAGTATGATTCAGGAAATCGTTTATTGGCATCAATAAGAATTTCATCAATTTTATCGGTCTGCTTTGATATAAATAGATACTTTATTAAATTGTAAGATTGCATCCACTCAAACCTAAATCCTGCCCATTGTGACTTTTTTGCTTCAAAATGGTCAAACACTTCCTGATAGGTTTTTATCTCAAGTAATGGATCCAAATCGGTATAATAACCGGGAGCGAGAAAGGCCAGCCCAGAGAGTATTGCTGGCATTGCGGTGCTGTAATGGGTTTCGTTAGGAAAAGTTGAAAACCCCACTTGCCATGGTTTTGGGGCTTGGGTATTAAGCACGTCGACCAGTTCGGTCACGCCCATACCTTGTTCATTCGCTACCGATAGAAACAGCGGGGGTAAGTTTGTTTTGTTTTTAACAAAGTGGGTCATTTTTTGATTAATCGCATAGTCGTCATACCAAGCGCTGGGACTAAAGGCCATAAACGCAGTAAATGACGTGATCATAAAGGTGTGATTTATATCGTTTTGAGTTTTTACTACGTTGATTTAAACGTTAACAGTATCACTGTTACAGGTGATTAATATAAAAAAATACCAGCCTGTTGGCTGGTATTTTTGTATTGCAAAGCGAGGGCGTTAAAGCGCTTTTAGAATTGCTTCTACGCTGTCTTTTGCATCACCAAATAGCATTTGGGTATTGTCTTTAAAAAACAGCGGATTTTGCACCCTGGCATAACCTGTGTTCATTGAACGCTTAAAGCCAATCACGTTTTGCGCTTTCCATACTTCCAGTACCGGCATGCCAGCAATTGGGCTGTTTGGATCTTCCATGGCCGCAGGATTAACCGTGTCATTGGCACCAATCACTAATACGGTATCAGTACTGGTAAAATCTTCATTGATCTCATCCATTTCTAATACGATATCGTACGGCACTTTGGCTTCAGCTAATAATACGTTCATGTGGCCTGGTAAACGCCCAGCAACAGGGTGAATACCAAAGCGTACCTTGATGCCTAAATCACGTAGTTTACGGGTTATTTCAGCAACAGGATATTGTGCTTGCGCAACCGCCATACCATAGCCAGGAGTGATGATAACTGACTGCGAGTTTCTCAACATATCAGCGACATCTTCAGCATTGGTTTCACGGTATTCACCTACTTCTTCATCACCACTGGTGGCGACAGCGTCATTACCAAATCCCCCAGCAATAACAGAAATAAACGAGCGATTCATCGCTTTACACATAATGTAAGACAGAATTGCACCCGATGAACCAACCAATGCGCCAACAATAATCAGCAAGTCGTTTGATAGCATGAAACCTGCAGCAGCGGCTGCCCAGCCTGAATATGAGTTCAGCATGGACACCACAACCGGCATGTCAGCGCCGCCAATCGAGGCGACTAAATGCCAACCAAAGGCAAAAGCAATTAGCGTCATAATCAATATTGGGGTAATGGCACCACCCGTTTGCACAAATTGCACCATTAACACTAATGACACAATCACAGCTAATAAGTTCATCTTATGGCGATGGGGCAAAGTGAGCGCTTTTGATGGCAGCAGTCCACGTAGTTTAGCAAATGCCACCACAGAACCAGTAAAGGTCACTGCACCAATAAATACCCCTAAGAATACTTCTACAAGGTGAATATTAAGCATTGCGCCGGTTAAGTGTTTGCTGTGCTGTTGTGCTTGATTTGCCTGAGCAAACGCCGCTTCAGCAGTGGCAAGCGTAGTGTCTAAGTCATTACCTAATGTCACTACAATTTCGTTAATGGCTTGTGGGTGTAAATCAATGAAACTGTTATAACCCACTAATACCGCAGCCATACCCACAAAACTGTGCAGAATTGCAACCAGTTCAGGCATTTCGGTCATTTCAACTTTAAGTGCTAAGCGAACGCCAATAGCGCCGCCAATGACCATAGCTAAAATAATCCACACTATGCCTGTGGTGCTTGGGTTTAGAATGGTTGCGCCAAGCGCAATGACCATCCCGATGATACCAAATAAATTGCCGTTTTTAGCCGTTTCTTGTTTTGAAAGCCCCGCAAGGCTCAAAATAAAGAATACCGCAGCGACAATATATGATGCTGTTACCAGTCCTTCTGACACGATAATTCCCCTTAATCTTTACGGAACATTTTCAGCATGCGCTGAGTGACGGTAAAACCACCAAAAATGTTAATACTTGCAATTAACACGGCGATAAATGACAGCACAGTGACCAGTGTAGAACCTTGGCCAATTTGCAATAAAGCCCCGACTACAATGATGCCAGAAATAGCATTTGTCACTGACATTAATGGTGTGTGTAATGAATGAGACACGTTCCATACCACGTAGTAGCCGACCACACACGACAGTATAAATACCGTAAAGTGTGATAAAAACTCCGAGGGTGCCACAGTGGCTATTGCGCCAAATGCCGCAATACCCGCAAGGCCTAAAACGTACTTAAGCTTGGAAGGGGCTTTGGGTTCAACATTTTTGGCAACAGGTGCAGCGGCCGGTTTGGCTGGTGCTGCTGATACTGAAATGGCCGGTGGTGGGAAGGTGATTTCACCGTCACGGGTCACCGTCATATTACGCATTACCACATCATCAAAATCTAATACGGCATTGCCGTCTTTGGCTTTACACATTAACTTCATCAAGTTAACAAGGTTAGTGCCATAAAGTTGAGATGATTGCGCCGGCAGTCGCCGGGCAGGTCAGTGTAACCTAGGACTTTCACGCCGTTATCGGAGACAAACTTTTCCCCAGTCACTGTATATTCACAGTTACCGCCAGTGGCGGCTGCCAAATCGACGATTACTGAGCCTGACTTCATGCTATCTACCATTTCTTTGGTGATAAGCTTTGGTGCAGGGCGGCCAGGAATAAGCGCGGTAGTAATAATAATGTCGACATCTTTTGCTTGTTCGGCAAATAATGCCATTTCAGCAGCAATAAACTCGTCTGACATCACTTTAGCGTAACCGTCAGATGAACCGCCTTCGGTATTTTCAAATTCTAGTTTTAAGAATTGACCGCCCATAGATTCAATTTGCTCGGCCACTTCCAAACGGGTATCAAAGGCACGGACTATTGCGCCGAGTGATCCCGCAGCACCAATGGCTGCAAGGCCAGCAACGCCTGCACCAATGACTAACACTTTGGCTGGTGGTACTTTACCAGCAGCTGTGATTTGACCGGTAAAGAAACGACCAAATTCATGGGCGGCTTCAATTACTGCTCGGTAACCACCAATATTGGCCATAGATGATAGTGCATCTAGTGACTGTGCCCGTGAAATACGCGGCACCATGTCCATTGCCATCACGGTGATTTTTTTCTGAGCTAATTTCTCAACTAAATCAGGATTTTGAGCCGGCCAAATAAAACTGACAAGAGTTGTGCCCGGGCTTCATTTTGTCAATTTCATCGTCTGTAGGTGCATTAACTTTAAAAACAAAGTCAGCTTGGTATGCATTTTCTACAATTTCGGCACCAGCGTGCTCAAATGCGGCATCATCAAAACTTGATAATTTACCTACATCCGCTTCTATGGCCACACTAAAGCCGAGCTTTTTTAGTTGTACCACTGTGGCTGGCGTCGCAGCTGCGCGCGTTTCGCCTGTAATACTTTCTCTCGGTATTCCAATCTGCATGACTGTTCCCTGATGGTTAATGAGTAAAATGCGATAAGGCTCCCCCTGCCAAATAGCATCATATTTTCACATGATTATTTGTTGACGGTCGTGATCAACAAATTGATCGTACTTTGGCTGGCATTGATGTTAATTGATAAACATCAATAGTTCTCTATGACGATTCCTTTTGGGGATCGGTTTATTGTTTTATGCAGAGAACAATTAACTTGATAGATAACCAATTGTTAATCCAGCTCCTTAGCTTGCTGTACACATCTCAATCAAACAAGTGCTACAGGGTTAATTAATGCTGTTTTAATTAAGGGAAATTAAAAACTTTTAACTAACACACACTTTTGTAGCCTAAAAAAACCACTTTGCATATTCCTAAATGGAATAAAAAATTATCTTTTATTCTTTTTTGCTTTTAACGGACAGGAGTAAGCTTACCCACATTACACTGTTATAAGGCCGTCTTATGTTGTTAAACGAACTATCTTCATTCGCTTCACCTTTGTCACAAGGACAAGTTACTCAGCTAAAACAACTCACTTCTGAGTTATCTGCTGTCCAACTTGCCTGGGTAAGTGGCTATTTAGCTGCAACTGCTAACGCTAACGACAGCCAGGGCCAAGTTACCGGCGCAACCACAGTCAATGCTAGCCAAACAGTGACTATTCTTTATGGTAGTCAAACTGGCAATGGCCGAGGTGTCGCAACTGAATTAGCGGCTAAAGCACAGGCGCAAGGTTACGCGGTTAATTTAGCCTCAATGGGCGAGTATAATGTTCGTCAATTGAAGCAAGAAACCTTATTGCTAGCAGTCGTGAGTACTCATGGTGAAGGCGAAGCACCAGATGATGCAATGGAGCTGCATAAGTTTTTAGCCTCAAAGCGCGCCCCTAAATTGGATAATTTACATTATTCAGTGCTGGCACTGGGTGATTCAAGCTACGAATTTTACTGCCAAACAGGTAAAGATTTTGATACTCGTTTTGCCGCATTAGGCGCAAAACAATTATTGCCATTGGCTGAATGTGATGTTGATTACGAACAAGCTGCGTCAGATTGGCAAGACAGTGTAGTTGAAGCCGTTAAACCTCATATCCAAAGTGTTGGGGCTAACGTAGTATCCTTGTCTCAGGCCCAAACTGGCAACAGCGAGTTTACTAAGCAAAAACCGTATACCGCTGAAGTTTTAGTGAGCCAAAAGCTAACCGGACGTGATTCTGACCGAGATGTACGCCATGTTGAGATTGACCTAGGTGAATCGGGTATTTCATATCAAGTGGGTGATGCATTAGGTATTTGGTTTAGTAATAACACCTTATTAGTCAATGAAATTATTTCAGGTTTAGGTTTATCTGCAGATGATCAAGTCATCGTAGGTAAAGAAACCTTAAGCCTTGTTGATGCCTTAACAGATAAAAAAGAGCTAACCCAGTTATATCCTGGTTTAGTAAAAGCTTGGGCTGAGTTTAGCGGCAGTGCTGAGCTATTAGCATTAAGTGAAGATAAAGAGCAAACGCGTCAGTTTGTGCTTGCAAATCAGTTAGCTGATTTAGTTAGCAGATACCCAGCTAACGTTACAGCAAGCCAGCTAGTTGAAGTATTGCGCCCATTAACACCGCGTTTATATTCAATTGCTTCTAGCCAGGCAGAAGTGGAAACTGAGGTGCACTTAACGGTTGCATTGGTTGAAGATGAGCGTCAAGGTCATGCACGATTTGGTGGAGCTTCTCATTTCTTAGCATCAGCACAAGAAGGCCAAGCAGTTAACGTGTATGTTGAACCGAATAATCATTTCCGTTTACCTGAAAACCCAGACACCCCAGTGATCATGGTTGGGCCAGGAACCGGTGTTGCGCCATTCCGTGCCTTTATGCAACAGCGTGCTGCTGACGGCGTCACGGGAGACAGCTGGTTATTTTTCGGTAACCCACACTTTGAACAAGATTTCTTATACCAAGTTGAATGGCAGCAGTATTTAAAAAGTGGCGATTTAAGCCGTTTAGATGTGGCGTTTTCACGTGATCAAGCTGATAAAGTTTATGTACAACATCGTATTACCCAGCAAGCTGAGCATGTATGGCAATGGTTGCAAAATGGTGCCCATGTTTACATCTGTGGTGATGCTGAGCGTATGGCCAAAGATGTACATCAAGCCCTTGTTGGCGTTGTAGTATCGCAAGGTGGGCTAACAGCTGATGCAGCTGAAGCGTATTTAGAAGATTTACGCAGTAACAAGCGTTATCAGAAAGACGTGTACTAACCTTATAACATCAGTATCAGAATTAGGCTTAGCTGCAAGTATGCATTGCGACCCGATGAGTCAATAGCAATGCCGCAGCTAAGCGATTAAGCAAGATTATTGTCGTGCTAGGTTATTAATCGCTAAGTCAGTAAAACTTAAGCGATGAACGCTTTAGCCCACATAGAATTAAGAGGCTGTCTTCATGAGTGATGAGCAAAAATTAGCAGTAAACGAATACCTAAAAATCGACAGTGATTATTTACGCGGTACCATTCAAGAGGGTTTAGATACCCAAGTGACGGGATCGTTTAGTGATGGCGATCAGCAGTTAATTAAGTTCCACGGTTTTTACCAACAAGACGACCGTGATTTACGTAACGAACGTAAAGAGCAAAAGCTGGAACCTTTATATAGCTTCATGCTGCGTGCCCGTGTACCGGGCGGTATTTGTTCGCCAGCACAATGGTTAGATGTTGATAAAATTTCATCAACCTTAACGACTTCAAACAGTATTCGTTTAACGACGCGCCAAACGTTTCAGTACCACGGCATTCCAAAGCGTAATCTAAAAACCTTGATCCAAGGGTTAGACAGAGCTGCCCTTGACTCTATTGCAGCATGTGGTGACGTAAACCGTAACGTAATGTGTAACCCAAACCTGGTTCAGTCTAAGCTGCACCAACAAGCTTATGCTGTGGCTAAAGAGCTATCTGACCATTTATTGCCGCATACTCGTGCCTATGCCGAAATTTGGTTAGATGAAGAAAAGCTACTAGACACTGAGACCATTGAACCGGTTTACGGCCAAACCTATTTACCACGCAAATTTAAAATGGCTGTGTCAGTGCCGCCAGATAATGACGTTGACGTTTACACCAATGACCTAGGCTTTATTGCCATTGAAGAAAATGGTGAGCTAATCGGCTTTAACTTAGTCGCGGGTGGCGGTATGGGGTCAACCCACGGTGAAGTGGAAACCTTCCCGCGTTTAGCCGATGACTTTGGCTATATCAAAACCGCTGACGTGATTAAATTTGCTGAAGCTGTAATGACAGTGCAACGTGACTGGGGTAACCGTGTTAACCGTAAGCGTTCACGCCTTAAATACACCATAGTTGATCACGGCTATGATGCATTTAAAGCTGAAGTTGAAAAGCGCACCGGTATCAAATTCGAACCTAAACGTGATGTCGTTATCGGCGATCGTGGCGATCGTTATGGTTGGGTTGAAGGTATTGATAACAAGTGGCACTTAACCTTGTTTATCGAAAGTGGCCGCATTAAAGATATGCCAGGTAAAACATTACAAACAGGGTTACGTGAAATCGCTAAGATCCACAAAGGCGACTTCCGCATGACTTCTAATCAAAATATGATTATTGCCAGTGTCGCGGTTGAAGATAAAGCCGAAATTGAAGGTTTAGCCCGTAAGCACGGGTTATTAGGCGAAGTGTTATCGGCAACTCGTGGTCATTCTATTGCGTGTGTGGCATTACCAACGTGTGCCCTAGCGATGGCTGAGGCTGAGCGTTATTTCCCAGCATTTATTGACCATATTGATGCATTACAGCAAAAGCATGGTATTGGCGAACAAGCTATTGTAGTGCGTATGACGGGTTGTCCAAACGGCTGTGCGCGTCCTTTTGCGGCTGAAATTGGTTTAGTGGGTAAAGCACCTGGTCGTTATAACTTGTATTTAGGCGCCAGTTTTGAAGGTACCCGTTTAAACAAAATGCACAAAGAAAACATTCAAGAAGCTGAAATTTTAGCTGAGTTGGATGGTTTGTTTGGCCGTTACGCTGTTGAGCGTGATGCGGGCGAGACCTTTGGTAACTTTACGGTACGTATTGGTGTCGTAAAGGCGGTACTAGACGCCGCTAAGGATTTTCATGGGTAATTTCTCTATAGGACCTGAGCAATTAGTTGAATTGCTCAGCCAACCTAAAGAGGTTCAGCAAGCTGAACTGGCAAAGATAAATCAGTTTTTATCTGCTTTAACCGCAGCAGAGCGTGTGGCATGGGGGCTGGCATTTTTGCCTGGCGAGCATGCTTTATCCTCTAGCTTTGGTATTCAAGCGGCGGTAATGTTGCATTTAGTCAGCCAGGTTCAAGCCGATATTCCGGTCATTTTGACTGATACCGGTTACTTGTTCCCTGAAACTTATCAGTTTATTGATCAGTTAACCGAGCGTTTAGACTTAAATTTGCAAGTTTATCGCGCAGATCAAACCGCAGCATGGCAAGAAGCGCGTTTTGGTAAGTTGTGGGAGCAAGATTTAGCCGGACTTGAGCAATATAATCGCATCAATAAAGTGGAACCTATGCAACGTGCTTTGGCTGAACTTAACGTGGGCACCTGGTTTGCGGGTTTACGTCGCACCCAAGCTGGTACGCGTGAAGCATTGCCTATTTTAGCTATTCACGGTAATCGCTATAAGTTATTGCCGATTATTGAATGGACTAATAAAGATGTGCATGAGTATTTAACTGCCCACGCTTTACCGTATCACCCATTATGGGAACAAGGGTATGTGTCGGTTGGTGATACCCATTCAAGTAAGCCATTAGAGCTTGGGATGACTGAAGAAGAAACCCGTTTTAATGGTATGAAGCGTGAATGTGGATTGCATTACGAGATATAGTATTTCGATAGTGCAGCCGTGATGGTTTTTAATCATCATAAGCTGCCACTATCTTTAGTAAGTATTTGAATTTTAAAATACTCCCTAAAAAGGGTTAAATTTTGTTTAAAAAGTTAGGCAGAGCAGTCAATACTCGTCTACATTTATTCATTCCCGTAGATGGTTTTTGTTGACACTTTTTAGGATTGTTTTGCAGTCCAAGTACCTCCAAAAGCTTCGCTCGCATCCTCGAGCACATTGATTGACTTGTTAGCGTAATAAGCAATCAAATTTAAGCCCCAACAAGCATTGCTTGTTGGGGCTTTATATTATTAGCCCTATCTGTTTGTTGAACATATTGACCTGTTTTAGTAATTTTGATGAACTCGACAGACCAGGCAGACGCAGCATGTCACGCACTTATGGCAGTCAAGGCTGGCTCTATGAAACCGTCGATACCCAAGATGGCAGCAATCGTTTTGCCTATGATGGCGCTGGTCGTCCCTTGGTCATACAAGATGCTAACACGAATAGAATCGTCGCGAGCTACAACGGCTTTGGTCATAAAACCCTAACCAGGGGATAACTTTGTTTGGCTACGACAGCTCAAGTGCTTATCAATATGGCGGCAGCGGCAGTTGTGCGGCGAGTCAGAATGCAGGCCCTAATGCCCTGTGTAAACTCAGTAAAATGAATGGCAGTAGTGTCAGTTTTCAATACGATAAACGAGGTAACTTGCTCGCGGGTGATAGCTTAACCATGCTGTACAATGCACTGGACAAACCTATTTCAGTTTCGCGCAATGATGTGACCACGAGTTTTGTTTATGGTAGTGACGGTATGCGTGCCAAACAAACGCGCAGCTCTGACAATACCACCACTTATTATGTTGATAAGTATTATGAATCAGACAATGATGGCAGTTGGCGTGCCTATATTGATGATATCGCGGTATTAAGTTACACACCGCAGCGTAGCCATTTGTTGCAGTTTACCTTAAGAGACCGCCTTGGCAGCGCTACGACCATGGCAGACCAAAACGGCCATATCGTCAGTCAGCGTTATTTTGACCCATTTGGTCGAACAGCCGCATTGGGTAGTAGTCATCGAACGGATATACTGAATAACAATACGTTATTATCACGTTTGCAAGATTTAGACATTACCAACAAAAACCGCCGCGGCTTTACCGACCATGAGCATTTGAACGAGCAGCAGCTCATTCACATGAACGGCCAGGTGTATGATTACAACCTTGGACGTTTTCTGAGTGTGGATCCGCTGATCCAGAGCCCGACATCGACCCAGAGCGTGAATCCCTACAGCTACATAATGAACAACCCGCTGGCAGGAACAGATCCTACAGGGTATTGTTCAACTAAAGATTCGGTTGAAGGTTGTGCTGACAGTTTAGGCGAAGGTGAATCTTCAGATATTACGGAAGGCGGTAAAGTTGTCGGTACTGTAGGTAAAGACAGTCAAGGCAATATGTACATCACTAAAAGTAATGGCAACGCTGGACATCAAGCCATACAAGGGGCCATGGCGAAGGTTTCTGATTTAGGAGGGCTAAAGCAAATTTCCAAGCAGGATGGAGGGAATCCTTTATCTAATAATATAAAGGAATATGCATCAAAAAACCCTTATAAAACTAAGTCTAAAGATAGCTATTCGACAATTCCCGTGGATGAATCTAATTTAGATAAGAATGTTAGTGATTACAACATGGTAACACTGCATCACACTGGTGATGCAACTACCCCGACTGACGTTGAAGATATGCATAGAGCAAATGAAGGGATTGTGACCTTAATGAGGCAAGCTGGAGATCTTGTCGGATTGACCCAAGCGTACAATAATGCTGATGTTGGTTACCATTTTATGATATCTGAAGATGGCACCATTTATGAAGGAAGATCTCTTGAATATGCGGGCGCTCATGTGAAGGGACATAATCAAGGAAATGTAGGAATAGCTTTCTTAGGGAATTATTCAACACGTGCACTTTCTAAAAATCAAGTTGGCGCTGCTGAACAGTTGCTGGGAAATTTGCAGCAGAGGTTTAACATGAAGGGGAATTTTATTAGGACACATGGTGAATTTGATATCAATAAACAGAGGGAGTTAATGGGAGCTTCTGCACAGGTAGATAGGTTGAGAGGAAAATTCCAGTGAGTTTGATAAAGAAAGTTACACTTGTAGTTGTTGTATTTATCTTGATGATACTATTCGTTAATTTGAATAAGACTGCTTACGACTTGGTTGTAAAATACACCCCATCAATGATTAGAAGTGCATACATTGAGTATATATTAAGTGACCGTGATAATGTGCAAGGGTCGAACCATATAAAAGTGATGCTGCTCAGGAGCTTACTTGTTCAATCTTATGAATTCGACGTTAAGCTATTGTTTAGTTTATGCCGAAGGGGGATGGTGAATATGATGAGCCTATACCTAAACTTGCAACGAGGATAGTTATAAAACAGTACCCTGACTTAATTAATGAGTTGATCTTATTCTATAAAGATGACCATGTTACTAAGGGATTAATAATTGCTCAGATCAATCAAGAAAGTGAAAAGCCATATTAGAGTAGTCGGACAGCCATAGCACTTTGTACAAATCAGCCCCATTTGCTTGGGGCTTTTTCTTGCCTGAAACTAAGCAATGTGACCAGCAGCCTGAGCCATCGTTGCCAGTAGAGATTGTCAGCCTCTGCCAGCAGGGGGCGCAGTTTGGTGCAGCGCCATCAAATGATGGCGCTGGCTAGATTGCTCACTTCTACTGAATTCAACTGCTGGACGCTGCTGTTTTTAACTGCTCAGTCTGCTGTGATAAGTGCCCAAGCAGTTGTAGGTTATGGGGTCTTTAGATAAGTTGATATACGGCTGATTTCAGCTAAATAAGTAAGGGAAAGATTTGGCATGCGCTCCAAGGCTTCAAGTTCACAGCCTAGTGCTAAGAAATTGGTATGGTTCAATGCGTATAGTAATGCGATCCTCTGATACGGTTCTGCACTGATGAGTTGGATCTGAGTGGCTAGGTTAACGACAAAGGTGTAGCACTCAATGAGCCCTGTTATCTGTGAAGTGGCCAATGCTTGCCAGAAGAGTGGCAGGGATATTGGTGATGTCTCGTCATCCTGCGCTAACCTTGTTGGCAAGCTATTCAGTGTCATGGATATTCGTAGTTGTCGGTATATCAATGGATAAATCTCGACGGCCAGATGAGTTAGGGCTGGGGTGCTAAATAACCGAAAAAAACTCTTAAAGGCTCGAATGTTGTACTTACTACTCAGTCCATATTTTCTACCTGCGTTAAATTGCTCAATGAGTAAGCACAGCCAGACGGTTAAGGCGTCCAATGAGCTGTCGAGTGTCTCTGGATCAATAGGGCTTTTTGGCTGACGTTTTCTTCGGGTGAGTTTGCCATAACGGTTTTCCGTAAATAACCTATCACGGATCTGTTTTGGAAATTGTTCCAGTAGGGCTGCAATGGCAGCGTTGCTTAAATCTGTTTGGTGCAGTAACTGCCAAAAGGGATGAATGAGTATATATTTCGAGCCAGGAATGACTGCGTTAATACTGTCAACTTTGGATTCATAGGCGACAGGTTGGCCTTTTAGTTTATGGTCAAAAAAATGAGAAAGATTATTGATGTTCCTCTGCTCTCCCCCCGCTTTGTGCTTATGCAACACATTTCTAATGCCGTAGGCCGTTGTGACATTTAGTGCACATTTTATATGTTCAACCCAATAGCGAGTTGCCAGCGATCTTACAAAGTAAGGTAGCGCTTTGTAATCAGCAAAGGTATACATGGCAATTTGGCACAGTTTGCAATGAACGTTGAAAATATTCTTGCCATAATACTATCCCTATGAAAAATAAGTGGTTGCTGTTTTTAATAGCGGCTAATTTAGGGTCCTTTCACCTTAAACATAGCCTTATGTTGCTTTAATTTCATTATCTATACTTATTTAGTCACAGCCTGTATAGCCAAATTGAGAGTTGATTATGACCAACGTAACCCCATCCACCGATTTGCAATCCTTATCCCAAGCGTTGGAGAAAGATCTGCTTGAGTTTTATGGTGCGCCTATGTTGCAGAGTGAGAAGCTTAAAGAGGCTTTAGGCTATCGTTCTATCGATGCATTACGGCAAGCCATTAATAGGGGAACAGTACCTGTGCATGTATTTACGATACCTAATCGGCGGGGCAAGTTTGCGTTAGTTAAAGATGTGGCGTACTGGCTGGCAGAGCAGCGTTTACAGAGTGAAAGTCACCAGCAGGAGGAGAAAAAGACAATGAAATAAGGCAGATTATTCGCGCAAGGTATAAAAGCAAAACCCCGCTGAGCTGGAACTCATCGGGGCTTTATGAAGCTGTCGAAATTTGAACTCCTCGACAACTTCAGTATTGCTTCCCAGACCCTATTTGTCAAATCACAAGGCTTAGATTTTGTGGTTTAGGTGTCCTTATGCCTTGCATGTTAGAAGCAATGTTGAGGATAACTATTATGTTAGCAAATACGTTAAGAGAGACGTTGAGGCTTATTTTAACCACTGGGTACTCTAATCGTTATATTGGTCGTTTGATGAAGGTATCAGCCAATACGGTTAGGCGTTACCGGAGGCGAGTACCAAACGTTGATAAAACATGGTCCCAAATATCGTTATTAGACGATAAACAGCTATTAACCCTTTTTACTAAATCCCATCAACCTCGCTTAAATGATGCTAAGCGGCTCCCCGACTGGGGTGTTATCCATAAGATGATGCAAGCCAAGCACCAGACATTGATGCAGCTGTGGGAGGAGTATCGACTCATTTCCCCTGCTGATGCTTACGCATACTCCCAGTTTACCCACTATTACCGTCTGTTCATTCGACAACTTGATATATCGATGCGGCAAGTTCATTACGCTGGAGAGTGTGTTTTTATTGATTATGCAGGGCGAACTATTCCTTGGATAGACCCTCATTCTGGTCAAGCGCATCAAGCACAAATTTATGTGGGGGTATTGGGGTGTTCACAATATACCTTTGCGTGTGCGTGTCGCTCTCAATGCAGCAGCGACTTTACTCAAGCAACGGTTAAGATGTTGCAGTTTTTTGGTGGCGTGCCACAGGTCTTAGTGCCAGATAACTTAAAAGCTGCGGTGATAACACCAGGAAGGTTTCCGGTGTTAAACCGGAATTTCCTCGAGTTAGCTAAGCATTATAATTGTGTGATTGAGCCTGCCAGGGGCGAAAGCCGCAAGATAAATCTCTGGCTGAGCTTGGGGTGCTGCAAGTGACACGCTGGATAACGGTAGTGTTACGTCGAAGACGGTTTTTTAGTCTTGCTGAAATCAATGAAGCCATACCAGAGTTATTAAATGCCCTAAATCGGCGTTCATTTAAGCGACTCACTGGATCTAGGTTGAGCCGCTTTGAGGAACTCGACAAACCTGTTTTACAGTCACTGCCTACAGATGCTTATGAATCGGCACAATGGATTACGGCGCAAAAGGTGCCATCGGATTATCATGTGTATGTGTTACAACATGCTTATTCAGTACCTTTTCAATATGTTGGTTGTAAGTTGGAGGCGCGGGTTACCGATAATAAAGTTGAGTTTTTCTATCAAAATCGTCGGGTTGCATGGCATGTACGCCAGTATGGCGCTGATGGTCATTCAACAATTGATGAGCATAGACCTCAAAGTCACCGCGCTTATGCGCAGCAATCCAGTACTCACTACCTTACTTGGGCAAGCGCCATAGGTGCCAATACCTATGCTGTGGCTATGCATCAATTTGAGGGCAGGCCTGAACACTCAATTGTGGGGTGCCGTGCTTGTAGTCAGTTGCAAAGCCTTGCTCGTCATTATGAACCACAGCGCTTAGAGTCTGCTTGCCAGTGTGCTTGTGAAATCCAGTCGCTCACTATCAGCAGCGTGCGTTCTATTCTTCAATGCAATATTGACCAGCGCCATGAGCCGGCTGAACCCAAACAAGGCCAGTTGCCGTTGCATGTGAATGTACGTGGCCCAGAGTATTATGCGAAGGGAGGAAGCTCTCATGAATAGGCAATTAATTATCGATGAATGTCAGGCGTTAGGTTTACGGGGTATTGCTGATGCCTTCGTTAACCTGCTTGAAAGTCCTGATATGCGTGATTTGTCATTCGAAGACAAATTAAGTTACCTGCTAGATGCTGAGGTACATCAACGTACTCAGCGTAAACAAGAGCGATTACTCAAGGCGGCTAGACTTAAAGTGGCCGCAGCCTGCATTGAAGACATTGATTACCACGCCCCGCGAGGGTTAGATCGCAGCTATATCGCTTCATTAAAAAATGGTGATTGGCTACAGCGAAATCAATACCTATTAATTACGGGCGCAACGGGAGTCGGTAAAACCTGGCTGGCGTGTGCCTTTGGTAATCTCGCCATTCGACTTGGACATTCGGTGATCTACAAGCGTTTTCCCTTACTACTTGAGGAGCTTGATATTGCTCATCGCGATGGCTCATTACCTAAGCTTAGGATGCAGCTGTCTAAGGCTAAGCTGCTCATACTCGATGATTGGGGGATCGCAACGGTTAATGCCAGAGGAAGGCAGGACTTATTAGAGGTGATTGAAGAACGAAATGGTTGTCGCTCACTGATTATCACCTCTCAGCTACCGGTTAATAAATGGCATGAATACCTCGGTGAGCCAACGATGGCTGATGCCATTTTAGATAGGATTATTCATCGTGCCCACCGTATCGAATTATCTGGCGGCTCAATGCGTAAATTACATAGCTTGACTAAGGAGGTGTGAGATGAGTAGCTTACAGACCAACTTGCATCAATTTTCCTCTTGTCTAATTAGTTCAGAACAGGAAATGAGTTATGTTGAATATCTCATTAATTACTATCACACCAGATTGAACCTGACACCAAAAGCACTCGACTACGTAATGCGTTATTGCTGTACCCTTCGGCTTGAAACCCTTGAGCATTTTCGGATCGGTTTTGTTGATAGAACACTGGTCAATATCTTACCTAAAGAGCAAAGCGGGCAAACTGAAATCATTCGAGGCGTGTTACAGCGATATGGCTGGCTAAAGCCTAATGGTCGAGAGCGGTTCAGAGGGGCGTTAGTCTTTCCTGTTTTTAATGCTTCAGGGCAATGCGTAAATGCCTTCGCATATCGGATCTCGCCGTATATGCGAAAAGGCTGTAGCAGAATATTGCAATTAAATTCAACGGCTACATTTTTTAATCAGAAAATCTTAGCTGATTGCTTAAACATCATACTGTGCGTATCGCCTTTTGTTGCTTTAAAGCTATTTAATGCAGGAGTGAGCAATGTGATTGCTGTTTGTGGGGCGGTATCCATAGAGAGCCACAGTACTTTGTTGCATCAAGCTGGTGTTATACGAGTAGTCATTGCTATTAATCCAGAGGAGGATATCCAAGCGGATGAAATGGGCCTATTGGCTGAGAGCTTAAGCCAACTAGGAATAAATTGTCGCCTCATTTATCTTCCAGATACAGCGGGAGCCGTAGATATTGATATCAGGTATCTCTGCTTTTTAGCACAACAGTGCTATCGAGGTGAAACATGTTAAAACCTCCAGTATCCCTCATTGATGCAGTTGATATTTATTTAAATGATTGCCTTGGTCGAGAGCAGAGTTTACGCACCGTAGAGGGTAAAACATCGGCCTTACATTGTTTTCTACGTTGGTGTGAGGCTCATAAGCTGACTCAATTGAATGATGTTCAGGATGATCACTTAGAGAGCTACAGGCATTGGGTACGCGCTTATCGAATACCTTATTCTGGCAAATCATTGGATGTCGCCACTCGACGCAATAAGCTCACTGCTATGAAAGTTTTTCTGGTGCGGATGTTTGAGCTAAGTTATCTCAGAGACGATCCGACTGTTCGTTTTAAGCTTCCGAGGTTACCCCGAAAGCTTCCAAAAGGGTTTCTTGTTGCCACAGAGATAGAGGCCATTTTTAAGCAAACGGCATTGCATGGTGATATCGGTCTGCGTGATCGTGCGATTTTAGAAACTTATTATGCTACGGGGATCCGCAGAGCCGAATTGGGGCGTTTAAAGCTAAATGACATCGATGTTGGGGATTTTGTTTTACGAATAGAACAAGGTAAAGGCAAGAAAGACAGAATTATTCCGATCGCAAAACGTGCATGCCAGTGGGTTATGCGGTACGTTAATGATGTTCGCCCCAGCCTTGCCATATTTGCATCAGGTTCAGTGTTATTTTTGAATAATGATGGCCTCGCATTTGCCGATAGGCAGCTTACGGCTTTGGTATCTAAATACGTGCGGCGAGCTGGCGTCGATAAACCTGGTGCATGTAATTTGTATCGGCACACCACCGCTACCGCGATGTTAGAAAATGGCGCCGACATTCGCTATATTCAAGAGCAGCTAGGTCATGCGGATATTTCGACAACGCAAGTCTATGCCCATGTAACTATAGGT
The DNA here is from genome assembly GCF_021513195.1 of Shewanella sp. OMA3-2. Taxonomy (NCBI): domain Bacteria; kingdom Pseudomonadati; phylum Pseudomonadota; class Gammaproteobacteria; order Alteromonadales; family Shewanellaceae; genus Shewanella; species Shewanella sp. OMA3-2. Next base: position 3,811,464 of record NZ_CP090974.1, on the reverse strand, counting down.
AAGCTAAAGGAAGTCTATCAAGACACGCACCCAGCGGCACGGGAGGGGGAGTGAAGTGTGAGGCGTATTGAGGATTTTACAAAAAATAGGATAAATGAAAAAGCCCCTAACGGGGCTTTTTCTCAGAACCAATGAATTATACTGCCATGGACTTGGCTTCAATAATCATCTTATTCTGTGATTCAGTCGCTTTCTTAATAACCTGAGTATACACACGCTTTTTCTCTGCTGAACTTGCGCTCATGACAAAGGCTGAAAGTTTGGACGTGGTAACATTATTTTTAGCTGCATTGGTCGACATAGGCTTCTCACATAAAACAGCCTAAAAAATAGGCTCAGATGGCAAGTTTAACAGTCTTATTAATTCTGCGCGAGAGTATTCTTTCTTAATATGATGTTCAACAGCCGTGATGTTGTCATGGTAGATACGAGTGCTACCATCATTGTTCTTTATCAGTAGATCTATCTTGATGGCTGCGCCATATTTGGCTTTGACTTGCCGGACCACCTCTTGCGAATTTAAGAATTGATCGATAAACGTAGTGGGCAAAATGCGCCTTCCTTCAAGCTTTTCTCTTGCCTGGACAAACTCCCACGCTAGCATAGGCTCTTGATAAACGAAGATGATGAGTACGGCTCGATTTCGTTTTAGTGAGCGATCGATGTTTTTGCAAGCGATATCCAAGTTTGAAAAAGTACCATCTAAGATAAAACTTTGATCGTTCTTGAAAATCCTGTCGAGGGTTCGTTCAACAATAAGGCTGACAGCTTTCTGAAATAGGTATGAATTTTCACCCGTGTACTCTTGGAAAAAGACTCTTAGCTCATCAGGGTCAAGCCTAATAATTCCCGTTTCATCAAACATTTCAAGGAACGCTTTTGAAGCTTCAGTTTTGCCAGCACCAGGAGAGCCACACATAAAAATAGACACAGGCTGTTGATCAGCTGGAAATTTGCCTAAATCGGTGAGTTCTCGTGCTATCCGAGTGCGATTTGCTTTCGCATGGGCGACCGCTTGGGTTTCAATTTCAGTTTCTTGCTCTGTCATAGTCCGTGATAACGTTACCAGATTAAAACAACATGATATCAGCCAACGCAAGTTGAGTATAAACTTATCATAGCTTGTATGCGTTCACATGAACGGGCGGGTGTACGATTACAACCTCGGCCGCTTCTTGAGTGTCGATCCGCTAATTCAGAGCCCCACCTCAACCCAGAGCGTGAACCCGTACTCGTACATCATGAACAACCCGCTGGCAGGGACAGATCCGACAGGGTATTGTTCCACAGGCACCCGTATCAAGGGTAATGATGCGATTGGTTGTTCAGTGTCTTTTGATGCGGGCAGTGGCGGTTCTGGAAAGAAAAAATCAGAAGCGAAAGTGACCAGTAATGGGGGGAATAACTACACTGCGAGTTTCCAGTTAGACAAGAAAACAACATTGGAAGTTGATTTCAAAATCAATAATGTTGGCAGCCAAGGCGCGAAAAACGCCATGTGGACTGATCAATATGGTGATCCTTCATCGATACCCGCAGGGTTTAACGGCACAGAGACTGCGAATAACGGTTTTGAAGGTTGGGGCGGTGGAACACCTCACATGTCAGATCCTGCAATGGCAAAAGCAGTTCAGGATGGATCTGGTCAGGCAGCATTTGCTGGCGCAGTGATATTAACTGGCGGAGGATTAGCAGCTTATATTGGCGCTGAAGCGACAGGACTTGTGTTTATTGCTGGTTCTGGTGGTGATATAACGGATGTGGCACTGGCAAGATTGCCAGGCTCCAAAGGTGCACTAGCAGACGATGTCGCAAGCACATTCAGGTTCGGAAGGTACTCTGAAGTCACACTAGCTGAATCCAAGATCTTGACTAGGTTTTACGATAATACAAATGCATTCGCCAAAGGGCGTTACATGACAGATGCTTCAGAATTATCAGGTTCAACCTTTCTGAATCGAATGGGGTTAGCGCTTAGACCAAGCTGGAATGGTATGACAAAACAGGCACACTGGACTGTTCCTGCTGGGAGCACTATCTACAAAGGAAAAGCAGCCACGCAATTCCCATGGATTGGGGGGAAAACCCAGTATTTCGTGCCAGATATAAGCAATGTGAAACGAGTGAGTGGAAATTAGTATGAGAGCAAAGGTCATTGAGGTTAATTTTAGCAGCAATAAAAATTGGCTATTCAAGCTTCAGACATCTGACGGTGATGAATGTTTCATCATGAGTGAATCCAAATATAAAGAGTTAAATCTTAAGTCGCCAGTCAACAGGTCAATGCTTGATGGTACTGATGTGGGGAGCTCATTTGTTGTGAGTACAATCGACGCATCAGGAATCAAAATCGTTACCAGTGCTAGGTAAGTTATTGCATTATTGCATTATTGAGAAATTTATCGAGGAATCCATAGTTAACAATATTAAGTCCGTCAGTTAACGTGATTACAAAGCCCGCACTGCGGGCTTTGTTGTCTCTGGCCTATGCTGCCAGCGCGTTATCGGTTGTCTTTTTGATCTGTTTTTCGGCTGCTTGTTCGGCCTGTTGCTCGGCAAGATACTCACTGGCCATGGCCTTGTGTTTATTGATACTCATGTAGCGGGCCAAGGTTTTCAGCCGCATTTCTGTGTCCGGCGTCTGGCCTTTGTCTGCCTGACCGCTTTGCGCATCCAGCTCTTGGCCGTTGATGAACCAATGGCAGTTGTCTTTATGACGGCTGCCAGCCACATAGCTGGCCGCTCTGTCCATGGCGGTGGTGTACAGCACAAAAGTATCGCCATCGACGGTAGCGCCTTGGGTGCTGTAGACTGTGCTGGCATAGGCCTGTACCAGTTGCAGCCTGCCTTGCTCGTCACAGTAATAGGACTGCTGAAAGCTCACCGTGCGGCCGTTATCGAGCTTCACTACAAAGCGGATATCCTCCCCCTGTTGCAGCACTTGGGTAATGGTGCCTTGCTGGCCGTTGGTGAAATCCCGCTGGTAATCGTTTTTGGTAAAGCGTACCCGCTCGCCCTTGGAGAAGGCAAAATACAAAGTCTGGTTGGACACTACACATTCGGTCAGGATGTTTTCCGTGCCGAGCTTGCCTTGGTCTTGGTACACCTTGCGCACTAGGTCATTTAAGGGTTTAACATCCTTCCAGCGCTGCGCCATTATCATGGCCTCCTTGTCGGGATTGGCTTGTGTGTAGGCTTGCCAGTGCTCCACTAACTGCTCACGGGCGGCCTGACTCGTGTCCTCAATATGCAACAAGCCTTTACCCTGAAAGCTGGCCAGTGCGGCGTTGGCGTTGCCGCCTCTAAGGTCATTGACCGCCGTCCGCGCCCATGACTCACGTTGCCTGCGTATGATATTGATCCGCGCACAGCCCTGACGCTGACTGAGATAACGCAAACTGCCGCCATGGGTGATGGCGTCCATCTGCTGTTGCTCACCCACCAGTACCAATTTGGCTCCGGCGCTGTGCGCCGCCTGCATCAGTTGCAACAGGTCAGGTGTGGCCAGTTGTCCGGCTTCATCGAGCAAGATCACCGTGTCTTTAAATTTAGCTTGGCTGTTTCCTTTGCCTAATTCATTGAGCAAACTGGCCAAGGTGGTGCTTTCAATGCCGGTATCCTGTTCAAGTTGCTGGGCGGCCTGTCTTGCCACAGTAGCGCCACGGACGCTAAAGCCTTGTGACTCGTAGGCCATGCGCATGGCCTGCATCGAGGTGGACTTACCGGCACCGGCTCGACCTTGGATGATGTCCAGTCCTGACTGGCAGACGGAGAATACCGCTTCGACTTGCTCGTCAGATAGGGCAAAGCCCTGCTGCTGACCTTGTTGGTTAATCGCGTGCTGGATGGTGTTTTCATCAAGCTTATAATGCTTGCTCGCGTGCATGATGTCCGCATGCTTTAACAAATCTTGCTCAATGGCCAGCATGTCTTTAGTGGTGTAAATCTGGTTGTTGCTCAAATCTCTGCCAAGGCTCACCATGGCATTATCGCTGAGCAGCTCACGCACCGTATCTTCAATGTCCAATCGCGTCACATGATTAAACTGGGCCTCTACGCCCACCGCCGCATGGATATCTTGCAAGCGGAACACCGCTTGGGACTCAATCAACTTATCTAAGATATGTTGCAAAGGCAGCGGCTCCGGAAAAGGCAGCACATCCGGTTGCCGGATGGCATCAATATCGGCAAAATAACATCAAATAACATGGCCACCCATAATTATTGGCTAAATACCGAGCAGTGAACTACGCTTTATTTACCTTTTTTTAACACGGTAATTAAAGATGGCCAGACCCAGACAGACAATCGTTAGCCTAGAAGATACACCTTACTATCACTGCTGTTCACGGGTCGTTCGTAAGGCATTTCTATGTGGGATAGATAAATCTACAGGTGAGAATTTCGCGCATCGACGAGAGTGGGTCGATTCACGCATACTTGAGTTGGCGACCATTTTTGCTATTGATATCTGTGCTTATGCCGTCATGAGTAACCATGTGCATGTGGTGGTTAAAGTTGATGCTGACAAAGGAAAAGATTGGTCAGATAAGGACGTGTTAATTCAATGGCACAAAGGTTTTAAAGGCACTTTGTTAACGCATAAATATCTTAAGGGCGAAGATCTTAACCAATTTGAATTACAAACTGTCAATGAATGCATTAGCGAATACCGTAAGCGCTTAATGGATATCAGTTGGTTTATGCGCTCTTTGAGCGAGCCAATTGCTAGAATGGCCAATAAAGAAGATAAGTGTACAGGCAGATTTTGGGAGGGTAGATTCAAATCCCAAGCGCTACTCGATGAAGCCGCTATATTAGCCTGTATGGCTTATGTCGATTTAAACCCAGTCAGAGCCAAAATGGCTGCAACCCCTGAAACCTCAGATTACACCAGTATTCAACGACGTATAAATTCAGCAATGAAAGGTGAGCAACCAACTGAACTATTACCGTTTGTGGGTAATGAGCGTTTAAATATGCCTAATGGGTTAATGTTCAGTGTAAAAGACTACATCGTCTTAGTTGAAGATACCGGTCGAATTATTCGAGAAGACAAACGCGGTGCCATTAGTGCCAGTAGCCAGCACATTCTAACCAGACTGAATATTCCTGCCGAGAATTGGTTAAAAATCACTAGTGAGTTTGGCGCGTTATTTAAAGGTGCTGTCGGAGCGTTATCCGCATTAACCGAATATTGTGAGCATTTAGAGCGAAAGCGACGACAAGGCGCGTCAAACTGCCAGCGTTGGTTATGTGCTTAATAGCTAACGTCTAAAATACAAATTACCACAACCTCATTTCCAGCTTGATTGATATCAAGTCACTAGAGCTGCTTTAAATTTACGGCAGTGTCACCTTTTGCTACAACACATTCAGTTTATTGATAATTTTAGTTCATTTTTTATATTTGAATAGTAATAAGGGCTATCGCAATCAAAGTGAAAAGGCGTTATGTTTATCCATAACTAAAATGGGTGGCTTGGTTAAAAAGCAGCTTGGTTAAAAAGCAAGTGCAAATGATCCAGCGAGACGCCGCAAGCACGTCCATGTGGGCTTAACCAAAACATCCATGTTTTGAATACTCGCTGGCTCATCTGCACCCGAATTTTTGTTTCTTCGATTTAGTTTCATTGATGGTCGTGGCAAAGATAAATCAAAACAAAAGTTAACTCATTTCTGGACAAAACCAAGTTGGTGTTTTTGGCATCATCTTATTTCACTCAATCTTTAAGCCCTGCAGGCTGAGCTAAAGGTATTAAATTTAGCATATTGATCGTATCTCTCAACCTACGTTGAGGTTAACTATTTAAAATGATAATCATAATTAAATAGAAGCCTAAGCTAATGCGTTAAGGTCGAATTAATGTTAAATTGTTGAATCGTTTGCCTATGTCTTTGAAAGTTTGGAAATAGGTACTTTTGACCAACATAAAATACACGTGACTCTCATGGAAGAGTTAAATAGTGAATAAATTGGAGTTTATAAATGAATAAAATGGCTGTTGCAGTTGCTGTATTAGCGGTTGGTGCGGGTGGATATTATTTTAGCCAACAAGCTAACTCGGTAGTCGCAAATCCTATGTTGGACTATATTCCAGCAGATACGTTAGCGTTTTCAGGGCAATTAAGCCCTTTTCCATTTAAAGATTATCTTTATAGCGCTGCAGGAAATGCTCAAGGTTATTCAGTTGAGCAGCTTGGTGAATTAAGCGATTTTTCTGAGCCGCACGAGAAGTTTTTCTTAAGTCTTTATAAGCAATATCTTACATTGATGACTGAGCCTGACAAGCTGATAGCGCATTATGGTTTACCTAATGAGATGCAAAGTTACTTCTATACTTTAGGCGCTTTACCAGTGATGAAGCTTCAACTGGCTGATGCGAAGGCATTTTGGGCTGAGTTAGATCGCGCTGAGCAAGAGAGTGGCTTAACGCACACTGTTGGCACTACAGCAGAGCTTGAATATCGTGCTTATCGGTTAACGGGTGAAAATTCTGACGAGACAGTGGATATTATCTTTGCTGAAGATAAAGGCTGGTTAACCGTTACGTTAAACACCTCATTTAACCAAGTTGAGTTGTTACAAACTGCGTTAGGTGCCAAAAAAGTCGATAACCCAATTTCTGCCACCACTATGCTACAAGATATCGCTAAGCAACATGGCTTTATGCAAGACAGTATTAGTTTTATCAACCATGTTGAGTTAGTTAAAGGTATCACCTCTACCGATGGCAATATGTTAGCCAAGCAAATTACTAAATTAGCTTCACTTCAGGATGAAGACCCATTTGCTGAGTTACACAATGAACACTGTCAAACTGAACTTATGGGGATTGCTAATAACTGGCCTCGTTCGGTAATGGGATTTAAGTCTTATTCTGTCTCGCGTGAAGAAAGTACATTTGATGCGCGTTTTGTGATTGAAAGTAAAAATGCGGTAATACTGGATGCATTATCTAAAATGCGAGGTTTTATTCCTGATTTTGGTGCAGATGCTGCCGATCATATTATGTCATTTGGTTTAGGTATTGATGTGGCTCAGTTAGCACCATCTTTAAATGCAGTGTGGAAAGATTTAAAAACACCAAGCTACCAATGTCAGCCTTTAGCTGAAAGCCAATATGCATTAGAAGAGTTCAATCCTGCCATGATTGGTATGATGACAGGTATGGCTAATGGCGTTAAAGGGTTAAGCCTAACAGTAGTTGATTATCAGTTAAAAGATGCTAATGGTTCACCTGCTTTTGACAAATTAGATGCATTAGTGACTATGTCTGCTGAAAATCCAACCCTGTTACTGGATATGGTTAAACCTATGTATCCACCTTTAGCCCAAGTTAATTTAAAAGCTGATGGTGAAGCGGTTGATGTGACTTCACTATTAATGTTACCACCAGAATTTGGTGTACAAGCAAAAATGGCGGTAAAAGGTCAGCATTTAGTCTTGTTTGCCGGTGATGAAGCACAAAAGTTAGCGGATAGTTTAGGTAAACAAGCATTAACTTCAAATGGTTTGCTTAACTTAGCTGTTGATTACGAGAAAATGTTATCGCCAGTGATGACCATGATAGAGCAAAGCGGTGAAGAAATTCCGGAAGAGCTATCTATGATGAAAGATTACAATATGAGTATGCAAATGACGATTGATATCAATGCTAAAGGCATTGAGATTGGTTCTAAAGTGAATACTAAAGCCGCTAAGTAATTTGTAACAAGTGCTTTAAAATAAAAAACCTAGCACTTGTTGCTAGGTTTTTTTATTTTAATAGTACTGATTTTTACAAAATATCATTTAATGCCACACCAATACCGATGCGCTGATTGTGATGGTTGTAATCAATTAAGCTTTCGCCGTAACCATTAAAGTACTGAGTGTAAACACGTAAATTGCCTATGATAGGGTAGCTCCAGGTTAACTCGACAGCGCCTTTATTATCACTGGCCAAATTATTACGCAGCAACATAGTAAATCTGTGAGCATCTAAACCATAAACGCCAGTGACCTCAAAATTACCCATGTAATCATCAATGTCAGGGTTATCATCACCTCTAGAATCCGTTGGTGAGTTTTTCTCATCTTCGGGTATACGCCACCACGCCTTGATACCTAATGCAAAGGGGCCACGGTCAAATACCATAGTGCCATATAGTCTATTCCAACTTCTCGATAATGGGTCGGTTTGTCCATTTGATTGATGTACCGCGCCAAATCCCCAAAACGAATTGGTTAAACCAGCCACTTTCCAATCATTATTGAATAACATGAACATTTCGGGTTCATGGTTAGTTTCCCTAAAAGGTGATGACACCTCTTTATTATAGAGCTGCCAATATGACTGATTAGTATAGGCAAAAAATAAATGGCCATTGTCGCCAAACATATTGTACACAAGGGGGAATTTAAAGCTGATTTGAAATTTAGCTTCAATATCATCTACCTGTATATCCTGATCTGGGTATTTTTCTTCAAATGGGGTGTTGTTAGGGTTTGACTGGTATGTCACCGGAAGAATGTAGTTAGGTCTATGGGGAGTCAGTACAAAAGGTTTTTCTGATGTTGCAAGTTCATCTTTAACCCGTTCATCAAGCAGTGAGTTTTCTGCAACTAAAGCCGAAGAAAAAATACCTGCGACTAAGGGCAGTAGCATCAAAATTTTTGGGTGTCTCATTGTCATTAGTCCGTTAAGAGTGTTCTTGTCATGTAATAGCATTGTAAGCGCAATACTTGAATGAAATCATGTGAAATTTTATTTTTTGATTGATATCGAGCTAAAAGTCGCACTCTACTTATAGCTAAATGGAATAAAAACTAACTATTTACTATTATATCTGGAATATATAAACCGTTATATTTGATGCTATCAAAGAACACGAGGTAAGTGCGATGGAGTTAGTATCAATACCAGGTCAGCAGGCTAAAGGTAAAGTGTGGCTAGTGGGTGCCGGCCCTGGTGACATAGAGCTATTAACCCTCAAAGCTTATCGTATTATTAAGCATGCAGATGTGGTCTTGTATGACGCACTTGTTAGCCAAGATATTCAAGATTTAATTCCCCATGGCGCTGAAAAAATAGCGGTGGGCAAACGTGCCGGAAAACACAGTGCCAGCCAAGATGAAATTAATCAGTTATTAGTGACTAAAGCTTATACCCGTAAAAATGTGGTGCGTTTAAAAGGCGGCGACCCATTCATTTTTGGACGTGGCGGTGAAGAGCTAGAAACCTTAGTGAAAGCGGGTGTTGCTTTTGAAGTGGTTCCCGGCATTACCGCTGCAAGTGGCACTTCAGCCTATGCAGGTATTCCGCTGACTCACCGAGACTATGCCCAGGGCGTGACGTTTATTACCGGCCATTGCCAATTAGCCAGTCGTCCAATGGATTGGCAAGGTTATGCCAATCCAAACAATACGCTGGTGGTTTACATGGGCATTCTAAATGCTGATGTGATCAGCGAAGGACTTATCAATGCAGGTCGCAGCGCTAATACTCCAGTTGCAATTGTGTCTAAAGCCACAACCCAAGAACAGCAATGCTTTATTGGCACCTTAGGGGAATTAGGCCTAATTGCAGCAGATCCCGCGTTAGTGATGCCAGCATTAATGATTATTGGCGAAGTTGTACAGTTGGCAGATACCTTGAATTGGTTTCAACCACAAACCGCTGCCACCGAATCTGCTAAAACCAGTTTTACAGCAAGCGCACTATAAACCAAATTAAATTATTGGGCCGCGCAAGTGGCTCACTTTATTCGCAACATTAGCAAACGGAGATCCATCATGGCAGGTCGTTCATTAAGCCATTTACAACAACTGGAAGCAGAAAGCATTCAAATTATTCGTGAAGTTGCCGCTGAATTTGATAATCCTGTGATGATGTATTCAATTGGTAAAGATTCTTCAGTCATGCTGCATTTAGCACGTAAGGCTTTTTATCCAGGTAAGATCCCATTTCCGTTATTGCATGTTGACACCGGTTGGAAATTTAAAGAGATGATTACCTTTCGCGACGCACAAGCCAAAAAATTTGGTCTTGATTTGTTGACGCACACAAATCAAGAAGGTGTCGAGCAGGGCGTTGGGCCGTTTACTCACGGTAGCGCTAAACACACTGATGTCATGAAAACTCAAGCACTTAAACAAGCCTTAAATCAATATGGTTTTGATGCTGCGTTTGGTGGTGCACGCCGTGATGAAGAAAAATCGCGAGCCAAAGAACGTGTCTATTCATTCCGTGATAAACACCACCGCTGGGACCCTAAAAACCAACGTCCAGAGTTGTGGCGCACCTATAACGGCGCGGTTAACAAAGGCGAGAGTATTCGGGTTTTTCCTTTATCAAACTGGACTGAGTTAGACATTTGGCAATATATCTACCAAGAAAATATTGAAATAGTGCCTTTATACTTCGCAGCCGACCGTCCTGTAGTGAACAAGGGTGGCCAGCTAATCATGAAAGATGATGACCGTATGTCGTTAGATGCGGGTGAACAAGTCACCACAGAGCGAGTCCGCTTTAGAACATTAGGGTGTTATCCATTAACCGCTGCAATGCCATCTGATGCCGATACCTTAGAAAAAATTATCGAAGAAATGCTACTGACTCGCTCAAGTGAACGCCAAGGTAGACTGATTGACTCAGACCAAAGCGCGTCGATGGAACATAAGAAGCGTCAAGGTTACTTCTAAGTTCAGTATTGAACATGGTTTTAGACATCAGGTTGATAAACTCAAATTGAGTGAGAAAGAATATGAATCAAGCAGAAAATAACACAACTCGCATGGCCGCTGAAATTTTAGAGCATGGCGTAAAACAGTATTTAGCCCTTCAGCAAAACAAAGGTCTTTTGCGCTTTTTAACCTGTGGCAGTGTTGATGATGGCAAAAGTACTCTTATTGGACGCTTATTGCACGACAGCGCGCAAATTTATGAAGACCAATTAGCTACTTTAAAAAATGATAGCGCTAAAATGGGCACTACAGGTGAGGCCATTGACCTAGCATTACTGGTTGATGGTTTACAGGCTGAGCGTGAGCAAGGTATTACCATTGATGTGGCTTACCGTTATTTCTCTAGTGAAAAACGTAAGTTCATTATTTCTGATACCCCAGGGCACGAGCAATACACCCGCAATATGGCAACGGGTGCTTCAACCTGTGACTTAGCCGTTATTTTGGTTGATGCCCGCTACGGTGTACAAACTCAAACTAAGCGTCATGCGTTTATTGCATCATTATTGGGTATTCGTCACTTTGTTGTGGCAGTCAATAAGATGGATTTAGTGGGGTTTGATCAAACTGTTTTCAATAATATTCAAGCTGACTTTGCTCAGTTTGTCAGTGATTTTGGTGATTTAGACATTCATTATGTCCCCTTGTCCGCATTAAATGGCGACAACGTTGTTAATCGCAGTAGCCAATGTGATTGGTACCAAGGCGGCACATTGTTAGCGCTACTGGAAACCATTGACACCCAACGTGAGTTGAGTGAGCTACCGGCGCGTTTCCCTGTGCAGTATGTACTGCGCCCTAACCTTGATTTTCGTGGTTTTTCAGGAACCTTATCGTCAGGCATTTTAAAAGTGGGTGACGAGATTGTCGCATTGCCGTCTAACAAGCGCAGCAAAATAGAACGTATTGTGACTTTTGATGGTGACTTGGTTGAAGCGGTTGCAGGACAAGCAGTCACTATCACTCTAGAAGATGAGATTGATATTTCTCGCGGTGACTTATTGGCTAAACCAGACAGTGCACCAAGCTTAGCTAATCATATTGTTGCCGACCTTGTGTGGATGGATGAAAAGCCATTACAGATTGGTCAACTGTACGATGTAAAAGTCGCTGGTAAGAAAACCCAAGCGGTAGTCAGTGAAATTGAATACGTGGTTGACGTTAATACCCTAGAGCGCAGCGCGGCAACGTCTTTAAGCTTAAACACGATTGCGCGAGTAAAGTTAGATTTAACCGAAACCGTAGTATTAGATGCCTACAGTTTGGTGCGTGATACCGGCGGAATGATCTTAATCGATCGCCTATCAAATGCCACTGTTGCAGCCGTGATGGTGGTTGATGGTTATCAAGGCGAAAAGCAAGCTAATAGTGAGTTTAGCGCGTTTGAACTTGAGTTTAATACCTTGGTACGCAAACATTTTCCACACTGGAATGCTCGCGACATCAGTTTGATTGGAAAATAATTGATGAATGAAATGTGGTTGTTAGCGATCATATTGTTAGCAATGGTAGGCGGCCTAATAGCTGGGGCTGCCAAACCTGCCACAATGTTTTTTATGGCGCTATTAAGCGCCTACTTATTAGGCTTGGTTGAACTTAACCAAGCACTAATGAGTTTTACAAATAATGGTTTGATTGTATTAGTGCTGTTGGTGCTAGCCGCTACAGCACTCGAAAAGACCTGGTTAATCGGCAAGTTAAGCCAGGTTATTGGCAATGGTAGTTTATTTAGTACCTTAGCTAAAATGGGTGTTTCTACCGCATTACTGTCTTCATTTACCAATAACACTGCTGTAGTAGCGTCGTTAATCGGTGTAGTAAGACGTAATCAAGCCCATGCGCCATCGAAATTATTACTGCCATTAAACTATGCCGCCATTTTAGGCGGTACATTAACTCTAATTGGTACCTCAACCAACTTGATCGTTAACTCGTTTGTTGAAAATGCTGGGCTTGAGCCCCTTGGTTTTTTTGAGTTCAGCCAAGTAGGTATTTTAGTGGTGATAACCGGTTTAGCGGTATTGATGCTGTTAGCCAATACCTTGCCTGATCGCCGTGAAGAAAATCTTGATGAGGCATTACCTTATTTACTTGAAGCCCATGTGGCTAAGCACTCTAAACTGGTAGGGCATAGCGTGGTCGATAATCGTCTACGTGCACTGAAAAAGCTTTACCTAGTTGAACTCGAACGCAGTGGTATTCGTATTTGTCCCGTACCACCTAATATGGTGATCCAAGCGGGTGATATGTTGCGCTTTAGTGGTGCTGTTGAGTCAGTTGAGCTACTGCATCAATTTGATGGACTTGAATGGTTTGGTAAGCAACATGCTAAAGGTCAAAATTTGGTTGAGGCTGTTTTAGGCCCTTCATCTAAATTAGTTGGTACCACACTAAAGGATGCGCGTTTTCGTGAAATTTATGATTCGGCTGTGATGGCAATTCGCCGAGGCCATGCTCCCCTTAAAGGTGGCTTAGGCGACATCGTGCTTCAGCCCGGGGATGTGTTATTGATTACCCCTGGGGACCGATTTTCCAATAGTCCTAATTTAAGTACCGACTTTGCAGCGATTAGCGGTTTAGATCTCAATGTTCGATTAGATGATAAGCGCAGTAACTGGGTGATTTTAGGCTTTGTGTTGACTATCTTAGCCAGCGTAACTGAACTGCTGCCTTTAGCAAAGGGATTGGTGGTTTTATTACTGAGCTACTTTGCTATTGGTGCAGTGAGTTTGTCTGAATTAAAACGTCGCTTCCCACTTGAATTAGTCATTATTGTAGGCAGTGCTTTATCCTTGGCCACGTTAATGATTGATACTGGCTTAGCTAAAAATTTAGCTGATGGTGTTATCAGTATATTTAATGGTTATGGGGTGTTTGCAGCATTTGTTGGGGTGTTTTTTATCACCCTTATTGTGACTGAATTGATCACCAATAATGCCGCCGCAGCGTTAGCGTTTCCGGTAGCCTATGCAGTCGCAACCAGTTATGGCGTTGACCCTCGTCCGTTTATTATGGCAGTGGTGTTTGGTGCCAGTGCCAGCTTTATTTCACCTTACGGTTATCAAACCAATTTGATGGTGTATAACGCAGGTAATTATAAGTTATCTGACTTTGTGCGAGTAGGATTGCCTTTGTCTGTGGTGTATTCACTGACCGTTATTTTTGCCGTGCCCTATTTTTTCCCATTCTAATGAATGAGTCATTTTTAGTATTGAATTTTAGTTTTTATATGCCGTTTGAACGTATGGTGTAAAAGGAGTTGTTATGACTGATATTGTTTGGCATCAGCATGAAATAGATCAAGCCGCCCGTGGGCGTCAAAAAAATCAAAATCCAGTATTATTATGGTTTACTGGCTTATCGGGTTCAGGCAAGTCGACCTTAGCGGGCGCATTAGAACATGCACTTTTTAACGCAGGTTTTCATACTTACTTGCTTGATGGCGATAATGTACGCCATGGTTTATGTAAAGACTTAGGTTTTAGCCTTGATGATCGCGATGAAAACTTGCGCCGCGTCGGTGAAGTGGCCAAGCTAATGGTTGATGCCGGTTTAGTCGTGCTGTCGGCATTTATTTCCCCAACCCGTGCTGAGCGTGAGCGGGTACGGGATTTATTTCCTGAAGGCAAATTCATTGAAGTGCATGTTTCAACACCATTGAGTGTGTGCGAATCACGCGATCCTAAAGGTTTATATGCTAAAGCACGTAAAGGTGAAATAGCTAACTTTACAGGTATATCATCACCTTATGAGAATCCTGAATCAGCAGAACTGACCATAGACACCAGCAAAGGTGATTTGGCCACTCAAGTACAAGCCCTGGTTGATTACTTAAGTGCGCTGCAAGTTGTTGACGGTGAAAAAATGATGGCAGGTTTAGGGATTTAATCGTAACAGATTGGATCTAATCACAGTCGATGTGGTTTATCACATCGACTGTGGTGCAGATTACAATGTTTTAAGTAAGCTGATTGCCGCGGGTAAAGAGGTTAATCCGTATTCACTTAAGATGTTTTTAATCCGTTCAATAAACTTGGGTTTATACTGGCGCACCACATGATAAACCTGAAAGCATTTGACAATATTCTCTTCCAGTCATTGCAGCAACTGTAGGCCCTATACAACTAAATCAATCCACATATTTAGGCTTAATAGTCAGGTTTCCCATGTAAATCATTTGGGTAGATTACCTCAAAATGTAATGACTTGTTTATGCTTAAATACTGTATTAAATCAATACCTGCTTTAATACTCTTTGCCAATTGCCACCCATGATGCGATCGCGATCAGATGATTTAAAACGGGCTTTTTTCAGTGCGTCATCAATTAGGCTCATGCGATCGATATTGTTCAATTCGGGGATCACTACATGTTTTGGTTCTACATCAAAACCTAATACATTTTTAGCTTGTAAGCTGTGCCACCAATCTAAGTACTCTTTTACCCCTTCGGCATTGTTATTATTGAGCTTGAGTAAGTTTTCCTGGCCCCGCAACGGGTAGTCGTTCGCTATGGCAACACTGTCTACTCCGGCAATTCTGACCACATGATCAATTTGTTTAATGTAGTCGCTAATTGTTGGGGTAGGTTTATTGGTTAGCCAAAAGCTCATCATAAAAATACCGAATACGCCGCCGGTGTCGGCAATGGCGCGAATAACCTCATCGGGTGAACAACGGGCATGATTAACCATGCTTCTTGCCGCGCCATGACTTTGCACTATTGGGCTGTTACTGGCTTTAGCGGTATCAAGTGCCGTTTTTGCGCTGGAATGGCTAACATCGATTAACATATGGCGATGGTTTATGGCCTCAACTAACTCATGGCCTGCTGGCGTTAAAGGTAAGTTTAACCCTATTTTGCCATTGTTATCTAATGCGCCACCTGCAAAACGGTTACCGTAATGATGGGTGAGCTGTAAAACCCGTAAACCCTGCTGTTTAAATTCTTCTAGTTGCTGCCAATCGGTATCGCTGCTGTCAGTTTCAACACAATCAGCACCTTGAATTTGGAAAAATACAGCGGTACGATTGGTGTCATATGCTCTGGTAACATCAAGGCCTATTTGCCCTTGTAAGTAGACTTCTGGGTTAGCATCTACTACTGCTTTGGCTGCTTTAATGCTTTTTATACATGCATTATAACTGCGTTTATAATTGGTGGTGCCATCAGCCTGTTTGATGGCTTCTATATCAGAAATATCGGCAATAAAGGCACTCAACTTAGAGGCTTTTACATCGTTAATATCCTTAGGTAAAAAAGATAAACCGTCGATATATAAAGGGTGTGATCGTGCTGCCCAGGCTTGCTGGCTCAGAAATGGACTACATAACGCTGCTGCGCCAAGGCCTTTAAGTAATTTACGGCGGGTGAGCAAGTCATGTGGCATTAATGATTTATCCTTTTAGTAGGTCTCAGTTGCGTAGTGTTTAATGGCTTGTGCTAGTGCGTGCAAACCATTGGTACGCGAGGGGCTTAACTGTCCGTTTAACCCTAAGTTATCGAAGTAAGCACTGACATCAAATTGCGCTATTTGGCTGCGGGTTTGCCCTTGGGTGGCCACAAGTAATAATCCAATAAGCCCTTTGACTATACGCGCATCACTGTCGGCTAGGTAAAAATGTTGGCCATTAATGTGACGGTGATATAGCCATGCCTGGCTTTCACAACCTTTTACTTGGGCGACCTCAAGACGATATTCATCTGCTAAGCTTGGCAGCTTTTTACCTAATAGCATAATTTGACGGTATTTTTCTTGCCAATTACTGGCTTGCTGTATCAACTTGGCGCCGGTTAACAAGTCATCAGATACAGGCAAGAACAAGGTTGAAGCTGGTATGGTGTTGTGAGTCATGTTTGACCTTACAATAGAATCGATTTTACTTCAGTCAGTGCGCTAATAAGGCGATCAACATCTTGTTGATTGCTGTACACCCCTATTGAGGCTCTACAACAGCCTTTAATCTGTAAGCTTTGCATTAACGGCATAGCACAATGATGGCCGCCACGGATAGCCACGCCTTGCTGATCTAATAAAATGCCGACATCTTGATGGTGCTCATTAGCCAGATTAAACGCCACAGCGCCAATATTGGGGGTGTTAGTCGTTACACCATATACGTTAATATCGCCCAATTGGCTTAACTGTTGCTGAAGATATTGAATTAAATATTGTTCGTGTTGACGGATCTGTATTTTAGGTAAATTAGATAAAAAAGCTGATCGCCGCGCCTAAGCCGATCACCTCTGCTATTGCTGGCGTCCCCGCCTCTAATCTATTTGGTAACTCGCCATAGCTTGTACCAGCAAAGCTGACCGTTTTGATCATTTCACCGCCAGTTAGCATAGGGGTAAGTATTTCAAGGGCGTTAAGTTTGCCATATAAAATGCCAACCCCAGTAGGTCCATACATTTTATGGCCTGAAAATACATAGTAATCACAACCCATTGATTCTACATCAACCTCTAAGTGCGCCACGGCTTGCGCACCATCAATTAAGGTTATCGCGCCGACTTTATTGGCGCTAGCCACCATGTCGGCAACCGGATTTTGAATCCCTAGTGCATTGGTGACATGGGATAAAGCCACTAATTTTGGCTGCTGAGCTAATAAACTATTGTAAGCGGTAAGATCAACTTGACCGTTATTATCTAACGGGATCGCGATAACCTTGGCACCAGTTCGTTGCGCTAAAGCCTGCCAGGGCACAATATTGGCATGGTGCGCGGCGCCCTCAACTAAAATGACATCACCAGGTTTAAACTGCTCGGTTAGCCCGTGGGCGACCATATTAATTGATTCAGTAGTACCGTGGGTAAAGATGATTTGTTGACTGGTGACCGCATGAATAAAGTGCTGCACTTGTATACGCACGTTTTCATATTGTTGCGTGGCTCTGGCGGCTAACTGATGCGCTGCACGGTGTACATTGGCATTATTTTGCACATAGTAGTCATTCATCGCATCAAGCACACATTGCGGTTTTTGGCTGGTTGCGGCGGTATCTAAATAGCAAAGCGAATGTTCACCTAGCTGCTGATCTAGGATCGGAAATTGGCTGCGTATGGCTTGGTGATCAAATTGGCTGTCGGTCATTCACTTAACACTCATTAAAAAGGCATCAAGATCTTCAATGATATTGATGCCTATTGCAAGGTTAACCTGATTTTAAACCTATACCTAAGCCATGCTTACGGGCAAGGGAAGCGGTACAGTGTGGTTAATTCATATAATCGACTATGGAGCTCATCAGACAAGATGATTTTATGGCTGTCGATATTCTCTTTGAGTTGATGCAGGTTAGTGGCACCTATGATGTTGGACGCAACAAACTGGCGAGAATTAACAAAGGCCAATGCCATTTGCGCCGGACTTAAGCCAAACTCACGGGCTAAGTCGACATAAGCCTGGGTGGCCTGTAACGCCATTGGCGTGCTGTTATAACGGGCAAAACGTTTGTGTATTGTTAGTCTAGCGCCTGCTGGCCATTGGTCATTTTCATACTTACCGGTTAACGCGCCAAACGCTAACGGGGAGTATGGCAATAAGGGCACATTTTCACGTAAGCTTATTTCGGACATGCCAATTTCAAAGCTGCGATTGAGTAGGTTATACGGGTTTTGAATACTCACAATACGAGGTAAATCGTGTTTTTCGGCTAAACGCAGATACTGTGTAAAACCCCAAGGGGTTTCATTCGAAATGCCGATATAGCGCACTTTACCTTGTTTTACCACTTCAGCTAAGGCTTCAAGGGTATCTAGAATAGGCGTGTAATGCTCATCTTCATCATGGGTATAAATCATGTCACCAAAGAAGTTGGTATTTCGGTCAGGCCAGTGGACTTGATATAAATCTATGGTGTCGATTTGTAAACGTGACAAAGAGTCATCAACTGCCTGATGAATGTTACGCCAATCTAATGCCATGTTTGGCCGAATATAGCCACTTTTCATCCCAGGTGCGGCTACTTTGGTGGCAATGACTAATTCATCACGATTACCTTGGGCCTTTAAATAGCGGCCTAGTATTCGTTCGGTTTCACCTTGTGTTTCTGCTGTTGGCGGCACGGGATACATTTCTGCAGTATCAATAAAATTGATCCCTTGCCCAATGGCATAATCTAATTGCTCGAATGCTTCAGACTGATTATTCTGTTCACCCCATGTCATGGTACCTAAACAGATATTGCTTACTTCTAGGCTTGAATGCCCAAGACGTCGATATTCCATATCATCCTCCTGATGGAAACCTTATGCTTCAAAACTATCAAGCTTTGAGCAGATTGCAAAGGTTATTGAATCATCAGTAAATATATTGCTTAAAAAGTCAGCGATAACTTGATTAAACTAAGCCTATGACCTTAAAGGTTTCTCAACATAGCAATTTCACAGGCATCATGGCCGGTTTCACCAAGGTGTTTACAAGTCTCAAATCCGAGTTTTTGATATAACGCCAGCGCTTCAACTAATACCGCAGTGGTTTCTAAATAGACCTGCTTAAAGCCTTGTTCTTTAGCAAATTCGAACGCTAAATTAGATATTTCCTTGGCTAATCCTTTACCGCGAACCTGCGGTAAAAAGTACATTTTCTGTAATTCGCAAATATCACTGTAACCGGTTAATGGGGCAATACCGGCACCACCGATTATCAAACCATCTAACTCGATAACCCAATACTGGCTGCGGGCAGTACTATAAACTTGGCTTAAGGTATCTAAAGTTTTGTCAGCAACACTGAAGCCTTTATCGGGTGTTAGACCATATTCAGCGGATACTTGACGGATAACCTCTGCAATAGCGGCATCATCATGGGCGGTTAACCGGCGGATATTAGGGACTGAAATAGACATAGTAAGTTACTCGGAAAAAAATTCAGGGTTAATAATTGGTGCCATCGCTAAAATAATCGCCTGGGTATAAATGCTACCTCGAGTGGCTAGCCCTTGGGTTAATAAACCAATCGCACCGCCTTTTTGCTTCACATTATGGGTATTAAACAGTCTGTCCATTACATGGCCTAATTCTTCACCGGCTTGTAAGGCGTTAAACACTTTTTGCGGTAAAGGCAATAAGGCACTACGGCCAATGCTAAGTTGATCCTGATGAATTATTGCCATATAAGCAAAGGTAGCGGCACCATGGTCAAACTTATCTACACCACCTTCCATTGCAATATAAAAATCCGCAGGCTGATTTGTTTCAATAGCATGTTGCTGACAATATTTAGCGCGATTAATAGCACCAATCTTAGTTTCCAATTCTGTCATGGGTTGCTCTGCCACTAATGATGGCGCATGCATACCTTGGCAATTAATATCTGCGTGTGGGTAGTATTGGCTTATCGCGTCTTTAGCGGCGGCAATTTTAACTGGATTGTTTGAACCGACAAGAATAGTAAGGTGTTGTTGAGTCATATGATGCATTTTACTTATTGTATTTACATAGAGATAACCGCCATGATAGCAGAAGTTGATACTTGAACATAAATGAGTGAAAAATCATAATTTGTGGTGTTTTTCACTTAAGTTTTTTTAATTATAAATTAAGTTAGTTTATATAAAACAGCTTGTTACTATTGTGGTACGCGAATTGCTGATCAATTGCTAATCATGACTTAATAGCAGTAAATAGTCTGTGTTAACTTTTAATACCCATTACATCTTACACAGAGTGATCAAATTATATTGACGGTTTCAACTGTCTGAAGCCAATAAAATAAAAACAAGGAAGAATAAAATGGCCACAATGAAAACTAAAGTCGTGCTAGTACCATTTCAATTTAGTTATGATCGATTGAGCTACCATTCCAATGGTAGCTCATCGGTCTTTATTAATACTTTCAAAGAACGACTTTCTCTCGGAGTTCGGCTGATCAATTTGTCTGTTTCTAACTTCAAAATTGTCTGATGAACTGTTGGGGCTGAAACACCAAAGTACTTCTGGATATCAGCCTGAGCTGGCGGATACCCATTCACTTTGCTGTAATAATAAATGAAAGCAAGGTATTGGCCTTGCTTCACACTAAATGCGGAATTAATTTTTTTCTCTGTGGGGATCGACATTTTTAAGGCTTTGTGATCAATTATCGTCTTTGATAGATGAGAGTATCATGCCATGAATATCACTTACCTTGTAGAGTTGACCCAAGAAGAACTGCACACCTTAAAGACTTTATTAAGCAAGGGCCTACACAATGCTCGCTTGTTAAAACGAGCCAACATACTGTTGCTTGCAAACCAACATCAACACAGTGATAAAGATATCAGCCAGTTACTCAATACCAGTACCTCTACTATTTACCGAACCAAAAAACGCTTCGTAGAAGAAGGACTGAAGGTCGCACTCGCCGAAGGAAAACGAACAGGGCAACCCAAATTACTCTCAGCTAATGATGATGCAACATTAGTTAGCATTGCTTGTAGCGAGCCACCAGATGGCCGCGCTCGCTGGACATTATCACTCATCGCAGACAGATTAATTACGCTGACAGAGCTTGAAAGCGTATCGCTGGAAACCGTCCGTCAACGGCTTAAAAACAATGAATTAAAACCATGGCAAAAGAAGATGTGGTGTATTGGCGAGTTAGATAGCGACTTCATTGCGCAGATGGAAGAGGTACTTGATATTTATGCAATGCCTGCGGATGAAAAACATCCTGTGGTTAATTTTGATGAAGCAATGAAACAACTGGTGTCACATGTGAAACCGCCCAAATTAGCTTCGCCAGGACACTTAGCTAAAGAAGATTACGAGTACCGGCGTGAAGATGTGGCCAATATCTATCTGATGTACGATAGGCATAGAGGCTGGCGACATGCTAAAGCAACAGCAACCAAGAAACGAGAAGACTTTGCAGCGTGTATGCGGGATTTGGTTGATGTTCATTATCCTGATGCCGATAAAATCCACTTGGTTTTAGACAACTACACAACGCACTCCCCAGGCTCTTTATACAAAGCTTATCCAGCAGCAGAAGCTCGGCGTATCTTGAAGAAAATTGAATTTCACTACACCCCAAAACATGCCAGTTGGTTAAATATGGTAGAAATTGAGATAGGCGTGATGAACAGACAATGTTTGGATAGACGAATTGGCACGTGGAATGATCTGCGGCTTTCTCTTAAGGCTTGGGAAACAACCAGGAATAACGAGAAGGCTAGTATTAATTGGATGTTTGATGTAGATAACGCCCGGTCGAAACTCAACCGAGCTTATAAGTTTTTAAACAGTCAGAATTAAATGGAATTAGTACTAGTAGGCGCTGCTGCGGCATTGTTAATTATGTATACCGACGTGTTTGATGTGTCTTACAGCATCGCCAGCGACTTTGACCAAAGGCAACAAGTACTTATGCTAGACAGCACTGATATTCAAAAGTTAGTTGCACAAACTGGCGCGGGTAAGTTAGTGATTAAAGGCGATGAAAACGTCAAAAATATAAAGCTAATAGCAGATATTTTTGCCGATGATGATGCCGATATCACTTTACAGCTAGTCAAAGAGGGTGACCAAGCTACGTTGGTGGCTAAAGTTGAGCCAAGCTCAAGCTGGATTAATGTTGACTCACCTTATATCGATGTCACCTTGACCTTGCCTCAACATCTACTGATGGATATTACTGACGGTTCTGGCCTTATCGATATTCATGGAATGAATGCCGATATTAGCTTAAAAGATGGCTCTGGCAGTATCACGATTGATGGCGGTGAAAACCTTGTTATTGAAGATGGTTCAGGTGCTATTGATGTGCAAAATGTGTCAGGTAATTTAACCATTAAAGACGGTTCAGGTGGCATAACTATTAATCATGTGGCGGGTAACTTAAGCATTAAAGACGGCTCAGGCGCCATAGATGTAACCGATATTAAAGGTAGCCTTGATGTGAATGACGGCTCAGGTAGCATGGTCATTAAGCATGTAGCAGGATTAGTTAGCATTAATGACGGTTCAGGCAGTATCGATGTTGAATATGCTAAAGGGCTAACTATTCACACTGCGGGTTCTGGTGATGTAAAATATCAACATATTGATGAGCCAGTAAACTTATAAAGCTAGTACCACGTTCGCTATCTAATTTCATCGGTAGCGATCATTAAGCTATTGGCAATGCCAGGCACTAATCTATAAGCCAAAACAAAGCCATAAGCCAAAACAAAGCCATAAGCCAAAACAAAGCCATAAGCAATAGACGACATAAGCCTTACATGGCATGATCGACTTATTGTTTTTCAACATATCAAGGCCACACATGGCAAAGAAATTTTACGTCGTTTGGCAAGGCCATACACCGGTATTTATACCACTTGGGATGAAGCAAAGCGCCAGGTGGACAAGTTTCCTGGAGCTAAATATAAATCATTCCCCAGCGAATCAGAGGCTAAAGCAGCTTTTGCCCAGTCAGCCAATAAAGCCATTTTTTCGGCTAAAAATAGCTCTCCTAGCATGAGCTCTGCAAACATTAGCTCGGCTAAATCGGCAACGACAAAAACAAAAACTCAATCAAGTTCAACTGCTGAGCATCAACCTGCAGCATTAAGTGAGTTTGATATCGTACTTTATACCGATGGCGGCTGCGATCCTAACCCAGGTAAAGCAGGTTCTGGTGTGGCGGTATACCGCAAAGGTAAACTGACTGACTTGTGGTATGGCTTATTTAACCCTAATGGCACTAACAATACCGCTGAATTAAATGCACTGCATGAAGCCATCAAAATGGCCGCCAGCGCTCTGGCTGACAATTTAACCGTGCGTATTTACAGTGACTCACAATACTCAATCAATTGCATCAGTAATTGGGCTTATGGTTGGAAAGCTAAAGGCTGGACCCGTAAAGGCGGCGAGATTGCTAATTTGGCACTAATTAAACAAGCACATGCACTTTATGATGCGCTAAAAGATAGATTAGAGTTAGTCCATGTTGCAGCGCATATTGGTATTGAAGGGAATGAGCTTGCCGACAGAATGTCTATTTATGCGGTTGATCAGCAACAAAAGGATTTTGTTCAATATCCCGAGCCTATTAACCTTACGGCGATAATGGCGATGCGAGCAGGGTAGCTTTTAGATACTGTTTCTAGTCAATTTTTAGTACTGTTTGAGGTAATTTACTGCAGGTGCAGTCACCCGCAGTAAATTGACCCAATATTAATTTTGATCAGCGCAGACTTCACTTGTTGTTCATATAGGTACAGTATTGACCTTACCACTCGGTACTGTATTTTCGCTTGTACCGCTGAAATTCAGGTTATAAAGTGATAGTTATTTCCAATAAAATATGCCAAGATTCAAGTCGCATATCCGAAAAAGTATAATAGTCACCAAATGGATTGGTTTTTGTTAAGTCGAAACGATTATTACTATCTTCAATTGTTGTAAATTTAAAATGGTATTGCCCGTCCATATCGACGAAATCTACAACAGCATAAGCTAAAGTGCCATCAGAATAGGTAAAGACTATTGATGGTGGTTTGACCGTTATTGAAGTGCTTATTTTGCTTGAAATTCCTTCAGCCCATTTAGTGAGTTTTTCTTTGTAAAGCGCTGATTTTTGTAAGCTATTATTGAAATAATCAACTGAAAGACCTTGGGCATAACTATTGCCAATTAACTCAAAAGCTGAGGTCGTTATATTATTTGGGATTTCGATGGCGCTTTGGTTGAAAAAATCTTTAGTCTCATTATACGCTAAGGCATAATGGGTAAAGTCAGTTAAATCTTGTTTATCAACACTTTGACTGATCGTTTTGTAATGATAAACATTCTGGCAAACCGGTGATTTGTCTGTTGTTATATCTGACTGGTTGTTTTGTTCACATTCAAAAGATTTCGTTTTAGTGACTAGATATTTCTCATACAAAATATGATTTAAGTTAATGACATGCATGACAACCGTCGTATTTAATCTTGCGTTCGTTTTAGCAAAATTAACCAGCTGAGACTGAGTTGTGCAAGTATTGCACTCAAGATACATTTCTGGTGAAGCAATCGTTGAAACCGAGAACGTCATTCCCCCTAGAAGTATTAATAATTTTTTCATGTTTAACAAACTGATTATCCTTAACAATACGATAGTAAACAAGTTTGTTTACTTGACCTTCATGGTCAGTTTTTATTTGTTTTAACGTTTATTAAACAGCTTACTAGCCGAGGTTTTGTAAGCTGTTTTTGTTGTGATTGCACTAATGGTGATTTAAGTTACTTAGCTTTTTCTTCGTACATCAAATAATGGCTTTGCTCCATTCCTAACGCTTCATAGGTTTTTTGCGCCGGTTTGTTTTCTTGTTCTACATATAAACGGAAACTAGCAGCATCGCCTTTTTCTGCCGCCATATCTTTTATAGCTTGATATAGTTTTGCATAAATACCCTGACGACGATTTTCTGGGCGAATATACACACTTTGGATCCAGTAATACTGACACGCGCGCCAGTCGCTCCACTCAAATGTGACCATTAATGAGCCGACAATCACATCATTTATTTCAGCCACTAAATAAAAACCGCGTTCAGGGTTATTGAGTAATCCGCTTACCCCACGGGTAAGGGTAGCATTGTCTAACTGTAGATTTTCAGTTTCCATTGCCATGGCTTGGTTGAAATTAACCAGTGCGTTCAGGTCTGCTAATTGGCCTTTTCTTATTTTCATTTTGTTCTCTCAATTTGCGAATGGTTTTGATTAATTGACTTAAATCAATATAGGCGGATATCGGCATCCTACTATAAATGGCCTAGCAACTCATAGTAGTACCACCCCAATAGGCTTTACAAACTAGCGGCTAAGGAAGCTATATCAAATTTCTGCAGGGAAACATCACTAACGCGTTAAATTACTAAATAATCTAATTTAAATCAAAGCCTAACCCAAGTTCGTTTAATCAAATACGCGGTAAAATCCATGGTGTTAAAACCAGCATTTAAACTTGCATGAGTTTGTCATATCTCATTAGGTAATGATCTAAACCCTGCATTCAAACGCGCAACGCTGATTTACCTTGAATTGAGTAAACACTTATTTACTACACTCCACTAATGGATAATTGAAATTACCCCGCCAATCCAGTAATGTGACGCCACGATAGATAGTAGTCTATGTCACAAATTGTATAAATAGATGGAGATGATTATGAAAGTTGCCGTACTTGGTGCTGCTGGTGGTATTGGCCAGGCCTTAGCTTTATTGTTAAAAACTCAACTGCCTGCTGGCTCAAAGTTGTCTCTATATGACATCGCTCCTGTTACTCCTGGTGTTGCGGTTGACTTAAGTCACATCCCAACAGATGTAGAAGTAAAAGGTTTTGCTGGTCAAGACCCAACTGATGCATTAGTTGATGCTGATGTAGTATTAATGTCTGCTGGTGTTGCGCGTAAGCCTGGTATGGATCGTTCAGATCTATTCAACATCAACGCGGGTATCGTGCGTAACCTAATGGAAAAAGTGGCGGTAACTTGTCCTAAAGCATTAGTGGGTATTATTACTAACCCAGTTAACACTACGGTAGCGATTGCTGCTGAAGTATTAAAAAATGCCGGTGTTTATGACAAAAACCGTTTATTCGGTATTACTACACTTGACGTTATCCGTAGCGAAACTTTCATTGCTGAGCTTAAAGGCTTAAACGTTGCTGATGTTAAAGTTAACGTTATCGGCGGCCACAGTGGCGTGACTATTCTGCCACTACTTTCTCAGGTTGAAGGCGTGACTTTCACTGATGAAGAAGTAGCAGCAATGACTACTCGTATTCAAAACGCAGGTACTGAAGTTGTTGAAGCTAAAGCTGGTGGCGGTAGCGCAACATTATCAATGGGCCAAGCAGCATGTCGCTTTGGTTTATCATTAGTACGTGGTCTTCAAGGTGAAGCTAACATCGTTGAATGTGCCTATGTTGATGGTGGCAGCGAACACGCTGAGTTCTTCGCTCAACCTATTCTTCTTGGTAAAAACGGCGTAGAAAAAGTGCTTCCTTACGGTGACGTAAGTGCATTTGAAGCTAACGCACGTGATTCAATGTTAGATACATTAAAAGCTGACATTAAACTAGGTGTTGAATTCGTTAAGTAATTCAACTCTCTAATAAAAAACGCGAAGCAATGCTTCGCGTTTTTTTATGGCTGTAATTTGTAGCACTGCCACTTATATCACCGCCGCTAAAGCGACGCACAATTACCAATGATTAAAGCGAATGCCATTAGCAATGATCAAAGTAAATAGCATATACAGCTAGAAAGTGCCTCTACCACTGAATATCATTACCTGCCCAATCAATAAAACTCGCTTGCCCGTCTACCGCTATATTCGACTGTATATTGTAAAGCTGCACCGCCACAAATTCAGGGGTAAATAATTTCTCTGCGGCAACATTCTGCTGAAAAGGTTTTGATAGGGCAGTGTCTGTGGTGCCCGGATGAAAAGCCATTAGTTTTACATGCTTGAGCCGCCTAGCAAACTCAACCGCAGTGGTTTTTATCAACATGTTTAATGCTGCTTTACTGGTTCGATAGCTATACCAGCCGCCTAGGCGATTGTCACTGATACTGCCGACTCTGGCGCTTAAAATACTGATCACTACAGGATTTCGCTGCTTTGATAGAAGCTTTACCAAACCTTGCAGCCAAAGCATAGGCGTGATGGTATTCATCTGCATCAAGGCGAGCAAATTGGCTTCATTGATATCCTCTATCTTTTTTTCAGGTTGTATTGCCCCTTGATGCAATACGCCATTACAAATAAGTATTCGACTGACGGTGCCGTGACTTGCTGCAATGTGAGGGATGATCTGCTGTTCTACCAGTTGCTCAATATTCTGTTGCGAATTATTACATTGGTAATGTTGCCATGATAACTGCTGTTGATTTTGAAGCACTAGAGGATGCATCTCGGCACTGTGTTGGTATTCATCTCGGCTAATGGTTATTAAATGAATGGACCGCTTGTCGTCATCGATGTATTTGTCGTTTTGCTGATGATTGTTGCTACCCGCATCGATTTTATGTTGCTTAATACATTGAACAGCAAAGGCCTGGCCAATAGCCGAATTAGCGCCAATAATAATCACAACTTCAGCCGCACTAATAGAGTTATTTCGGTTCGCGTCACTGTCCATTGATTGCATCCACCATGTTAAATTGAAGGTTTCATAAGCCTTTGAGGTTAATTGTCATTACTGTTTACTTAAAATCGATTACTTGAAATTGTTTTTCGGTAAGCCACATTGACCATTATTGCATCGTTGTTTGCCGGTTAGCAGATATGAGATTTTATAGCGATTTTTGGCAAGTATCAGATAAGCTTTATCAGCAACAGGTTTAATCAAAGGCTTTCTAAGCCATTGAATCCAGGTTTTTTTACCGGTAATCCCCCATGCTTTTGCCGTAACGTCTAACCCCAGCAGCATTTGTCCGTCTTTGGTTAATCCGTGAAGCATGATGTTAGCTTTTTCGATATCAATTTGTGGGAAGCGTTCGTTTAAGTCAGCACTGTATAAGTCTTCTAGATGAATTTCATCATACTTATCATGCCGTTTCAGTTGGCGCATTTCATTGGCACACAGTGGACATGTACTGTCATAAAATATGGTCAATTCCATCATATTTCCCTCTTATTATTACACTGAAGCCTAGACTATGAAGCAAGCCATACAAGTGCCCTTATCTTATACCCATTCTGGGTGCTAACTATTGGCGCAATTAGGCTAGTTTAAATCAGTATCGAATGAAAAATTATACGATTAAATCGCCTGATTAGATCCTAATTGTTTTAAATTGACTTAATGTCTCACTTAGTTAAATGTTAATATTCATTAATATTTGTTTTGAAGGATCAAGCACAATGAATGCTCGTCAGATCTTCTGTTCGTTTTCCACCTCGATCATGCTGTTAAGCATGATGTTTGTCCCGCCGACCACTGCTATTGCTAGCGATAGCAATGACATCACACTGGATGCAAATACTCAGTCGTTTGCTCGCCCTGTTAAAGTCATACAGCTTGATATTGGCAAAGGTTTTCGGGAGCGGTTATTACCTGGTGAAGTGCGCGCGGCAGATAAAGCGTCGTTGTCGTTTAGGGTGGCAGGACAAATAGCCGATATTTTTGTTCGCCCTGGCGATCATGTTAAAGCGGGTGACTTACTGGCTAAGTTAGACAGTGATTTATATCAACAGCAACATGAAGTGGCTAAAGCGCAATATGAGCTAGCCAAAGTGTTGTTTGAACGCGCCAGCAGTTTAGTCGAGCAAGGTGTGGTGTCTCGTAATGATTTTGACCAATCAAAAAGTGATTTTACCATTGCCAGAGCCGCACTGGATAAAGCTGAAACTGATCTTGCTTATACTCAACTAAAAGCGCCTTATGACGGCATGATTTCAAAGCGTGATCGCAAACAGTTTGAGTTTGTACAAGCACAAGAATCGATTATGGGCATTCGTACCGAATCATTTATCGACATTAGCTTTCAATTACCTGAACAGTTTATTGGTGCAATTCAGGCTAATAGAGTTAATGAAGGTCAGGTCGAAAACATTGATGTGAAATTTGACAGCCGCGATGCCTGGTATAAAGCCAGACTGAAAGAGCTCAGTACCGTTGCTGATCCCAGTACTGGCAGTTATACCATTATTTTAACCTTGAAAATGCCTACTGAATTAAATGTATTACCCGGCATGGTTGCATCGGTTAGGGTTAAATTACCTTACCGCGGCGCAAGTAGTAACCCGCTAATTACCGCAGGCGCTAGAGTTGATGAAAATGGCCAGACTTATGTGTTTCGCTGGTTACCAGAACAGCAAAAAGTACAAAAAGTGGCGGTGAGATTAAATGATAATCGACTTGAATCAGGGTTAGATGACGGTGACTGGTTAGTGGTAGCTGGTGCCAGTGAGTTAACCGACGGTGAAAACACAGTGCGCTGGGTTAAGGAAAGAGGGCTGTAATATGAAGATTAACAACACCACTAATATTGTTATCAGCGTTCTAACTTCATTTGTCTTTATGACCGGTTGCAGTAAACCGCTTGAAATGGAACACAAACCGACTTTAGTTGATGTATACACCTTACCCAGCATTGAAAATCAGGTGATGCGGGAATTTAATGGCGTGTCACGGGCGCAAGATTTGACTAAATTATCATTTCGAGTTGAAGGGCGTATCGCGCGGTTACCTGTGGTTAAAGGTCAGCCTATTAAACAAGGTGATTTACTGGCCGTACTTGAAAAGCGTGATTATGAAATAGTGCTCAATGATCGTCAAGCTCGTATGGAGGTCACTTTTAAACAAGCCCAGCGTGGTAAGCAATTAGTTAATCAAAAGCTGATGGCACAATCTGAATATGACCAAATGAACGCGCAATATTTAGTGGCAAAAGCACAGGCAAAACAAGCTGAGCTTAGTCTGCAATATACTGAATTACGTGCGCCTTTTGATGGCATGATTAGCGATGTTTTTCTCCAGTCATTTGAAAACGTTCAACCTGGTATATCGGTGTTAAGCGTGCAAAGAACCGAACAAATTGAAGTCGATGTGCAAATTCCCGATATGTTGATTGCGGTTTCCCGACGTGCGACAGATGAAAGTGCCTTTGAAGTCAGTTTTGAAGCATTTGATGGGGTAGTATTTGAGGGGCGATTACTTGAAATTAATACTGAAAAAGATCCCACTACATCAACCTATATTGCCACTATCGCGGTAGATTTAGATGAGCAATATAAGGTATTGGAAGGGATGCCAGCCAAAGTGAAAGTCAATTTAAGCAATATGACCTACACCTATAGCCGCCAATTTTTATTGCCCATTAAAGCGGTGGTCATGAAAGACGGTGACCAACTCGCCCATCAGGAAAGCGGCGTGTGGGTTTACCAGGCTAACACTAAAACCGTGCAGTATCAGCCAGTCAAACTGGGGGTTATTGTGGGTGACAATATTGAAGTGGTCAGTGGACTTAAAGACGGTCAGACTATTATTACCACAGGAGCTTCACGCATGATTGAAGGCCAACAAGTTCAATTAATTCAAGGGTAATTACTATATGAATATTGCAGGATATTTCGTAAAAAATACCGTGATAAGTTGGATGTTTATCCTTATTTTACTTATCGGTGGGCTAATGTCCTTCACTGGATTAGGCCAGTTAGAAGACCCACCATTTACCATTAAAGATGCTGTGGTCGTGACCTTATACCCTGGGGCTACCTCAACAGAAGTTGAGGAAGAAGTGACTTACTTGGTTGAAAAAGCCATTCAAGAACTGCCTTATATCGATAAAATTCGTTCGCTCAGTACTTCAGGTATGTCGCAAATTACTGTCACCATGAGAAACAATTATGGCCCAGATGAATTACCCCAAATTTGGGATGAACTGCGTCGTAAAGTGAATGACATGGCATCAAGTTTACCGCCAGGGCGCGCATGCCCCTATGGTCAATGATGACTTTGGTGATGTTTACGGCATTATGCTGATGGTGAGCGGTACGGATTACAGTTACCGAGATTTATTAGATTATGTTGACTATGTAAAGCGTGAGTTAGAGCTTATACCTGGTGTTGGTAAGGTGTCACTTGCGGGTAAACAACAAGAGCAAGTGTTTGTTGAAATGTCACTGAATAAGGCGGCCAGTTCTAATATTGATCCACAGCTTATTTCCAATCTACTTAATTCACAAAACATGGTGTCTGATGCCGGTAATATTAGGGTATCGGGTGATAACCTTAAAATCAGAACCAGCGGCGGTTTTCGTTCTGTTGAAGAGTTAGAAGAGCTAATTATTCCTGGCACCCAAGGTAACAAACTCATTTACCTTAAAGATGTCGCCACCGTTAGCCGTGGTTTTCAAAATATTCCCACCAACCTATTAAGCTTTAACCAACATAGCGCCATTAACATAGGTATCTCGTTTTCATCAGGGGTCAATGTTGTTGAAGTGGGCAAGCTAGTCGATGCTAAGTTAGCCTCAATTGAAAGTGCAAGACCGGCAGGTATGCACATTGAAACCATGTATAACCAGCCTAACGAGGTGGATGTTTCGGTTAGCAGCTTTGTGTGGAACCTTATTGCCGCAGTCGTCATTGTTATTGGTGTACTACTGGTCTTTATGGGGGTTAAAAGCGGTATTTTAATTGGCCTGATTCTATTTTTAACCTGTCTTGGCACCTTTATGCTGATGCAGCAGGCAGAAATTGAACTGCAGCGTATTTCACTTGGCGCATTGATCATTGCCTTAGGCATGCTGGTGGACAACGCCATTGTGGTGGTTGAAGGTATTCTGATTGGTCGCCAACGAGGCCAAACCACACTTGAAGCTGGCCAGGCCATTGTTAAGCAAACGATGTGGCCATTATTAGGTGCTACCGTTATCGCTATTATTGCCTTTGCACCAATTGGTTTGTCACCCGATGCTACGGGTGAGTTTGCTGGGTCATTATTCTGGGTGTTGCTGTTTTCACTGTTTTTATCTTGGATTACCGCCATTACGATTACGCCATTTTTTGCACAAATATTTTTCGGTAAAGACGGTGAGAAAGTGCCTGAAGGTGAGTTAGCCGATCCCTATGGCGGCGCATTCTTTGTGTTTTACAAAAAAATACTCAATATTTGTATGCGATTCCGCTGGTTCAGTACCTTTGTTGTACTGGTGATGTTTGTTATTTCTATTGCAGGCTTTGCCTATGTTAAGCAATCCTTTTTCCCGCCTTCAACAACGCCGATATTTTTAGTTGATGTGTGGATGCCTGAAGGAGCAGATGTGCGCGAAACAGAAGTGGTGATTAAGCAAATGGAAGCTAAAGTCGTTGCCATTGAAAATGTAGAGTATGTTGCCTCAACCATAGGTAAAGGTTTTCCGCGTTTCTTATTAACTTACTCACCGGAGAAAAACTTTGCCTCATACGGTCAAATAGCGGTTCGCACCAGTAGTTTTGATACCTTACAACCGGTAATGGTTGAGTTTAGACGTCAGGCTGAACAGTTTTTCCCGCAAACCCAGCTTAAATTT
Organism: Shewanella sp. OMA3-2; assembly: GCF_021513195.1. Classification (NCBI taxonomy): domain Bacteria; kingdom Pseudomonadati; phylum Pseudomonadota; class Gammaproteobacteria; order Alteromonadales; family Shewanellaceae; genus Shewanella; species Shewanella sp. OMA3-2. Next base: position 3,778,754 of record NZ_CP090974.1, on the reverse strand, counting down.
AAACGCCTAGAAATTGGCCCTTCAACAGATGCCAAAATTGAAGCCAGATTAAGCGGGCCAGATCCTGATGTGCTGCGTGAACTTGGTTCACAGGTTATGACCATTTTTAACGACACCCGGTACAGTTAACGTACGTCATAACTGGCGTGATCGGGTTAAATATATTGCACCGCGCTTTAATGAAACCCAGGCCCGCCGCTTAGGTATTGTTAAAAGTGAAGTCGATAAAGCCATTAAGTTCGCCTTTACTGGGGTGGACATAGGGGTTTACCGTGAAGGCACTACCTTATTGCCTATTATCGGTCGTTTACCTAACGATGAACGTGTTGATATTGAGTCAATGGAAAGTATTCGAATTTGGAGTCCTGTTGTGAATGGCTTTGTGCCACTTCAGCAGGTTGTAGATGGCTTTGACGTTAAATTTGAAGACCCGATTATTCAACGCCGTGACCGTAAGCGCACCTTAACTGTGTTTGCTGATGCTGACTTTGAATATGATATTTTACCCGCGGCATTATTTAATCAAGTTAGGCCTAAAATTGAAGCGCTTGAGTTACCCGCAGGGTACGAATTGCAATGGGGCGGTGAGTTTGAATCATCCAGTGATGCGAAAGCGTCGTTGTTTTCTACTTTACCTATAGGATTCTTGATGATGTTTTTAATCACGGTTTTCTTGTTTAATTCAGTGCGTAAGCCTCTGGTTATTTGGTGCTGTGTTCCCTTAGCGATTATTGGTATTACTTCAGGATTATTGATTTTAGACAAGCCCTTTAGCTTTATGGCGCTGCTGGGGATGTTGAGTTTATCGGGCATGTTGCTTAAAAATGGTATCGTGTTGCTTGATCAAATCAACACCGAGATTAATGAAGGCAAAGAGATATTTCAGGCGGTGTTTGAGTCTACCGTTAGTCGTGTACGCCCTGTGTGTATGGCTGCGGTAACTACCATTTTAGGAGTTTTACCGTTAATAACAGATGCATTTTTTGAATCATTAGCCGCGGTAGTGATGTTTGGTTTAGGTGTGGCCACCATCTTAACGTTAATTATTGTGCCTGTGTTTTACATCATATTCTTTAATGTGAAATACCGTGATTACAAGACCTTCTAAGTCGCATTAATCAGCCTCAAAGCCCTGCTCATCGAGCAGGGCTTTTTTATTACGGTTATACCAATCCTTTTAAATATGTGAACCTTTCATCTAAACGTGCCGTATAACGAGGCATCTGTATTTAATGTGAGCCATAAAGATGTCTTTAAAAATAGGCGCTTATAGCCATGCTATTATTAATGTCACCAATCTTCGTTTACGCACTTTTATCGGGTTTAACCAGGATGAAAGAGAAAAACAGCAGGATGTGGTGATCAATATTGAAATTCATTACCCCGCAGACAAGTCATTTCAAACTGACAATGTGGCAGATGCACTCAATTACAAAATCATCACCAAAAAAGTGATTCAGCACGTTGAGGAAGGGCGATTCTTATTACTTGAAAAGCTGGTGGCCGATGTAGTTGACATATGTAGCCAACATCCGTCTGTCACTCTAGCGAAAGTCACTATCGACAAGCCCCATGCATTACGCTTTGCCGATTCAGTATCGTTATCTTTAGAGTATCGCCGTTAAACTCATTTAAGGGGTCAATTATGTCAGTAAATCGTACTGTGTCAGTCAACCACGGCAATATTTCAGACGCCGCTAAAAAGGTGCAGTCAGCATTAGTTGAGCAGGGGTTAGAAACGCCGTTGTTGCCTTCGGAACTTACCGCACAGCAAAAGTATGAGCGTATTAAAGAGCTAATGACAGAGGTTGTGTCAACGCTGGGACTAGACTTAAGCGATGACAGTTTAGCTGAAACACCACACCGTATCGCTAAAATGTACGTGAATGAAATTTTCTCCGGATTAGATTACGCTAACTTTCCAAAAATCAGCCAAATTGAAAACAAGATGGGCGTGGAAGAAATGGTTAAAGTCAGCGATATCAGCGTGGTCAGCACCTGTGAGCATCACTTTATTACCATAGATGGTGTCGCCAAAGTGGCTTATATCCCTAAAGGCAAAATCATTGGTTTGTCTAAAATAAATCGTATTGTGCGTTTTTTTGCTCAGCGCCCTCAGGTGCAAGAGCGCTTAACTCAGCAAGTGTTAGTGGCATTGCAAACCTTATTGGAAACCCAAGATGTAGCGGTAACCATTAAAGCGACGCATTATTGCGTTAAGTCGCGCGGCATAATGGACACCACATCAAACACGCAAACCACTGCATTAGGTGGCAGCTTTAAGGCTAACGCTTCTACTCGGGCTGAGTTTCTTGGCGCGTAAAGCGTCGATGCAAACCTAATATGAAGTTAAATTAAGGCATTGTTAACTGACAATGGCGCAGCTACTGGGTAGAATAAGCGCAAATTGTTCTTTAAAAGAGTTTTTGCATGCACGTACATATTCTTGGCATTTGTGGCACCTTTATGGGTGGTTTAGCGTTATTAGCACGTGCAATGGGTCACAAGGTGACTGGTAGCGATGCTAATGTGTATCCGCCAATGAGCACCCAACTTGAACAGCAAGGCATAGAGTTAATTCAAGGTTTTGACCCAAGTCAATTGGGTGAAGAAGGCATTAATCAGCCCGATATTGTGGTGATTGGTAATGCCATGAGCCGAGGTAATCCGTGCGTGGAAGCGGTATTAAACCGCGGGATAAAATATACCTCTGGGCCGCAATTTTTGTCAGAACATATTTTGCCTAATCGTTGGGTATTAGCGGTTTCTGGCACCCACGGAAAAACATCTACAGCCAGCATGCTTGCATGGGTATTAGAGTATTGCGGCTATCAACCGGGCTTTTTAATTGGTGGCGTACCGCAAAACTTTGGTGTGTCAGCACGATTAGGCGACTCGGCTTTTTTTGTGGTAGAAGCAGACGAATACGACAGTGCCTTTTTCGATAAACGCTCTAAGTTTGTGCATTACAAACCACGCACATTGGTGATCAATAATTTAGAATTTGATCATGCCGATATTTTTACAGACCTAGCGGCTATTCAACGTCAATTTAACCATGTTATTCGCACCGTACCAGGTGAGGGCAAAGTCATTTGGCCTAAAGATATTATTGCGGTTAAACAGGTTATTGATATGGGGTGCTGGAGTGAGCAAGAAACCTTTAGTGTCACAACGCATGAGGGTTGGCAAGGTCAGTGCATTGCCGCTGACGGTCATGAGTTTGAAGTGCTATTTAAAGGTGAGTCCCAGGGGATATTAAACTGGGGTTTAATTGGTCAGCATAATATTGAAAATGCGATAATGGCCATTGCCGCCGCACGTCACGTGGGCGTTACCCCGCAACATGCTATTGAAGCTTTAGCGCAATTTAGTCCGCCAAAGCGACGTATGGAATTATTAGCCACACCGAATAATATTGCGGTTTACGATGATTTTGCCCATCACCCAACCGCGATTGAAACCACCCTAAAAGGCCTTCGCGCCAAAGTGGGGAGTGGGGATAACGCCAGTGGCAAAATTATAGTGGTGCTTGAACCTCGTTCTAACACCATGAAAAGTGGCGTGCACAAAGATACCCTAGCCAGTTCGATGGCACTGGCCGACGAAGCATGGCTGTATCAAGCCAGCAATGTTGGTTGGGACATTGCCGACAATATGCGTTCAGCTTCTATTCCGGTTACCGTCAGTGACGATATTAGTTATATTGTGGCAAAAGTCACTCAAGCGGCTAACCCTGGTGACACCATAGTGGTCATGAGTAACGGTGGTTTTAATGGTATTCACCAGCAAATCATTCAGGCATTACTTACTCAGTCCTCTCAAAGCTGAATAAGTACAGCCAGAGCTGGATAACGCGTCCCAGAGCCACACTAGCGGCAAAACGTAATATTGAATAAGGATTAACGATGGCTTACGCCAAAAAAGAGAAAGCAATTAGTTTAGCCTGGACCGGTGCCTCTGGCGCACCTTATGGCATCAAATTATTGCAATGTTTATTGGCGGCGGATTATCAGGTTTTTTTAATGATATCTAGTGCTGCCAGAGTGGTACTTGCCACCGAACACGGCTTACAGTTAAGTGCCAATCCTGACAAAGCACGCGAGCAATTACACCGCTATTTTACTGAGCAACAGGTGCCATTAGCGGGTGAATTAATTGTACTGGGTAAAGATGAATGGTTTTCGCCGCCAGCGTCTGGCAGTGCAGCGCCTAAGCAAATGGTGATATGCCCATGCTCAACAGGCACGTTAGCGGCAGTCGCCACCGGCATGAGCAATAATTTATTAGAACGCGCGGCCGATGTGGTGATTAAAGAGCGCGGTCAATTAATACTTGTTCCAAGAGAAACCCCTTTTAGTGCCATACACTTAGAACATATGTTAAGCCTGACCCGCAATGGTGCCACCATAATGCCAGCCGCACCAGGTTTTTATCATAATCCCAAATCGGTGGAAGATCTGGTAGACTTCATGGTTTCCCGAATTCTGGATCATTTGGGTATTGCACACGCACTGACAAATCGCTGGGGTTATGGCATTGACGCTCCCCAAGATATCGATAATTGAGAACTGTATGAAACACACCATAGAACCTATGATTTCAACCGAAGAAATCAATCAAACTTTAGACCAACTAGCCGAGCGTATTAACGCTCACTATGCCAACAGCGAACGTTTATTAATGGTTGGCTTATTAAAAGGCTCGGTCGTTTTTATGGCAGATTTATGTCGGCGTATTAAAGGTCATGTTGAAATCGACTTTATGTCGGTATCAAGTTACGGCAATGCCATCACCAGTTCTCGTGATGTTAAAATTTTAAAAGATATCCAATCAGATATTGCTGACCGTGACGTGCTGATTGTCGAAGACTTAATTGACTCAGGTAACACCCTAAATAAGGTGCGCGAAATTTTATTACTGCGTAATCCAAAAAGCTTAGCTTTATGCACTTTGTTAGATAAGCCTGAGCGTCGTGAAGTGAATGTGCCGGTTGATTTTATTGGCATAACCATTCCCGATGAGTTTATTGTTGGCTACGGCATTGATTATGCCGAACAATATCGTAATCTGCCTTACATCGCTAAAGTCGTCCCTTTATAACGACAACAGTATTACAAATAACTCCCACTATTGTGGGAGTTTTTTTCGATAAAATAAGGAATTTAGCATGACTGAACGCACCGATGCCCTGGTGATAGAAAATCTACAAAAAACCTACAAAGGGGGTGTTGAAGCCGTTAAATCACTCAGCTTAACGGTTAAACAAGGTGACTTTTTTGCGTTACTCGGCCCTAACGGTGCGGGTAAATCGACCACCATTGGCATTATTAGCTCATTAGTGCAAAAAACTGCAGGCAGCGTCAAGGTGTTTGGTTTTGATATCGACCAACAACTTGAGCGCGCTAAGTTA